>URAV01000025.1 GCA_900545915.1 uncultured Porphyromonadaceae bacterium
CTCAGCGTCATCCAGAAAATCGCGCTTGTGCAAGGGTCGGTGGGCTGGGGCATCGCCTTGGGCATAGCGGCGGGAATTGCCAATGGACGCAATCCGAATGAGCTTGTGAAACTATTTTTAGAGGGCTGCAAGGATATTATGAGCGCCGCCTTAGTCGTTGGCTTGGCTGGAGGTATTATCGTAATCCTGCAAGACGGTAAAGTGATCGATACGATTCTCTTTAACCTAGCGAAAGGGATGGAAGGTTTGGGACAAGTAGCTACGGTCGGGATGATGTACGTTATTCAAACGCTTATCAATTTAGTTATTCCTTCCGGAAGCGCCAAAGCGGCCCTTACCATGCCTATCATGGCCCCATTCTCGGAGTTGATCGGTTTATCCAAGCAGGCCACCGTCATGGCCTTTCAGTTTGGCGATGGCTTCACGAACCTGATAACTCCCACATCAGGTGTCCTGATAGCGGTTCTAGGAGTAAGCCGTATCCCGTATGATAAATGGTTCAAATGGGCATGGAAGTTCATCCTTGTCCTAGTGATCCTTGGATTCCTTTTATTGATCCCGACGGTATTGATCCCGATGAACGGCTTTTAATCAATATAGCTTTGCACCTTCTGTAAAAGGCTTCCGTAGTCCATCACGCCGGAAGAGCGCCATATGATCTCACCTTTCTTGAAGATGATCAAAGTGGGTACAGATTGAATCCTCAACTGTCTGGCAAGTGCCTCGTTCTTATCTACATCAATTTTAAGGACACGCACTTGTCCCGCCAGCTCCTTCCCCAATGCCTCGACCGTCGGACTCAACACCTTACACGGGCCGCACCATGTCGCAAAAAAATCCACCAATACAGGTTTATCCCCTTTAATGATATCGTCAAATGTTTCCATCTTATCTACTTTTTAAATATTTACAATCTGTTTAATCTCAAATACAGGAATCCTGCTTAATAGCCCTTATCCCATCAAAAACAAAATTATGAAATTCTATCTCGAAATCTTCTATATAATAACCGATAGATAACACTCAAAGTTTTCCATAAAAGATCAATAAACAACGATCAAAACAAGCAAAAGAAAAAAACTGGCATCTGATTATAACAAAAAAGGGAGACTCTTTTAGAATCTCCCTCGTGATCGGGCTGGGATTCGAACCCAGGACCCACAGCTTAGAAGGCTGTTGCTCTATCCAGCTGAGCTACCCGACCGGCCTTTACTTTTTGTTCAAAAGCGATGCAAAGGTAATGTTTTTTATCATATTTCCAAAATATGATAACTGTATTTTTTACGTATCCATCAGAACGGATATCCCACAGCAAAATGCAAAGTCGCATCCCGACCGAAGTTTTGGTATGTAATCACCCATTTACTTTTATCGACAACAGACGGATCATATAATTTCATACCCAAATCAAGGCGTAAAATAAAATAATTGAAATCTAATCTCATTCCCAGGCCATAAGCCATTGCAATCTCTTTATAAAACGATTTCAATTGGAATTTACCTCCGGGTTGTGATGGATAATTTCGTATAGTCCAGATATTTCCTGCGTCTAAAAATGCCGCAAGTTCAAGTTTCCAAATTAACTTACTACGATACTCCGCATTCATATCTAATCGAATATCCCCACACTGATTCATAAAATCAGTCATAGGGTTTGTTCCTTTATAACGTCCCGGACCGAGACCTCTGACCGACCAACCTCTTACACTATTAGCACCACCTGAAAAATAACGTTTTTCAAAAGGCAACATTTCAGAATTTCCGTACGGTACTGCAATCCCCGCTCCTACATGTAAGGCTAACGAATTGCGCTCATTAAACAAAATAGTATAAGCGTAGTCCAAATCCGCTTTTGCATACTGTGCATAACGAATTCCCAATATGCTATATTCACCATATTCGCCCGGCTTATGTCCGGTGAGTTTAGATATACCATATAGCAAGTTTCCCGCTATTTCTCCTGCTGCTCGTAAAGTATAAATATTTCCGGATATTTTTTTTATCCCCGGCCTCAAGTTCGATTGATAAAAAACATAAGAAGATCGCATAATAAAATGGTTTTCATAGCTATACCTCAACAAAGGGTTACTCGAAGCAATACTGTCAAGATTACTGATAAACCGTTCGGTCGTCTTCGGCAAATAAATATAGCTAATATCTACCAAGTCGAGATGATGCCGATACATATTATTATGGCTATACCATTTATAATTCCATCCGCCTCCTGCAATCACTCTAGTGTATTCGGGGCGTTGCTGATAATTGAAATTTAATGTGAATTCGGTTGTCGCACGCATACGCCGACGCACCGCCGGACTGACAAAAGGAAAAAGAAATTTCGGAAATGAAATTCCGACCTCCGCACCCAACTCAAGATAATTATCATTTAAAAGTCCGCCCAAATCTCCCGAAAGACTTTCATAAGCCGCTCTTAATTTGGTCGTAAATGTTTCCGATCCATGAAACATGTTCCGGTGCTGATGCGTCAAACCGAGAGCAAAACCCAAATCACCCGCCGAATTAGTGCCTTCAACATCTACAGAAATCGTCTGAGGCTTGCCTTCAGTCAACAAAATATAACAATCCAAAACAGGTTTTCCGTCAATATTCAGAGGATAAAATTGTATATTGACATATTTAACCACCCGAAGACGACCGAATGCAGAAAATGTATTATCCACCGCTCTATTACTATAACGCATTCCGGGACGTATATAACAATTTTCCACCAAAGTAGCCGGTTTCAGATATTTCTTATTCCCGTAAAATATCCTAAAACCTTTATAATCGACCGTATCTTTTACATTAAAACGCAAATCCTGCTCAATATTCATCGGATTATAATCGGTCATAAAATAAACATTCCGGATATGATATACTTCATGTCTGCTAAATACCATATCCGAACGCCCGGTATCTTGTACCAAAGGAGGCATTAAATTAAGTTCCAAATCTACTTCATGATTCCGTAACGTCGTATCGGCCGTATAAGTTATATACTCTTTATTAAAAGCATAATACCCCCTATTCCTTAATAAATTAGAAATACGCTGACGTTCCTGTTCCAATAAGTTCCGATCAAAAACAGCCCCCTTCTTCAATAAAAAAGCCGAAGTATCAGCTAATATAATACGAGCAATACTGTCATTAGGAATATTATAAGTTATATTTTCAATATGGTATGGTTTTCCCGGCTTAACTCGATAACGAACTTTCATCTTTTTTTTCCGAGCAACAGTATCTACCGTCACCACAGCATTTTCATATCCCCGATTGCGTAAAGCTTTCGTAATCTCCAAGCGGGACTTTTCCGTCAAATCCGGATCATAAATCACCGGCGGCGTCCCAACCTTTCTCAACCACCTATTCCAGCGTGTATCTTTATCTCCCGAAAGATTATAGAAAAACAAAGGAAGCCCTACTAAACCGAAAGTCTTATGATTCGGTTCTTGCCTTATATACGATTTCAGTTCCGATGATTTCACATCCTTGCTATCAGAAGTAACATTTACCTTATTCAAAAGATACTGTCCCTCTCCTACATGCCGAGTCGTATTGCAAGACGCAACAAGCAATAATCCGAACAAATAAAACAAAAGGCGGCAATATCTCATATTTTTACTCTATCCGAAAACAGATATAACTCCGAAATTTTCTTACAAACGTACAGAAATATTGTCTTACACACAAAAGTAACAACTCAAAAATATGTCGCCAACGACAAAACTCAACCTCTTTAACACGTAGAGTCAATTTAAATTTTCCAATATAAAGATCATTATCCGGACTTTTTGAGGTTCTTCTCGGTCTGTTTTCTCATTTCTGCACGCCACGTAGCCCATTATGTTCTTTATCGAAACAGAAAAACTTTCTCAAAAACATCATTCAAAACCGTTCGTACAAAATTCAAACAGGCTTTTAAAATACAGATAAAAACCAAGAACCGATTTGAGAACTCAAATCTCCTGAAAACCATTCTTATCCATACCGAATAAAATCCCCAACAAGATTTAAAATTAAGAACAATTCATTTTATAATAATTTATCATCAAAACAGACTTATATATAATATTTTTTCACTATCAATGTTTTTTTTCTACTATTTTATTTGGAATATAAAATGAAACCTATACCTTTGCACCGTAATACAAAATGAAAATGTAATACAGATAACGATTATGATTAGTATTATTCTACATATCATTAACCTTCTTGGTTTATCTCTACTCGATGTCGTCGTGAGGGAGTAAAAGAAGAAAGGTATGTAGTTACTTTATGTGTACAACATAAATTAAGAAATAAAGTAAAAGGCCTTTCTTCATATAACAGAAAGGTCTTTTTGTATATAAAACAATAAGAGAGATGAAGCACCTATTACATAGTGCAACCAGCACACAAGGACGCAGAATGGCCGGAGCAAGAGCTTTGTGGCGAGCCAACGGAATGAAAGAAGATCAGATAGGAAAACCGATCATCGCTATTGTCAACTCGTTTACGCAATTTGTTCCGGGACATGTACACTTGCACGAAATCGGACAAAAAGTCAAAAACGAAATTGAGAAATTGGGATGTTTTGCAGCCGAATTCAATACAATAGCGATCGATGACGGTATTGCAATGGGACATGACGGTATGCTATACTCTCTCCCTTCGAGAGATCTCATTGCCGACAGTGTTGAATATATGGTAAATGCTCATAAAGTGGACGCAATGGTTTGCATCAGCAATTGCGATAAAATTACCCCGGGCATGTTAATGGCAAGCATGCGGCTTAATATCCCGACAATATTCGTATCCGGAGGCCCTATGGAAGCCGGTAACCTAAACGGTCGTTCTCTCGACCTCATCGATGCGATGATAGAATCGGCTGACGAAACCATAAACGATAAACAAGTCGCAGAAGTAGAACGTACAGCTTGCCCGACTTGCGGTTCATGTTCAGGCATGTTCACGGCAAATTCCATGAACAGCCTGAACGAAGCCATAGGTCTGGCACTTCCCGGTAACGGCACTATTGTGGCTACCCATGTCAACAGAGAAAAATTATTCATCAAAGCTGCAGCGCAAATCGTTGAGAACTGTTATAAATATTACCGAGATGGAGACGAATCAGTGCTGCCCCGCAACATAGCCACCCGCAATGCATTCCTTAATGCTATGACTCTCGATATTGCTATGGGAGGATCTACCAATACAGTACTGCATCTATTGGCGATAGCTCAGGAAGCCGGTGTCGATTTTACAATGGACGATATAGATCGTCTATCTCGCAAATCACCCGTACTTTGCAAAGTCGCTCCCAACTCACATTATCATATTCAGGATGTAAATCGTGCCGGCGGCATTTTATCCATTATGAGTTTATTAGCAAAACAGGGATTATTGGACACACATGTACACCGAGTCGATGGTCTGACTTTGGAACAGGCAATAGCCCGATATGCCATCGACGGATCAGAATACACAGAAGAAGCTGCTGAATTGTGGAAAAGTGCACCCGGCAACACATATAATCTCAAAATGGGTTCTCAAAATAATCGGTATGATTCTTTAGATAATGACCGCATCAATGGATGTATTCGGGATTTTGAACACGCATATGTAAAAGATGGCGGACTTGCCGTACTCAAAGGGAATATTGCAATTGACGGATGCGTTGTAAAAACGGCCGGAGTGGATGAAAGTATCTTTCACTTTACCGGTAAAGCCAAAGTATTCGAATCACAGGAAGAAGCTTGCAAAGGAATCTTGAGGGGCGATGTCGAAAAAGGAGACGTTGTCGTCATTATCTACGAAGGTCCGAAAGGAGGTCCCGGCATGCAAGAGATGTTATATCCGACCTCTTATATAAAATCAAGACATTTAGGAAAAGAATGTGCCTTGATCACCGACGGACGTTTTTCTGGAGGGACATCAGGGTTATCAATAGGACACATTTCCCCAGAAGCGGCAGCCGGAGGAAATATCGGACTTGTCAAGGATGGAGATATTATCGAAATCGATATTCCGAAACGTACGATCAATGTCAAACTCAGTGACGAGCAATTAGCCGAACGCCGTTCTGCAGAAGAAAGTCGAGGGAAAAAAGCATTTACTCCGACAAAACGGGAACGGAATATCTCTAAAGCGTTAAAAGCATACGCCGCTATGGTCAGTTCTGCCGATAAAGGAGCGGTACGTATTATAGAATAAAAGCAATATTGTTTTGCAGAAAATATTTATATGGCAACAGATAAAATATCAGGATCAGAAGCTTTGATCCGTTCTTTATTAGAAGAAAATGTAAAATTGATCTACGGCTATCCCGGAGGAGCTATCATGCCGGTTTTTGATTGTATGCACAATTACAAAGACAGGCTAAAACATGTCTTGGTAAGACATGAACAAGGAGCAACTCATGCTGCACAAGGCTTTGCCAGAGTATCCGGTGAAACGGGAGTAGTATTGGTAACTTCAGGTCCGGCAGCTACAAATATCATTACAGGAGTAGCTGACGCCATGGTGGACAGTACTCCTTTGGTTGTTATTACCGGACAAATCAATTCCTCATTATTAGGTACTGACGCTTTTCAGGAAACCGATGTCGTAGGAATTACTCAACCGGTCACCAAATGGAGTTATCAAATACGCCGTACCGAAGATATTACTTGGGCTGTAGCAAGAGCTTTTTACATTGCCCGTTCGGGACGCCCAGGACCTGTAGTGCTGGACTTCACCAAAGATGCACAAGTAGGGACAGCAGAATTTCATTATCAAAAATGTAATTTCATACGAAGCTACAATCCCTATCCCAAAATTAATGAGGATGAAATAAACCGTGCGGCAACACTAATCAATCAGTCAAAAAAGCCACTGCTTCTGATAGGACAAGGTGTTATTTTGAGCCATGCAGAAAATGAAATATTAAGATTAATGGAAAAAGCCGACATTCCTGCAGGCTGCACATTATTAGGATTATCGGCAATACCGACAGCCCATCGCCTAAATAAAGGGATGTTGGGAATGCATGGAAATATCGGTCCGAATATAAAGACCAATGAATGTGATCTTCTCATTGCAGTAGGTATGCGTTTTGACGACCGAGTAACCGGAGGATTAAACACATACGCCAAACAAGCTAAGGTGATCCATTTCGATATAGATCCGTCAGAATTCAACAAAAATGTTCATGCAGATGTCACTGTCTTAGGAGATGCAAAAGAGTCACTTTCAATACTAATTGACAAAGTCTGCGCAAACAAACACGCTGAATGGTTATCGGAATTCGAAATCTGTGAGAAAACCGAATATGAAAAAGTTATTCGCCCGGAAGTATATCCAGAAAACGGAGCTTTAAAAATGGGGGAAGTAGTCCGGAAAGTTTCTGAAGCAACAGGTAACAATGCTATTTTGGTTACTGACGTCGGACAAAACCAAATGATGGGAGCACGATATTTCAATTATACTCGTACACGAAGCATTGTCACATCCGGAGGTTTAGGAACTATGGGATTCGGTCTACCTGCCGCCATCGGAGCTAAAATGGGAGCACCTGACCGTACCGTTTGTTTCTTTACCGGAGACGGAGGTATTCAAATGACTATTCAGGAGTTAGGAACAGTCATGCAAACAGGCACAGATATAAAGATCATTATCTTAAATAACAATTTTTTAGGCATGGTACGCCAATGGCAAGAGTTATTTTTCGAAAAAAGATATTCCGAAACACACATGCTTAATCCCGATTTTGCGGCAATAGCAGCCGCATACGGTATCAAAGGACGCGATGTTACAGACCGTTCTCAATTGGACGAAGCCATTGCCGAAATGATCGCCCACAAAGGAGCATACTTATTAAATGTCGCTGTGGAAGAAGAAGGCATGGTATTCCCCATGATTCCTGCAGGCGGATGTGTTACCGACATTTTATTAAACAGTACTGAAAAATATTAATTGAACGAAGCATATGGAATCTATATTATATACAGTAACGGTGTATACAGAAAATCAAGTCGGTCTCTTAAATCAGATATCGATTATTTTCGGTCGCCGTCGTCTGAATATCGAAAGTCTTTCTGTTTCTGCTTCGGCAATCGAAGGGATACATAAATTTATCATTACGACAAACAGCGACCGGGATACTATTCAAAAAGTCGTACAACAAATAGAAAAACGGGTCGATGTACTTCGGG
Source organism: uncultured Porphyromonadaceae bacterium (assembly GCA_900545915.1). GTDB lineage: Bacteria > Bacteroidota > Bacteroidia > Bacteroidales > Coprobacteraceae > Coprobacter. The sequence goes on from URAV01000025.1 coordinate 8,172, forward strand.
CATTTTTTTATACAGAAGACGAAATATTCTACCAAGAGGTAGCTCTTTACAAAGTCGCAACAGAAAAACTATTGGACGATAGCGGAATAGAAGAACTTATTCGTCGCCATAACGCCCGAATTCTGGAAGTAAACCGTACTTATACGGTAATAGAAAAGTCTGGTCATACGGAAGAAACTCAACAACTGTTCGAAGAATTGAGTAAATTCGGAGTTATGCAATTTGTCCGTTCAGGACGTGTTGCAATCACCAAATCGACTGTAGAACATGTAAGTTTGTTTCTCGAAGCACAAGAGTGTCGACGTCTCTCTACCAAAGAATAACATTATGGAGAATGAACAGAAAAAGATAGCGGCATATATTTATGATTTAGAGCCTGCCGAAGGGAATGCACAACAGGAAATTCCATTGACCTTATTGGTCAAACGAATACTCGAAACAGCAACATACCATGCAGAAAATTGGGGAGTAGGATATAGTACCCTGATCAAAGAAAACCGGGCATGGGTACTAGCCAGACTGGCAATAGAGATGTCTTCCTATCCGGGTATTTACGATAAATACAAAATAGAAACATGGATAGAAGGCTACAACAAACATTTTTCTGCGCGAAACTTTTGTTTCAGCAGTCCCGACGGAAAACTATACGGATATGCCCGTTCTATCTGGTCAGTTATAGATATACAAAATCGTACTTCGGTAGATATTACTACATTCCGACACATCGAGAACAATGTAGGGGACAAAGATTGTCCGATTGCCCCGCAATCAAAAATAAAACCGGTAAACGACGAAAACCCGATCATCTATCCTATTCGATACAGCGATATAGACATCAATCGTCACATAAACAGCGTAAAATATATCGAACATATACTCGATATGTTCTCAATGGATGTGTATGACAAAAATTTTATCCGTAGGTTTGAGATCAATTATATCAATGAAGCCCGTTATGGTGACAAGTTGAGTTTTTATCGTGAACAACTTTCAAAAAATGTCCATACATCGGAAATACGAAACAGCAACGGAGAGACCGTATGTAGAGGAAAAATAGAATTTTCAGAGCGCAATTAAAAAGAGAATATATATAAAGACTTTTTTTGGATTGTATAAATATATTTTTTAACTACTTTATAAATTAAAACATTATGGCAATCATGAATTTTGGCGGTGTTGAAGAAAATGTTGTAACCCGCGAAGAATTTCCTTTGGAAAAAGCGAGAGAAGTTTTAAAAAATGAAACCATAGCTGTTATCGGATACGGCGTTCAAGGTCCGGGACAAAGTCTTAACCTTCGTGATAACGGATTTAACGTGATTGTGGGACAGCGCAAAGATTCCAAAACTTGGGATAAAGCTGTTGCGGACGGATGGGTTCCCGGAGAAACATTGTTCGATATTGAAGAAGCCTGTGAAAAAGCGACCATTATCCAATATTTGCTTTCTGATGCGGCACAAATCGAAGTATGGCCTAAAGTAAAAAAACATCTTACCGCAGGCAAAACACTCTACTTTTCACACGGATTCGCCATCACATACAAAGAACGTACAGGAATCATTCCTCCTGCCGATATAGATGTAATCCTCATTGCTCCGAAAGGCTCTGGAACCAGCTTACGTCGTATGTTCCTTCAAGGACGTGGTCTTAATTCAAGCTATGCCGTATTTCAAGATGCAAGCGGAAAAGCTAAAGAAAAAGTCATTGCATTAGGAATCGGAGTCGGTTCAGGTTACCTGTTTGAAACAACTTTCAAACGCGAAGTATATTCCGACTTAACCGGAGAACGCGGTACTCTGATGGGAGCTATTCAAGGTATCTTTGCAGCACAGTATGATGTATTGCGGGCAAACGGGCATACCCCATCAGAAGCTTTCAATGAAACGATAGAGGAACTTACACAGTCTTTGATGCCGTTAATCGCAGAAAACGGAATGGACTGGATGTATGCCAACTGCTCTACCACAGCCCAACGAGGAGCTCTTGATTGGTGGAAAAAATTCCGAGATGCAACTAAACCTGTTTTTGAAGAATTATATAGCGAAGTTGCTAAAGGAAATGAAGCTCAACGCTCTATCGATACTAATAGTAAACCGAACTATCGCGAAGGATTAAATCAAGAATTGAAAGAACTTCGTGAAAGTGAGATGTGGCAAGCCGGTATGGTAGTGCGTAAATTACGTCCCGAAAATAACTAATTCAATATTTCATAATAATACAAGAGGCTGTCTCAAAACAGATTTTAGAGTTCAGCTTCTTGTATTTTTTTATATAATAATTCCTATTTCCCCTCTCCATATCGAGAAAGGAAGATATAAAATTTGCATATTACTATACCCACATATTATCTGGCGAGTAGCATGTCCTATATCGTATTTTTCTTTTCCATTCTTCTCTCTCCAGTAATTTCATGAAAAACAAATAATATCCTCAAAAAGAACTCTCAGCACCGTTCCAAGGAAAATTAAGACAAACTACAAAACATACAACCTTTAACTGACTGTCTTATAATTCGTTATACATAACAACCTTTCTCATATAAAAAACAAAAAATCCGCTTATGTGGAAAAAAATGGTCACAATTACGTCAATTAATCCTATTGCCTCAAAAAACTCCGGACTAAATTTGTAGTGTTTCAAAATATAATATAGCAATAAAAATATTACACCATACAAAAAACTATGAAAACAAGAAAAATGACTTTATCCGGAATTTTGCTGTGTGCATCGATATGTTTCATTTCCTGCGGAAAAGATAACGAAACATTTTCCGCCGGAGGTAATATGGGCACATCGGGGAATGGCAACGGCAATACACAAATACAAGAAACAGCATACGCTTTTCCCGGTGCAGAAGGAGCTGGACGTAACACGACAGGAGGAAGAGGAGGAAAAATATACTATGTCACTTCGCTTAATGATGAACTCAGCGACAACACTACCTTAAGGTATGCTTTGTCTCGAAACGAACCTCGCATTATCATTTTCAAAGTATCGGGAACAATCAAACTTAAAAAAGAACTATCTATCGAAAACGGAGACGTAACCATAGCCGGACAAACAGCTCCGGGTGATGGAATATGCCTTGCCGGATATCCGGTAATGATAAAAGCCGATAATGTAATTATCCGTTACATGAGATTCAGATTAGGTGATGCCCAAATGAAAGAGGATATTGCAGCAGGGAAAATAGATCCTACTTATGCCGACGGGGCGGATGCTTTCGGGGGAACGAAAAGAAAAAACATCATGATAGACCATTGTTCTGTCAGTTGGTGCGTAGATGAATGCGCCTCATTTTATGACAATACCAACTTCACAATGCAATGGTGTTTGATTTCGGAAAGCCTCAGACTTTCACTACATAGCAAGGAAGCTCATGGATACGGAGGAATATGGGGAGGTAAAAACGCATCGTTTCATCATAACTTGTTAGCGCACCATGACAGCCGTAACCCTCGTTTCAACGGTAGCCGGATGTCTGCCCTCCCCGATCTTGAAAAGGTCGATTTCAGAAATAACGTTATTTATAACTGGAGAGGAAACAGCAGTTATGCCGGAGAAGGCGGATCTTATAATCTGGTAAACAATTATTATAAACCAGGACCTGCCACCGAAAAAAGTTCTGCGACCGTAAAATACCGAATATTTGCACCGAATGCTGATTTAGGGGAATACAGTAACGGGCAAATGAGCGGTCAATGGGGTACATTTTACATCAACGGGAACTACATGGGAGCAACTACATCAACGGCTCAAGAAGCGAATAACGTATGCAATGACAACTGGATCGGCGTACATCCCGATGAAAGAAACTATCCGCTTCCGGGTGGAACAATTTCCTCTATCAAATCCTCTGTCATGTTTACCGATATGGGAGATGCCACCGAAGTCACTACTCATTCGGCAGAAAATGCATACACCCGTGTATGCGAATATGCCGGATGTTCTTTAGTTCGTGACGCTGTCGACAAAAGAATTGTCAACGAAGTAAAGAATGGAACAGCTACTTATAGCGGAGCTAATTATCCGGGTATAATAGATTCACAAGAAACGGTAGGTGGCTGGCCGACACTAAACAGTACCGAGCCTCCAGTTGATACAGACGGTGACGGTATGCCCGATGAATGGGAAAAGAAAGTAGGCCTGAATCCGAATAGTTACAATAACCCTAATGCTCACACTTTAAGTTCGGGATATACCGATATAGAAGTTTACCTCAATAGCTTAGTAGAAACCATTACAGAAGCTCAGAATAAATAATAAAAAGGAATTGTCGAAAATATTAATTTCGAAAATCCAGATAAATTTTAAAATAAAAAGAACAGCCGATATATAACTCTCCGGCTGTTCTTCTCTTTTTCTAAGGACCTAAATTTTCCGATACAGGAAATTCAACTATATCTTGTGTCCTCTTTCGATCTGTTTTTATTATTGATAACCCGCTATCATACTATAAAAACAAGAAAACATCTTCGAATGAAATCCTTAAATCTTCATATACAAAAATCAATCAACCTTTTTACTCAAAAATCTCCCATCCTTACTAAAATGTATCTCTGTCTCTTCGGGTTGTGTATTAAGGCTTACTTTAAAACCTTTTTTCTGACGTTCAATCTTCTCCACAGAAACACCTGAATAATTCGATTGCAAATAACTGTAAGAACGCTGAGGTAGAATTCCTAATATCGATAAAGAAATACCACCTTTTTCTTTCTGAACTTCAATCCAGTTCCCAGCCCGGTCAAATTCCAGTTCATAACCGTTAGCCATTCGCACATCGAATTGCGTCCAAGGAGATTCAACTTCACATTTAACAACCTTTACCCCTTTAAAATGGGTATGAATAAACTCTTGAGCCATTTTCGGCAACTTTTCAAAAGGAATCGGTTTTTCCGAACCTTTCGTAGCTGAAAAGGTCAACACTGCACTTGCCAGAAAAACCATGAGCATCATCAATTTTTTCATATCTATCGTATTTTATGTTTCAACGTTTATTAAAAACAAAATAAAGGATAGAATGTTTATATCTTATAAACAAAAAAGAGGTGTTTTTTGAATAATCACAGTAAATATAACCGCTTTTTAAGCAATAATATTTATTTTTATAGCATGATTCATTTTAAACGACCTGAATCCGAAAATACGAAATGAAGAAAATTCTTAAATATTGCTTTATATCCATAGGAATATTATTCCTGACTTTACTAATATTGCCTTTTACACTATATATTCCGGCAATACAAAGCTGGGCGAAAGATCTGGCAACAACGTATGCTTCGGAACAACTAAACATGAGTATCGCTGTCGAACGCATACGTCTCAAATTTCCGTTAAATTTGGTTCTGGACAACAGCAAAATTATCACGGCCGAAGGTGATACCATGTTATATTGCGATAATCTGCAACTTGATGTAAATTTCCGGCATTTATTACAAAAAAAAATCCAAATAGAGAGATTTTCATTCCAAAATACTCACTTTCATTATAATGACTCGACTTCACAGCTCGACTTGAAAGGCGATCTCGGATTATTAGCACTCAATGCAAAACCGGTAGATCTTGGAAATGAACGGGTTGAAATTCCGAATATAGAACTTCGAAACGGAACTGTATCATTAGATTTAGGAGAAAGCGAACTCGATACTACAAACAGCGAATCGAATCCTATCTTATGGATACTCGACATAAAACAACTGCAATTAGAAAATATTGCTTTCGGCATGACTACATCACCTCAAACAAGCGATTTGCAAGTTAAAGTCGCATCAGCTTTACTAAAAAAAGGCATCGTTGATTTAGGAAAACAGTTTGTAGGAGTAGAATCGGTCATAATATCCGAAGCCGGGTTCAGCTATCTGAACGATACGACATCAGTATCTACCCTCCAACCCCAAACGGCAGAAACAGATACAACCACATCGCTCCCGTGGACAATCGATGTGCAATCTTTAAAATTGCAAAATAGTTCAGGTACATACGGTCTCATGCATCATATTCCTCAACAAGGATTAGACCCCGACTATATTCAATTATCGGAACTAAACTTTGCTGTAAACTCTTTTTATAATAAGGGAAGTGAAATAAAACTCAAATTACAACAGTTGGCATTTACCGAACGTTCCGGATTATCGGTCTTACGAACGCAGGGAGACTTCGAGATGAATTCTGAACAAATCTCATTAACAGGATTCAATTTGAAAACTCTTCTTTCCCAAATAGATGCCGATATAAAAGTAGGAAGCGATATAATCGAACAAAAAAACGAAAGTCCTATTTCCGCATTGCTTTCTTTACGAGTTGCCATGCAAGATATTTATGCCTTGTATCCCGATTTACAAAAAGAAATAGCTTTATTACCGATAGAAACCTTAAAAGCCAACACCCATATAACAGGATCATTAGGGGAATTAGATATAAAACAATTTACTTTAACATTACCCGATCGATTCCTCTTTTCCGGAAAAGGTACAATGAATGAAATTATAAATTCTGACAAGTTAAATGGAATATTTTCTTGGCAAAGTACTCTTGTACATAGCTCTTTTGTTAAAAACATCTTACCAAAAGAACTGAACGATCAGATAGATATCCCTAACGGAATAACATGCAACGGATCGATACGCATGAATGGGAAACAATATTCTCCATCTATTTTATTGAAAGTCGGAAATGGGAATCTTTCTGCTAACGGGCAAGTCAATCTTGCTTCAGAAGCATACAAAATAGACATGGACGTGTCTCAATTCCCCATAAATTCATTTTTACCGAAAGATTCTTTGGGATGTTTAAGTATGCATTTAAAAGGGGGAGGAAAAGGCTTCGATCCTCTATCTGCTAAAACCTATACAGACATAGCTCTCACGATAGATCGGTTCGATTATAAAAAATATGATTATACCGACCTTACCACGACGTTACATCTAAAAGACGGTATTCTAAAAGGTGTTCTATCCAGTAGCTCCGAAGCTTTAAATCTCCACATGGACATCTCTGGGAACTTATCTCCCGAAGAATACAAAGCTTATATCATCGGAGAAATAGAAAACATCAATACATGGCAAATGGGATTTACCGATACTCCTCTCAGCGTCTCGACACAATTAAATATCTCCGGTAGCGGAAATTCCAAAGGTGAATATACTTTAGATACCGAACTTCACAATCTGCAAATAAAGACAGATCAAATAAACGGAGAATTTAAAAGTCTCGCATTACAAGGTGAATTGTTAAATGACAAAATGCAAGTTAATTTCAAAACTCCCGATATTTATATTTCTTTCTCATCTCCTTCCGGTTTAGACGAATTTTTAAAACGGATAGATGAAACAAGCCAGCTTATTTCAAAACAGATCGAAAGACAAAGTATAGATATAGAAACCTTACAAAAAAATCTTCCTCGATTGGAATTAAAGGCCGATATCAAATCTGATAAAATTCTCAATAATTATTTAGAAAGATATGGTATTCAAATGAATTCTGCAAATATGAATATTTCTATTCTCGAAGATAAACCGTTCACTCTGTCGGCATTCATCGATAAACTAACTACCGGAGGTATCAATTTAGATACGATTTCATTTAAAGCTCGACAGGACAGTGCACGGTTATTGTACGGATTGCATATCGGAAACAAACCGGGAAATCTGGATCAGGTCGCATCTTTGGGATTCAATGGATATATAACCGACAATCATCTGCGTTTAAGATGTTTGCAACGAAACCGACAATCAGAACAAGGATTCCGTTTCGGATGCGATGCCTACATGCAAGATTCTTTAGTGCACATTACATTTGCCCCAACCGATCCCATATTGGGATTTTCGACATGGACGCTAAATGAAAATAACTATTTCGATTACTACTTCGATAAACACATGGCTGCCAATATCAACATGGAGAACGGAGAACAACGCATTTCTTTACAATCTGCAACTACCCGTCGTGGCAGACCGGGAGCATTAAATATCAATATGAAAGGACTTGATATAGCGTCGTTGCTCAGCTCTTGGCCTTTAGCCCCACCGGTTGCCGGAACTCTATCGACCAACTTGGTTCTCGATTTTCCAAAAGAGCAAGTTAACGTATCCGGAGATATCTCCATTGCAGAATTATTATATGACAAACAGCGAGTCGGCAACATCGATCTGAACATGCGATACAGACTCAACGACGAAAACAGGCAACAAGTACGATTAGGTTTATTGGTAGATCAAAAAGAAGCGCTTGCCGTCAAAGGATATTACCAACCGGATAGTACAAACGCCATACAACTAAAACTACAGCTATTATCATTACCTCTTGCAATAGCCAATCCTTTTTTACCTGCAAATGTATCAAAGATCGATGGAGCACTTAACGGAGAAGTAGATATCTCTGGAAAAACAGATGCTCCTATGGCATCCGGATATCTGCAATTTGCAAACACATCTATATCTGTTCCGATGATCGGAACTTCATTCGGACTATCCGACAAAAAAATAGAAATTATAGAGAACGATGTCATATTGAATAATTATGCTATAAACGGACCGAATAAACAACCCCTTACGATAAACGGAGATTTAAATTTACGGGACTTTTCAAAGATAATGACGGATATTACAATAAAAGGTTCTGATTTTCAAATGATCAATGTTCCCAAGAATAACAAAACAATGTTATACGGTAAGGCAAATGCTGATTTGGATATTTCTGTCAAAGGTGCTATCGATGAGCTGAAATTACGAGGAAACATAGGATTATTAAACGGAACGGAGGTGACTTATGTCATGAGAGATTCTCCATTGGAACTTAAACAACAAGCTAATACCAACATGGTCACATTCGTATCTTTCAATGATAGCACGGCTTTAGCCGACACACTTTCTGTAACTGCTGCTAAAATAAGCGGGATGGACATTCTCATGAATGTAGATATCGCCAACGAAGTGAAAATGGCAGTAAATCTCTCTGCCGACGGAAAGAATCGCATCGATCTCAAAGGCGGAGGAAATCTTACTTATACAATGAATACTCTCGGAGACAGTCGTTTTACAGGAAAATACGAATTGACAGGGGGTACTGTCAGATACAATCCGCCGATTATTTCTGAAAAGTTATTCAATATACAACAAGGCAGCTTCGTCTCATGGAGCGGAGATATAGCCGACCCCAGCATGAATATCACAGCAATAGAGCCTCTGAGGATTTCAGTCACAGAAAACGACAACAATAGTCGTCCGGTTACCTTTAATGTCATTATCAATATCAAAAATACGCTCGAAAATCTCGCTATCACATTCAATGTTTCCGCTCCGGAAGACCTGACTATTCAAAACGAACTCACTGCTATGACTGCAGAACAAAGAGCTACCCAAGCCATGAACCTGCTTATTTACAATACATATAGCGGACCCGGTACATCGACATCATCAAGCCTGACATCGGGCAATCCTCTAAATTCGTTCATACAGAAAGAACTGAATCAATGGGCTCAAAACAATCTGAAAAATATCGATGTAAGTTTCGGAATCGATAGCTACGATGATACGATGAACGGAGGACAAGGAACACGAACCGACTATTCGTATAAAGTTTCTAAAACTCTATTCAACGATCGTTTCAAAGTAATTATCGGTGGAAGTTTCAGTCCGGATGCCGCAGCAGATGAAAATCTGAAAGAAAATCTTGTCGATGATATTTCCTTAGAATACAGACTCGACAAAAGAGATAACATGCTTATCAAAATTTTCAGACATACAGGTTATGAAAGCATTTTAGAGGGTGAAGTGACACAAACCGGCGTCGGGTTCGTTGTCAGGAAAAAATTACTCAAACTGTCGGAACTTTTCCGATTAAGCAGCCGTAAAGAGAAAAAAGAGACAAAATGATGAAAAAATATATAGCGAACATAATTATTATATTATCGGGAATAGTCTTCATAACCGGTTGCTCTACGACGAAACGATTGGGAGAAGGTGAGATTCTTTATACCGGAGTAAAAAAAATGAAAATAGAACCGATAGAGGGTGTCAAAGTCGATGGAGATGTAATTTCTGCCGTAAAAGACCCTTTATCCGTACCTCCCAACAATCCGTTATACAGTCCTTATTACCGTACCCCGTTTCCTTTCGGATTATGGGTTTATAACAATTTTGTCCCTAAAAAAAATAAAGGATTCAAGCATTGGTTTTATAATAAATTCGCTAAAGAACCGGTACTCATATCCGGAGTACAGCCCGAATTGCGCGTTAAAGTAGTCGAAGACATTTTAGCAAATTACGGATATTTCGGAGCTGAAGCCAGTTATTCTTTACTTTATAATAAAAAAAACAAGAAAAAGGCGAAGATCAACTATTTTGTAAAAATTCCGCAAGCATGGACCTATGACAGTATTTCATATCCGAAGCCGACAGACGGAATCACACAATTGATTGACAGCACCAAAGCCCAATCTCTACTACGAGTCGGAGCTCAGTATAATGCCGACTCCCTGTCGGCAGAACGAACGAGAATTGCTACTCTCGCACGAAACAACGGATACTACTATTTTCGTCCCGAATACATAGAGTATCTGGCAGATACGACACAAGAACATTTGAAAGTCAACCTTCGAATGATTATAAAAAAGGGTATTCCGGCAATGGCTCTAAAAGCTTATACCGTAGGCAATATAGATATTTCATTACAAAATTCTACCGGGAAAGGCATCTGGGACACCATATATTATAAAGATATGAAAATGGCATATCAGAAACCGTTAAGAGTCAAGCAATCTATCATGCCGTCAAATATAACTTTACGTCCGGGACAGATATATTCTGTAAACGAACAAGACCAATCTCAAACCAACTTGAGCAGGCTGGGTATATTCCGGTATATAAATCTAAATGTTACGCCCATAGATTCCTTACGGGGAGCAGACTCTCTCAATGTACAAATAGACGGAGCTATGGACATACCTCTCGAATCGGAATTCGAAATAGACGTTTCTTCTAAATCGAACAGTTTCATCGGTCCGGGAATGACTTTCGGAGTAAACCATAAAAATATCTTCAGAGGCGGAGAAATTTTAAGTGTAAAATTGAACGGATCATACGAATGGCAAACCGGGAAAAAACAAAGCGGATCTAAATCGTCTCTTTTAAACTCCTATGAAATAGGTCTGAATGCAAACCTATCATTTCCCCGATTATTAGTTCCTAAATTTATTCCTCGTCCCCGTAAATACGGTGCACGTACCAATTTCCTATTAGGTACAGATTTGATGAACAGACCTCATTTTTTCCGAATGATTTCATTCAATGCCTCTGGCGGATATGAATTTCAGTCGTCAGCCGTCAGTTACCATAACCTGACAGTTCTAAAACTAACCTATAATAAACTGCTGAACACGACTAAAAATTTTGATGAAACCATGGATAAGAATCCGGCTATAGCCTTAAGTTTTAGAAATCAATTTATCCCGACAATAAGTTATACCTACACATTCAATAAATCGTTCGGAAGAAAAGGCAATAATCGTATCTTATGGCAAACAAGCGGAACACAGGCCGGAAATATACTTGCCGGAGTAATGGGGTTATTAGGAGACAAAGGTGAAAAACATCTGTTCGGTAACCAGTTTTCCCAATTTGTAAAAGGAAGTACCGAATTGAAATATTACCGTCGCCTATGGGGAGATAACTGGCTGGCATCCCGTTTCCTTGTAGGAGCAGGACATGCTTATGGGAACTCAAAAGTAATGCCCTACAGCGAACAGTTCTATATCGGCGGAGCAAATAGTATCAGGGCTTTCACAATACGAACATTAGGACCGGGTAGTTATCGACCGCCACAGGACAATCCCAATGCTTATTTCGACCAAACCGGAGATTTTAAGTTAGAAGCCAATATAGAATTTCGGTTTAAGATTATAGGTGATCTGCACGGAGCTATATTCATGGACGCAGGAAATATCTGGTTATTAAAAGAAGATCCGCAACGTCCCGGAGGAAAACTAACATTAAAAAGTTTCGGAAAAGATATTGCTTTAGGTACTGGATTCGGACTCCGTTATGACATCAGTTATATCGTATTACGGGCCGATCTCGGTATAGGATTGCATACTCCTTATCCCAATCCCGATAAAAAAGGATACTACAATTTATCCAGTTTCAAAAACAGCCTGGGATTCCATTTGGCTATCGGATATCCGTTCTGATATCAAATGCAAATAAATATCACAATAACCGATATGGGTAAATAAGATTATATCGGTTTTTAACTGAACACTCCACTTAAATATTGTTTGGTCAAATCATGTTTTGGATGATTGAACAATTCGTCTGCAGTTCCTTGTTCTATCATTTCTCCCATATACATAAATATTACATAATCAGCAATACGCAAAGCTTGACGCAATGTATGCGTTACCATAATAATTCCATAACGCTCACGTAATTTCATAAACAGATCTTCTATATTTTTACTGGAAATAGGATCAAGGGCGGACGTCGATTCATCTGCTAAAATAAATTGTGGTTCGACAGCCAAACCTCTTGCCAGACACAAACGCTGTTGCTGTCCGATAGAAAGAGCAGAAGCAGGAGTATGTAAACGATCTTTTACTTCATCCCACAAGCCGGTAGCACGAAGGTATTTTTCTACGGTCTTATCCAAAGTTTTCTTATTTCTTATGCCATGTATCCGACAACCGAACGTAATATTATCATAAATAGACATAGGCAATGGAGTAGGACGCTGAGAAAGTAAACCTATCTTTTTACGAATATGCGTAATCTCAGCTTTTTTATCATAAATATCCTCTCCATCTACCAGAACACGTCCTTCCACACGCACATGTTCGGTCGTATCTATCATTCTGTTAATACTTTTCAACAATGTCGTTTTTCCACAACCCGAAGGACCTATAATACAAGTAATCTTTTTATCATGTAGCTGTAAGCTTATATCTTTCAGAATATGATTATTCTGGATATAAATATTCAATTTTTCTATATCGATCGTAGCATCTTTTTTCGTATCCGATCCTAAATCCAACTCTTCATCGATTTTTCCAGAAACGGTTTTACTAACATTATTGCGCCACTCTTCAAAACGATTAAAAGCATTTGTAAACTTAGAACTGTCTTTCTCCATTATTTTATTTTATTTTTTGAGAATCTATAAGTAATCATCCGACCTATAATACTTAATATCAATACGATAATAGTTAACAAAAGAGCTGCAGCATAAGCCCGTTCCCGCACTTCCGGAGTAGGGCTGCTCAATTGAAAAAATATAGAAAGCGGAAGAGTTGCTGCCGGTTGATTCAACGAAGTAGGTATGCTATCGGTAAAACCTGCAGTAAACATGACTCCAGCAGCATCACCGATAGCTCGACCAACAGAAAGCAATGTCGCTGTCGCAATTCCCGGAGCAATTTGTCGTATGGCGACTTTAATAGCTTCTAACCGAGTCGCACCAAGCGAATATGTAGCATCAAGCAATTCTTTAGGCAACTGTCTGGCAACTTCATCCATCGACCGGACAAATATAGGGATAATCAACAACGTTATTACAATAATACCTCCTAATAAAGAAGTTCGTAATCCGAAAAAAATCATAATCGTAAATGCAAATGCACCATACACAATGGACGGAATTCCATATAATACATCAAAGGATAAACGTGTCAAATTTGCCAACTTCGAATCTTTCTTCAAATAAATATTGACAAAAAATACTATCGGAATACTGATGCACAAGCCTAATATAGTAGAAGCCCCGACAATATACACAGAACCCACAATAGCATTCAAGACTCCTCCTTCTTTTCCTATATAAAAACCTCCACCCGGCAATTTCGTCACCATATCCCAAGACATAGCCGGCCATCCGTTTTTAATAATCGTTATCAGAATACTCCCTAAAAATGCAAAAACCAATAATAAAGAGAGCACCATCAAAACATAAAATATTTTCTCTACAACAAATTTCATTTTCATTTTAGTCCTCCCCTTACAACTTAAATTTTTTCTCGACATGCTGCAACATCATTCGTGACGCTAAATTGAATACCAAAATGATAAAAAACAAAATAAATGCAGCGAACATCAATGCCGACTCATACAAAGGCAACGACAACATCTCTCCATAATTATTAGCGATAAGAGCCGGAAGAGGGTAACACGGATCAAAAAGGGAATGCGGAATCTCTGCATAATTCCCACAAACCATCAATACTGCGATCGTCTCACCAAATGCCTTTGAAATAGCCAATACGACAGCTGCAATTATTCCCGGCATCGACTTTCGGAGAATTACTTTAGTCGATATTTGCCACTTTGTCGCACCTAAAGATGCTGCCGCATCCCTATAATCCTGAGGGACAATAGTAAATATCTCGATGAAAAGACTTACCAAAATGGGCAATATCATCACCCCAAGCACTATCCCGCTGGCCAATACGGTATAACCGCTGGTATATTCTACAAAATGAGGTCCTAACTTATCTGCAATCCAAGGTACGATAATCAATGTGCCCCACACACCAAATACCACAGAGGGAATCCCCGCTAAAATATCCAATACAGGAAAAACGACCCGTTTTGTCCAAGAATGAGCATATTCGGAAAGATAAATTGCCGATAGTAAAGAAATAGGCAATGCAATGAGTATAGAAAGTGCCGTCACGGCTAAAGTACCTATAATGAATGGAAGAAAACCGAATTCTCCGCTTAAAGGTTTCCAATCGGCATTGGTTAATAAATCCCATAAAGAATGTTCATTCAATATCATCCGAGACTTCATATAAAGCCCCACTCCCATAAAGACTAATACAAGCAATGACAAAATCGTCAATATAAACATAAACGATTTTGTCATTTTATCTTTAAATAATCTTTTTCTCAATAAAGAAATAGCCATCATTCTATTTTTTCAGTTTAGCGAGCTCCTGATTAATCGTCGTTTTAGACAAGCCTATATATCCAGTAGCATTAGCGTACTTCTGACCTTCAGACAATATATATTTTATAAATTCAACAACCTCAGGCTTTTTAGGTACTCCGTTAGAAACCAAAAACAGATTTCGTGCAGGAGGAGAAGGATATTTTCCGCTAACTATAGCTTTAATCAGCGACAAACTGTTATCATAAAAATTTTCTTCCGGATCTATTTTCCCGTTCCCATTGACATCCAACGGAATAATGGCAAGTCCGGCATAAGGTCGCCTCGTTTTCTGGTCGTAAGCATAAGCTATATTATTGAATCCTATTCCAACCTTATCTTTTTGTACGGCCGAAGCCACGCCCGGATCTCCAAACACTGCCGTCCCCTCAAGGTCTTCTTGTCTTTTTCCAAACCAAGCAGCCCAAGTCTCCGCTGCTCCGCAAGCATCAGAACGAGTATAAACATGCACAGGTACTTTGGAAGCAGTACCCAACACATTTCCCCATGTCTTATATTTTCCACTCCACAAATTCAAGGCCGCATCACGTTTAAGTCCTTTAGCTTTAATATCCCGAATTAAAGGATTAGCCGCATTGACGGTAGGTACTACCGCATCTTTAACAACAGCAAAAGCTACCGCCCCTTTTTTTAATTCGACATCATGAACATCTCTGGAAACCATTCCGAGATCGACGACTTTAGCTAAAGCGTCCGTCATTCCTTTTCCAGCACCACCTCCAGAAATATCAATACGCACGTTCGGGTGTATTTTTTTAAATTCTTCTGCCCATTTAACCACCATAGGATATAAAGCAAAAGCTCCGGATAAGGATATTTCACCTTTCAAATTATCTTTTGTCTGAGCTTTTACCGGTTGCACCAAACCTCCTATATATACAGCTAACAATAATCCTACAAAGGTTCTTTTCATACATATATGTTATTTAATTATCATTCTATTTTCCGAAAACGATACAATCGTTTTTTATGGGCATCCGATACTATTTAGAATCAAGAAAATTTATATGTTTTGCTGGATGAACAACTATAAAAAATTGTATCAATTCAACACAAAATCAAGGATATAAATATTAATATATCGATCACAAATGTATATAATTAAATTGAAAACGAAATAATTGTTTATAGTTTTTTAGATAATAACATGAAATAAGAAAAAACTATTTTTAAAACAAACAGGACAAACCTTTCAAACAAGGTCTGTCCTGCTTCTATCTTCATATATATAGTCGTTAGTCTATTCTTTTAATAAAACCGAAGAATGGTCACTTTCAATCACTCTCTTCGCTCCTACATAACGTTTGGCATAATAAAGGGCATCACTCAATTCTTCACAGATTCCTTTCGAACAAGAAGCGTGTATAAATTTAAATTTCCCTCCGGGTAGAACTTCTGATACCAAGCCCACATGTCCTACTCGTGAAGAAGTGCTATTGCGCCCTTTAAAAAACACAAGATCTCCCCTCCGGATATCCTCCTTATCAACAGATGTTCCTTGCAAATACTGGGCTGCCGAAGACGCATTCAATTTTAACGCGATTTTTTTAAACACATAATGCGTAAAACCTGAACAATCAAAACTCGACGGACCTTTACTTCCTCTGCAATAAGGACGTCCCTTAAATTGAAAAGCATACTCAAGTAAATGATCCACAACAGACTGCCCCGAATCTACAGAAAGCGAAGGCAATAACTCCTGCATATCCTTTGAAAGCCAAGTTTGCGTCAGCTTACCTTTTGATATATCAGATACTTCTTTCTGCGACTGGGCATAAACAGGTATTACAGAAAGAGAAAGCACCGTAATGAATAAAATGGCCAGCGTGTTGATCTTCCGACAAGAATAATTCATTCTTTACAGTTTCTTTTGTTTTTCAATGATTCAAATTTAAGATAAAAATTTTAAAAGAACAACTATTTCTAAGCCTAATCACTCTTTTTTAAAGAAACAAAACAGAAAATGCCATTATTGTTAAACTGCTTTTTATTTAACAAAACTACGGAAAAACCATCCCCCGTTTTTTAAACATTGCTTCATCTTCTTTTTTAAGTCCACAATTATCAAGTGATTCCGGAAGATTATGGTCATTCAAATAACTTCTCCTACGAGGAGAGAAACCGTTACTCACAACTGAAAATACCGAATCGAGATAAACAGTAGTAATACCTCCTAAATCGAGCATCGTATGAAATGCGGCTCTTGTAGATATAGGAGCTGAACGATGCAAAGCAGCATTTCTCATTGCTTCGGGATAACGATCGTTATACTCATCCGAAAACCAGATCAATAAAGGAATATGCAATTGATAATATGTCGGACACGGAGAAGCATGAAGAAAGCGATGCCGGTCATCATCCATAATATCTTCACCATGATCGGGAAGATAAAACATACATGTCACAGCTCCGGTATTTCTCAGCTTATCGATAACAGATGCCAAAAAGTCATCGGTACTCAAAATCGAATTATCATAGGAATTAATTAACAAATCACGATGACGATATTCAAGATTTGCACTGTTATCAGGAACAAATACTCTGAACTTGCCAGAATAACGATCGCGATAATTAAAATGTGACCCATAAGTATGCAATACGATAAATTGTTTACTGTCACTTTTCGCTATAAAATTATCTAACAAAGGCAGCAAATCATGATCCAAAGGATTATCGCTGATAGCTAAAGGATCACCTCTCAAAAGTTCTACGACATCAGCTTCTCGTGAAAAAAAATCGGTAAATGTATTATTCGGTACTTGATTTGACAAAAATGCCGTTTTAAAACCGGCTTCCTTAAAAGCCGTAATAATACTTTTCTGACTGTATATTATTTCAAAATTATCGGCCGATGCTGCCGACAAGATCAATGGTACACTTTTATGTGTTGCATTACATTGCGTAACTACATCGGTAAAACAAACTAACGATTTTTCTTTCGACAACCGAGGATTAGTTTCTCTTTCATATCCATATAAACTCCAATTATCCGAACGAGAAGTCTCCCCGATTACCAAAACATAAATTTCTTTATCGCTCGAGGGATGCAAAGATTTAGCCTGAAATGAAAATGCCTCTGAAGTTTTTCTATAATTTTTACTTTTATGCCAACTTTCTCTGGCAAATTTCATATTATAAAACACATTAACCGGATATATATTCAATAATACGTTCTCGTCCGGTTCTTGAACTTTTGCCGTCACTCCCCCTATAGAACCGATCAGCAAACTGCAAGCTGCTATAATAATAGATTTTTTCCGGACGTTTGCATTCAAACGGTCTTCTATACGAACAGAATGAAATGCTAAATAAATCGCACCGAAAAATACAAAAAAGACCAATATCAACGCTGGTATAAGATTACCCAATAATTCGGAAGCTTCGCCAGTACTGGTTGTAAACAAATTTAAAAACATATCGGAAGCAATGATAGAGTTTCCGAATAAATAAAGCAACACTTCCTGGAAAGCTCCGAGTAGCAAAAGTAATGAAAGCCATAGCAACACGATTCCCGGTTTCTGCCGCATAGCAAGCAATCCCATATAGACCGACAAAGGCAGAAAAAAGTATGCTACTCGCATTGCTATACTCATTTCTTCTGTATATAAAAGAAGGCAAGTCGGTATCATCAATATGATCGTAAACAGTATATATAAATTTTGCTGTTTACTTAACCAATCCGATATTTTTTTCTTAAAATGCTTCATTTATATTAAACAAAAAACCCGTCTGTCCTTTTCCAAAACCATAATCTAAACGGACATTAACCCGTTTTTTAAATTCCCAACGATATCCAAGACCATAATTCGGTAATGTATGAGACCATCTGAAAGAGTCGAAGTTATGGAATACGTTTCCCGCTCCGACCCAAAAGACGACTCCATTCCGTTTCCAAATATGTTGCCTGAGCTCTACTTGAATTTCTCCGATATTTCTGTCTCGGTACTGACCTTCATAATATCCTCTCATACGGAATGAACCTCCCAGTTTAGGCATCATGGTCCAAGGGGTATCTCCGAATGTGAATTTAGCATGAATATCAATCGCCAAAATCCCTCCTTTCCATACTTTCTGATAAATATCTGCTAATAAATCGGTCGTATAGAAAACATTTTTATTCCCAAGAAAACAGGGAGATAAGCTCTGCTCTAATTTCAAATAAACTCCTTTATACGAATTAGTCTGAAAATCTCTCGTATCATAGGAAACCGAACCACCTACTCCAACCGATAGAGTCGATTTAGCAGCCCCATTCAATGTTTCGGGCTTTTTAAAATTCGACCCTGCAACATAGTCGAAACTTGCCAAAGGTCCTGCATAAAGGTTATTGGCCAAGCGAAAAAGGAAATCTATTTTGACCTGATTCTGAATACGCTTATAACTTCCTTTATTATCATCATTACTTCCGGCTTCATATCCCGTCCCCCAAAAATATCCGGGGAAAGAGAAGAAATACAAATTATATAACAAACGGTACTTATCTTTTGGAAAAAAATGAGTTCCTTTTACTCCTAAAAGATAAAATCCTGTCGTAGATACATCCCCATACAAAGACACCATCGAAGGCTGCATCAAAGAGTCTTTACCCTGATAAAGCCCGGCAGCAACCAATCCGAGTCCGAGTTTAGTATCGCTCGAATAATGAGGACCTCCAATTATACTGAAATCAAACTTTTTACGGGGTTTCGGTTTATTCGCATCATTAAAATAATTCAAAAAACGACGAAAAAAAGAAGGTTTCTTTTTAACCCCAGCCGTATCTAAACTCAAAGACAAAGACGAGCTGATAACAGTATCTGCATTAAAAGGTTCTGCAATGACAACTGATGTCTGTTCCACAGAATCGGTAGCTGACAAGAAAAACGATTCGGAAGCCGAACAAGCAGATGCCGAAACTATAACTCCTTCTGACCATATCAGAATAATACATATAAACATCCGAACCTCTTTCATACATTCGATAAATACCTATTCTTAAATAACAAGCAAAGTCTCAATGTGTTTGACAGTAAACCTAAATATATTCGATTCATAAGTCATAAACGGGACAAATTTATAACAAAACGTTTTAACACACGATAGTTTTCTTAAAATTATAATCTTACATTATGCTTTTTTATATAAAGTACAGAAACTTAGCAACATCGTAGATTTTAAGAGCCTGTTTAAATAATTATCTTCAATTCTCATTTGTAAAAACATACCGTTTTTTCATACCTTTGTATTACAATATAACCAGAATTTTAAATGAAAGAAACAAGCATCGTTTTTAACAATCCTATTCCCCGTTTACCGGAAATACGATTAAAAAAAGCACTAAACTGGTGTATAAAACCAAACGAACAATGGGCGATTATAGGTCCTAACGGTGCAGGAAAAAGTATAATAGCCGGACTTTTACAAGGGAAATATGCTCTGAAAGAGGGAGAAATTATCAATAATTATCCCGGCAAAACATCTGACGTAATAAAAACTATTACTTTCAAAGACATTCATTCTATTACAGACAGCCGTACAACCTTCTATCAACAACGGTGGCATTCCTCCGAGAATGAAGGA
Source organism: uncultured Porphyromonadaceae bacterium (assembly GCA_900545915.1). Classification (GTDB taxonomy): domain Bacteria; phylum Bacteroidota; class Bacteroidia; order Bacteroidales; family Coprobacteraceae; genus Coprobacter. Next base: position 28,665 of record URAV01000025.1, read on the forward strand.
ATACAGACGATAAGAGAACTATTATCGAACAATTTTGATGAAATATCTATCCGGGAATTATTTACTCAATTCAGAATAGAAGAAATGTTAGATAAGAAAGTTATCTATCTATCAAGTGGAGAATTACGTAAATTTCTAATCATAAGAACATTGCTTACTCATCCACAAATACTGATTCTTGACAATCCTTTCATCGGATTAGATGCGGCTTCCAGAATTTTGTTAACAGAAATGTTAGCACAAATGTCCGAAATGAAAGAACTTCAAGTCATTCTGCTTCTATCCAATCCGGACGACATTCCAGAAATGATCACTTATATTTTTCCTGTTCGAAATCGTATCTGCCATGATCCTATGTCCCGCAATGATTTTTTACAAAATAAAGATTTGAGGAATTACCTCTTTCCTGAAGTTCACAACCAAATACGACTTCCTGATCCTACTCGTAAAAAGTCAGAACACAATGTAACATTTCGAATGGAGAAAATCAATATCTCTTACGGATCACACCCAATACTTAAGGGATTAGACTGGGAAGTAAAAAACGGCGAAAAATGGGTACTACTGGGAGAAAACGGGGCAGGAAAATCTACACTCTTGAGTCTTATTTATGCAGATAATCCTCAATCTTATGCAAATACACTTTTTTTGTTCGATCGGAAACGTGGCTCTGGAGAAAGCATCTGGGAAATAAAAAACAGGATCGGATATGTATCGCCGGAAATGCATTTATACTACACAGAGAATGTTCCTGCTATACAAATCGTAGGTTCTGGATTTTTCGATTCTATCGGACTATACCGAAAATGTTCCCCAGAACAAGAAAATATTGCACTGGCCTGGATGCACACTTTTGGAATCGACGCTTTATATAACAGACCTTTTCTTACTTTATCTTCGGGAGAACAGCGATTGATATTGTTAGCCCGAGCTTTCGTAAAAGACCCGGATCTATTAATTTTAGATGAGCCTTTACACGGTCTGGACATCAGTAATAAATGCCGTGTCAGAAAAATTATAGAAATTTTTTGTGAACGACCGGGAAAAACCTTAGTGTATGTAACGCATTATAGTCACGAAATACCTTCCTGTATCCAATACCGATTTAAACTAATAAAAAATCGGGAAAAGAGCTTGTAACCTCTATAAATATTTTCATTTTAGGCCAACATAAAGCTCATTTTTTTGTTTACATTTGTAACAGAAATATATACTTATTATTCGCTATGAGCATCCTCAAAAAAAATATTCCGGTAGGTCTTGCAAGTGATCATGCAGGTTTTGAAATGAAACAATTTATCAAACAGTTTTTAATCGAAAAAGGAATCGAAATTAAAGATTTCGGTACATTTTCTTGTGAAAGTGTCGATTATCCAGATTTTGCCCATCCTCTTGCTAATGCAGTAGAATCAGGAGAGTGTTACCCGGGATTTGCATTCTGTGGGAGCGGAAACGGCATTAACATGACATTAAATAAACACCAAAAAATCAGAGCTGCCCTTTGCTGGAATGAAGAAATAGGAAAGCTTGCCCGTCTTCATAATGATGCAAATATTTGCGTAATGCCGGGTAGATTTATAAAAAACGAAGAAGCCGAAAAAATCGCTGAAACATTTTTAAATACAGAATTTGAAGGAGGAAGACATCAAAGACGTATAGATAAGATTCCTGTAAAATAAGTAAATAGTAAAGTCTCTCTCTTGTCGATTTGACAAAAGAGAGACTTCTGAATTTTTAAAACCTTCTGAAACTTAAGAACCTGTTTCAATTTTCCGACAAAAATATTATTAGGTCACGTTTATGTTTTTTTCCCCGGTTTCACTTGTCAGATAGTCTGCTATCATCCTTATAAAATCAGAAAAACATTCTCGAAAGAAACTCTCAAATCTAACTCGAATAAAATTTAGACAGCCTCTAAAATTTGCAAAAACTCTATTTTTACTTATTAAGAAGCAAGCAATAAATACTAAAAAAACAGAAGTTAAAATCAGACTGTCACTCTTTGAGTAACACCTCCGGCACTTACCAAATAAAGTCCTCTTGATTTAGGCTGAAGTTCAGACAATCCAGGACCAGCATACGTCTCCATTACCAGACTACCTACAATAGTATAAACTTTGACTTTGACTTTTTTGGAAGAGCGAACATAAATAGAACCATTACTGGCATATATTTGAACAGAATCTTCGGGTAAATCATTTTGCACCATATTGACTTCAGCAGACATAGGCATATAATTTGTCGTCCGGAAAAAATCTTGCCCATAAACAGACTCCTGACGAGCAGATACCTGAACTACAGCCCAAGATACCAACAACGTAAAAACGAGTAGTTTTATAGCTTTCATATTTTCCTCTCCCTGAACAGATTTCTTAATTAGTGCCTAAAGATACATCTTTTTTGCCATCTTGAAAAAATTTCTGATGTTAATTATAAAAAAAATAATCGGTTTAGGGATATTCGAATATAATAAAAAGGCAATTACTCCGTTTTATTCGGTTCATTATCCCAAGAATACACTCTATTCGGATTTTTAGGAAACCATCCTTTCCGTACCCGTTCTTCCTGTTCAAATATCTCTTTTATAGTCCAAAATGATGAAAAAGAAAAAACTCCGAGCAAAGCAGCGAACAACACATTATCCGTTATCAAAGAACCTGCCACACCCAAAATTCCCAACAGTAAAAATACCCACCAATAACGAGTTCCCCAATAATATTCAACTTTCACTACTATAGGATGAAACAAACCTATAATTAAAAAAGTAGAAACCCCGATAACCAATCCCAATAAATGATACTCTTCTAAAAACTCCATTTCAAAAAATATTAAAAAAAGAGTGTCCGGATTTAATCGCAAACACTCTTAATTATATCATCAATAACCTAACTCTTTTTGCCGTTTAACTTCATCCAAAACCGAATCAAGACAAATGGCGAGCTGTTCGGCTATACCTTTGCCACAATTTTCATCAGCTTGATAAAAACGAGCTACAGCCCGTATCTGTATCTCTTCTGGAACTCCTTGCATAGCCGCCGCTACATTAGAATGAATCCGTAACTTTTCATCATCAGGCACAAGCCTGTATAATGCTCCGGGCTGAGAATAATAATCCTTATCCGTCCGGTTATCATAATTCCATGCATCTCCATCTAAAGTCAAAGGAGGTTCATTGAATTTTCTGTCATCCGTCGGTCCTCCGAAACTATTCGGTTCATAATTAACCCGAGCACCATTATTTCCATCAACACGCATATAACCGTCACGATGATAATTATGAACAGGACATATAGGTTTATTTACCGGTATCGTATCCGAATTCACTCCTAAACGATAACGTGCCGCATCAGCATAAGCGAACAAACGTCCTTGCAACATTTTATCCGGAGAAAACGAAATTCCCGGAACGACGCTTGCCGGATTGAATGCTGCTTGCTCAACTTCTGCAAAATAGTTTTCCGGATTCCGGTTCAACTCAAGAATTCCGACATCAATCAAAGGATACTCTTTTTGACTCCACACTTTCGTCAAATCAAACGGATTTTCTTTTCGGTTACGAGCCTCATCTTCTGTCATTATCTGAATGCAAAAACGCCATTTTGGGAAATTCCCTTTTGCAATATTTTCAAATAGGTCTCGCTGCGAGTGTTCACGATCCTTTGCAACAATAGAGGCAGCTTCCGAATCGGTGAAATTAGCAATGCCCTGTAAACTTTTAAAATGGAATTTCACCCAAAAACGCTCTCCTTCAGCATTAATAAAACTATAAGTATGGCTTCCGAAACCATGCATGTGACGATAATCTTGAGGAATACCACGATCGCTCATCAAAATCATCACCTGATGCAAAGTTTCAGGAGAAAGACTCCAAAAATCCCACATGGCAGTATTGCTACGCAGATTAGTTTTCGGATCTCTCTTCTGTGTGTGGATAAAATCAGGGAACTTTAACGGGTCTCTGATAAAAAATACAGGAGTATTGTTTCCTACCAAATCCCAATTCCCTTCCTCCGTATAAAACTTAACAGCAAATCCGCGCACATCCCGTTCGGTATCTGCTGCGCCTCGTTCTCCGGCCACAGTAGAAAAGCGAAGGAAAAGATCTGTTTTTTTACCTACCTCAGAAAATAGAGCAGCTTTCGTATATCGGGTTATATCTTCGGTAACGGTCAAATTTCCGTACGCTCCTGAACCTTTTGCATGTACTACCCGTTCTGGAATACGTTCTCGGTTAAAATGCCCTAACTTCTCCATATACCAGACATTTTGCAACAAAGCAGGACCTCTTTCTCCAGCAGTCAGAATATTCTGATTATCCGCAACAGGAACACCTGCTTGAGTAGTTAATTGAATCTTTTCCTTTTCTTTCATACTTTACATAATTAATAATTATTTTTTTTCCGCTCGAAATAGGCTTGCGGATGAGTACATGCCGGACATTTTTCCGGAGCTTTCTTGCCTTTATGTACATACCCGCAATTGCGGCATTGCCATTCTATTTCTTCATCTTCTTCAAAGAATTTTCCGGCTTCCACTCTCGCCAACAGCTTACGATAACGAGCTTCATGTTCGGCTTCTACTTTAGCAACCATCTTAAATGTTACCGCAATAGCAGGAAAACCTTCTTCTTCAGCAACCCGAGCGAATTCAGGATACAAATCTGCCCATTCTTCATTTTCTCCGTCGGCTGCAGCCTTCAGATTTTCAACCGTAGTAGAAATAACACCGGCCGGATAAGATGCAGTAATCTCGACCATACCTCCTTCAAGATATTTGAAGAATTTTTTTGCATGCTCTTTTTCCTGTTCTGCCGTTTCCATAAATACTCCGGCAATTTGTTCATAACCTTCTTTTTTTGCCACACTTGCAAAGAACGTATATCGGCTTCTTGCCTGAGATTCTCCTGCAAATGACTTTAACAAATTTTGTTCTGTTTTTGTTCCCTTAATACTCTTTTCCATAATCTTGTTTTTAATTTAATTAGTAATTCTCTATATTTCCTATTAATTGTACTTTCACATCCTTCAACTCAAATCCGGGAATTTTTCTATTTTGGATAAACGTCCGAATCAATTCGGACAACTCATTATCATAAAAATCCCGTATCTCATGAGTTTCTTCACTATATAAATGATAATGCCGGCTTAGATTCGTATCGAAGTACATTTTATTGTCAACAGTCAATACTCTTTCTATCACTCCAGCTTTCGCAAAACAATCTAACGTATTATAAACCGTAGCGACAGTTACAGTCGGTAAGATACTTCTTACCCTCTCAAGCACTGCTTCTGCAGAAGGATGCTTAAGAGATAACAAAGCTTCATACACAGATATACGCTGAGGTGTCGCCTTTACCCCTTTTGATTGAAACAATTCTATGATTTCATTTACCCTCATCAACAACACTTGTTTTTAAACTGCGGTACAAATATAATTAGAATATTTCTAATATTAGAATAATTCTAAAATTATTTCCAAAAAAAATAACCGATACGAAATTTGTCCTTTATATACAACTTAGAGCCTATCTAAATTTTCCAATAAAAAAACACAATCAGGTCATCTTTGCGTTTTCACTCGTCAGACAACTTGCTATCGTCCTCATGAAATCAGACAAACATCCTCGAAAGAAACTCTTAAATCTGACTCGAGCAAAATTCAAACAGACTCTCAGCAAATGAAACTCACACCCTTATTTTTTATCTTCTTGATAAACCGGATTTATTTTTACACAAACTATATAATCCATATCTTCCGGAAGCCCATTGCGTGTACCGGGAGTCCATTTTGGCATGTTTTTAACCAACCAATATGCTTTATCCAAAATTTCTTTAGAAATATGTCCTTTCAACTTAGATATCGGGGTTTTCAATTTTACATCGGAAATTTCTCCGGAAGCAGTCACCACTATCGAATAAAGAATACGATCGACTAACCATTCGGGTGTATTTCCTTCAGGCATCAATACATCGATAACCAAATATTTTTTCATAGCTTCCTCTCCTCCCGGAAATTGAGGAAGGACAATAACATCTTCATCTTCGATTATGCCAGACCTATATTCTACCAATTCCGATTCCGGGAAAGGGAATAAAGATAGCGGAACAAAAAGAAAAAAACACACCCAAAACAGATTTCTCAGCAATATGGACATAATACCCTCCTTTCCTTTTAGAGTCTGTTTATTTTTTCATCATTATATATACTCTGACTTTTTGAATTTCTTCTCGGACTATTCTCTCGCTTTAATATATCATGCAGCTCGTACTCCCCTCCTTAAATAGGAATAGAAAAACATCTTTCAAAAATATCTGAACAAAATTTAAACAAACTCTTGGTTTTCAAATTTAATAAAAAGATTAGAGAATAACAATTATTTACAAAATAAATTCAGTGTCCATCTAAAGCCCGTTTAAATTTCCCGATAAATATATACGATCTTTTGAGGCTTTTTTCGGTCTTGTTTCCCCATTTCTGCACATCGTATAAAGGAACAGTAAAAATACTTTTGAAAACAGGTCTCAAAAAAAAACATCCAGGTAAAATTTAAATTCAAATAGATTACAGACCAAGCCGTATATTATTATAACTCGGCAATATCTACCAAAAGCGTCAAATATTCCACATTTCAATAAAGAGTCGAAACTTATTTTTGCATATAATTATAATTCTAACATTTATGAAAAACTCAATTTATCTACTATTAAGTTTATTATTTTGTTGCATGTCTGCATTCCCTAAAGAAATTACAATTCATACCATCGGAGATTCTACGATGGAGAACAAACCTGAGGACACGGAAAGTAATCCGAACGGACAAAGAGGGTGGGCACAAATGTTACAGCAGTTTGTAACAAACGGTGCAACAGTAAATAACAGATCTAAAAGCGGAACTAGTTCCAAATCTTTTTATGAAGCCAAAGACGACAACAATAATTATCGTTTTTGGGCAACTGTGAAACCTCAGATCAAAGAAGGAGATTATGTTATTATTCAATTCGGACATAACGATGAAAAAGATGGCGGAGAAGAAGGTGAAATAGGAACTAATCCCTGGAAAAGTTATACGGAATATCTAACTAAATATGTAACGGAGGTAAGAGAATTAAATGCTACACCTATATTATTCACCCCTATCGTACGTAACTATTTTGAAAGTGACGGAAAAACAATCACAGCACGAGGAGCCCACAATCTCGGTATGGGCTCGGACGGAAAAGAACTCGACTATGTCGCAGCCATGAAAAAAGTTGCAGAAAACACGAATTGCCTTTTGGTCGATCATACAGCTCTTACCAAAAAAGTTTGTGAAGAATACGGAAAAACCAAATCAACAGAGCTCATTTACAATGTAGGAGACGGTACACATTTGGGAGAATACGGAGCTACTTTATATGCTCGTTTAGCAGTACAAGAATTAATAAAACAAAATATTCTAACAGAATATCTGAATGCAGATCCCGAATTAATATTAAGTAGTTCTGAATATAATTTCGGGAAATGTTATGCCAACACTGTCAATATCCATTCCTTTTCGGTAAGTGGAATCGATTTAGATCCGGTAAGCGGAAATGTAACAATAACCGTTCCCTCAGAATTCAGTATATCAAAAGAGCAAGACGGCAACTATACTCAGCAGATAACCATACCCTATGAAAATGGAAACCTCAGCATTACTCCATTTTTTGTAAAATATGCACCTGAAAATATAGGTATTTCAACAGGAAATATTACAGTAAGTAACGGGAAAAACTCTAAATTCATCACCTTAAAAGGTGAATGTGTCTCTTTCGAAGGAGGTATCAAAGCAAAAGCATTTTGGGAATTATCAAAAAACGAAAACAGTATATCTGAAGGTCCTATTACCGTCTTACCCGAAACATTTAAAAATATGTTTACCGATAGGTATGCAAAGCCGGGAAGCACGACAATATGGGAAGATAACCGCATTGATGGAGAAACAAAAACTCAACGCAATATTATCGAAGGAAGAACATGGCCTGCTGGAGAAATAGACATCGTACATGACCGCTACATTCAATTCGGAGTTAAAGCTACCAAAGGAAGTATTTTTAATGTCGATTCTATCGGATTATATGCAGGTGGATCTGGAAGCAATGGTATACGATTCAAAGTATATTATTGTAAAAACGAACTTTTCGGCGATGATGCCGTGATGATTGCAGACAGACAAAATAATACAAGCAATACTATGTACCCGATCTCTCACAAAAACATTATTGAAGTAAAAAGTGAAGAATCTTTATATATCAGAATCTACCCTTGGTTGAACAATGGAGGAGACAGCAAATCTATCTGCCTATACGGAGTCACGATAAGCGGAGTGGTTACAGAAGAAAGTACCGATGGAATAACGACTTCTCTCATCGAGAATAACATATTTTGCTATCCCTCGAAAACTTCAGGTATAACCACACTCAATTATGTTACAACCGAATGTTCAGATGTTCTTATCGATATTTTTTCTGTCGACGGGAAAAAACTCAATAGTTACAGAAAAGATTCCCTCCCAGCCGGGCAGCATCAACAACAAATTAATCTGGAAGGGTTGAATAATGGTATATATATTTGCTCACTTACCAGCAACACAGACCGAAAAACAATCCGACTGATAAAAGAATAATAAGATCGGTTAAACAAAAGCGAAATGTGACGGAAGTCTTTCTTTAAAGATCCGTCACATTTTTATATATATAATTCTCGGTTTCTATCAAAACCTTATTTTTACATAATTCCTTTTTCACGCAAACGCAATTGCCATTTCCATGCAGAAGCTAACGTATCCTCGATAGACTCTTCCGCTTTCCATCCCAACACGGTATTCGCCTTTTCAGGATTAGCCCACACTTGCTCAATATCTCCTTCCCGACGACCGACAATTTTATAATTCAATTTTTGTCCTGTCACTTTCTCAAAAGTCTTTATCAACTCTAATACAGAAAGTCCCCGACCTGTACCCAAATTGAATGTTTCTACATTTTCAAGAGACTTTCCGGTAAGCATACGATCCACGGCTACGACATGAGCTTTCGCCAAATCGACAACATTTATATAATCACGAATACAAGAACCGTCAGGTGTATTGTAGTCATCACCGAACACACTCAATTGTTCTCGAATTCCCATAGCTGTCTGGGTAACAAAAGGAATAAGATTCTGAGGTACACCATTCGGTAATTCGCCGATCTCTGCAGTAGGATGAGCTCCTATCGGATTAAAATAACGCAATATAATAGCTTTATAAGGGACACCCGAATAGATCGTATCACGGATTATTTCCTCATTTATTTGTTTCGTATTTCCATAAGGAGACATTGCCGGTTTTATAGGAGCATTTTCATCGACCGGAAGCACATCCGGCTGACCGTACACTGTACATGAAGAGGAAAAAACCAATGCATCAACTCCATATCGGGGCATCAGCTCCATGAGCGTAAGCAAAGAATCGATATTATTACGATAATACAACAACGGTTTCTGCACCGATTCGCCGACAGCCTTACTGGCTGCAAAATGAATAATGCCTTTTATATTCTTCTGCTCCTCGAAAAGCTTTTCCATACCGGTCTTATCGTTGCAATCCAATTTCATGAAAACAGGACGCACACCCGAAATTTTCTCAATACCGTCGATTACGCTTTCACTTGAATTAGAAAGATTATCTACGATAACCACTTCATAACCGGCATTCTGCAATTCTACCGTAGTATGCGAACCGATATACCCGGCACCACCTGTAACTAAAATTTTCCCTTTCATGTTTTAAGTTAAGTTTAAGATGAGTTGCAAATATAACGGATTTTTGCCAAAAGGTTTTATCAAAATCTCTAAACCTTACGACCAAACTTTATTTTTTGGAACAAAAAAAATAGATAAACATTAAACAAGATGCATTATTTCAACGCAAACTTTTTGGATAACACAAAAATAAATTTTACCTTTGTCGCGCTTTTTGAGTATTCCGTGCGATGGGAAATTAAGAAGCTGATTATCTTAATTTTGAGTAACACAAAAAATTAAAACAATGAAAACATTTCAATTAGAAGGAACTCCCAGAACCGATTTGGGAAAGAAAGCCGTAAAAGCTTTACGTAAACAAAATCTTATTCCTGCTGTTTTAAACGGCGGACAACTTGTAACCCTGCCTTATGATAATGCTCTTAAAGCCGGTGAAAAAGTAGTAGAAATTGCCAATAATCAAGCTTTGATCGTAACGGATTTCACCGTATCGGCAGATTCTGTACGTAAATTAGTTTATACTCCTGAAATTTTTGCTATCGATTTGACTATCGGTGACAAAAAAACCAAAGCCGTTATAAAAGATATTCAATTTCATCCGGTAAACGACACAATCCTTCACATGGATTTTCTTGAAGTTAACGAACAAAAACCCATTGTTATGGAAGTTCCTGTTGCTCTTGAAGGACATTCAGAAGGTGTTAAAGCCGGTGGTAAATTAAGCCTCGAAATGAGGAAACTGAAAGTAAAAGCTATCTATTCTCAGATTCCTGAAAAATTGGTTATCAACATCGATAATTTAGGTTTAGGTAAAACTATACAGGTAGGAGAACTTCATTTCGAAGGTCTTGAACTGATGAATGCTAAAAATGCAGTTGTTTGTGCTGTTAAATTAACAAGAGCGGCTCGTGGTTTACAAGCAAAAAGCGGTAAATAAAATATTGCATAAATGAAATATTTGATTGTGGGACTGGGTAATATCGGACCAGAATACGAAAATACCCGGCACAACATAGGATTCAGAGTATTGGACGCTTTAGCTAAAGCGTCCAATCTTGTTTTTACAGACAAAAGATATGGCGAAGTCTGCGAATTAAAAATCAAAGGCCGCACATTAATCTTGTTAAAGCCGTCCACGTATATGAATTTGAGTGGGAATGCCGTACGTTATTGGCTGCAAAAAGAAAATATTCCGGTAGAAAATTTGCTCGTAATAGTGGATGATTTAGCACTACCATTCGGCAGTCTGCGCTTAAAGCCCCGAGGCAGCGATGCCGGTCATAACGGGCTGAAACATATTCAACAAATATTAGGGAGTGATAACTACGCCCGACTTCGATTCGGAATCGGGAACGATTTTTTTAAAGGACAGCAAGTCAACTACGTATTAGGAAGCTTTCCCGAAGAACAAGAAAAAGAATTACCCGCCCGTCTCGAACGTGCAGGAGAGATCATAAAAAGTTTCTGTCTGGCAGGCATACAACTGACCATGACACAATTCAACAATAAGTAAAATTGTCATGGAAAAAGAAAATGAAGTTCGAATAGACAAATGGATGTGGGCTACACGCCTTTTTAAAACACGTACAATTGCAACCGAAGCTTGCAAAAAAGGACGAGTCTCTATCGGAAATATCCCGGTAAAACCTTCCCGTACAATAAAAGCAGGTGAAATTATCCAAGTACGAAAACCTCCTGTTACTTATTCCTTTAAAGTATTGGCTCTGACCGAAAAGAGGATGGGCGCAAAACTTGTCCCGGAGTATCTTGAAAACGTTACACCGCAAGAACAATATGAAATACTGGAAATGAATCGTATCAGCGGATTCATAAATCGGAGTAAAGGATTGGGAAGACCGACAAAACGAGAAGGACGGGAACTGAAAAAATTTACCGAAGGAGATTTTTTTGATGACGGATTCGACTTCGATTTTGATTTTGACGATTACGAAGAAAACGATTAAACAAAACTTATACGACACTTGATCTGTTATACTGCAGAAATTTGTTCAATCCGCATCAAGACTGTCTTTATAAGCTTCACATAGGAGATAAGTAATTTTTAACCGGAATGACATGATCATAGATCTGCAAAAGCGTAAAGAATTAAAAAAGAAACTATACACCATCATATTCAAAACCGATACGGAAGAAGGAAAAAAATTCGATATTATTTTACTGAATGTGATCCTTCTCAGCGTTATATTGGCAGCAATAGAAAGTGTAGTTGCATTCAACGACCGTTATGCACTCCCGTTCCGTATTTGCGAGTGGATTATAACCATACTGTTCACGATCGAATATGCGACCCGTATCTATTGCAGCCCGAATCGAAAGAAATATATTTTTTCGGTCTATGGTATCATCGACCTTTTATCTATTTTGCCTTTTTTTATCGGCATTTTATATAGCAGTACCCATTATCTTATCGTTATCCGCGCCCTGCGTCTTCTACGGGTTTTCAGAATATTAAAACTAACCCATTTTCTAAAAGAAGGCAATCATCTGGTCGATTCTTTACGAAGAAGTGTAAAAAAGATCATGATATTTACCTACTTCATCATGATTCTCGTAACGATATTAGGAGCTTTGATGTATTTGGTTGAAGGAAGTGTAAATCCCTCTTTCTCCAATATACCCAAAAGCATATATTGGGCTGTCGTCACTATTACGACTGTAGGATACGGAGATATAACACCTATCACCTTTTTAGGTCAGACAATTTCAGTAATCGTCATGTTACTCGGATACTCGATACTGGCTGTTCCTACCGGTATTATTTCTTCAGAGCTGATCAAACCTTTACGAAAAAAGAACATTACTTGTCCTAATTGCGGAGAGAATAAGCATGAGGCAGATGCTTCTTATTGTAAAAATTGCGGGACATTCTTGCCTCATAACAATAACAACCTGTCATAAATTTTCTTTTTTTTCTTTTAAACCGGAATTATGTTCAATATTTCGGACAAAAAACAGTTACAATATTTATAAAAATTGTAACTTTGTAAATCTTACATGTAAATATCGAAAAACAACTATAAAAATGGAAACTATCGATTGGGCTAATTTATCATTCGGTTACATGCCGACCGATTACAATGTACGGTACAATTACCGGAACGGAAGTTGGGGCGAACTTGAAATAAGTAGCAGCGAATATATCAATATGCACATGGCAGCCACTTGCCTGCATTATGGACAAGAAGCTTTTGAAGGATTAAAAGCTTTTCGCGGAAAAGACGGAAAAATACGAGTATTTCGCCTTGATGAAAATGCGGCACGACTGCAAAGTACTTGCAGAGGAATTTTAATGCCTGAATTATCTACGGAAAAATTCCGTGACGCTATCCTTAAAGTCATAAAACTGAATGAACGGTTCGTCCCGCCTTATGAAAGCGGAGCGTCCCTTTACATCAGACCATTATTAATTGGAACAGGTGCACAAGTAGGTGTACATCCGGCAAGCGAATATATGTTCATTGTATTTGTCACACCGGTAGGACCATACTTTAAAGGTGGATTTTCAACTAATCCTTACGTCATTATCCGTCAATATGATCGCTCAGCACCATTAGGTACAGGAGTTTATAAAGTCGGAGGAAATTATGCAGCCAGTTTACGAGCCAATAAAATGGCACACGACATGGGATATTCTTGTGAATTTTATTTAGATGCAAAAGAAAAAAAATATATCGACGAGTGTGGTGCAGCCAATTTCTTCGGAATTAAAAACAATACATACATAACTCCGTTATCTACTTCTATCTTACCGTCTATTACCAATAAAAGCTTAATGACATTGGCAGAAGAAATGGGTTTGACCGTCGAACGCCGTCAAATTCCAGAAGAAGAGTTGGATACTTTCGAAGAAGCCGGAGCATGCGGTACAGCGGCCGTTATCAGTCCGATACAACGTATCGACGATCCTGAGAAAAATCGGTCATATATTATTTCTAAAGACGGAAAACCGGGTCAAATATGCACTCAATTATACAATAAACTACGGGCTATACAATACGGAGATGAACCGGACAAATATGGTTGGGTAACTATCGTCGAATAATATTCAGATTAATTAAATAATACAAAAACCCAGAATGTCCTTAATGCTGTTCGTTCCGGGTTTTTATTTTTATATACAAAATGAAATATCGAACAAAAACACATCTTAAAGAGTTATAAATAAGGAACTATTTCCTAAAAATGACATTATGAAAACATTTCTGCTGGCTGGAATCGCTATTATATTAGCTATCGCTATATGGGCACAGCATAAAAAACAAAATAATATGAATCTTAACAAGCTCACTCCGGAAGAAGAATATGTTATGTTGAAAAAAGGGACTGAAGCCCCTTTTAGCGGCGAATATAACAACTTCTATAAAAAAGGGACATACCTATGTAAACAATGTGACGCTCCGTTATACCGTTCTTCTGATAAATTCGATTCAGGATGCGGCTGGCCGGCTTTTGATGACGAAATTCCTAACGCCGTTATCCGAAAACCGGATAACGACGGAAAACGGACCGAAATCATTTGCGCCAATTGCAAAGGACATCTTGGGCATGTATTTTTAAACGAACATTTGACCCCAAAAGAAACCAGACATTGTGTGAACTCGATTTCTTTAAAATTTAAGCCCGATAAACCAGACGAAGTATCCAAAGCTTACTTTGCATCCGGATGTTTTTGGGGAACAGAATACTATTTCCAAAAACTAAAGGGCGTAAAAGAAACTACCGTCGGTTTTATGGGAGGATCTACAAAACATCCGACATATAAAGAAGTCTGTTCTCAAGAAACAGGACATTTTGAAACTATCGAAATAGAATATGACCCGGAAATAATCAGTTATGAATCTCTGGTAAAGTTCTTTTTCGAAACTCATGATTTTACCCAAACCGACGGTCAAGGCCCTGATATAGGGACACAATATCTCTCGGTAATTTTCTATGCCGATCAAAAACAAAAAGAAATTGCTGAAGAATATATACATAGACTTACCGTCATGGGATATAAAGTAGCTACACGACTTTTACCGGTTTCGACATTCTGGCCGGCAGAAAATTATCATCAAGATTATTACGAGAACAAAGGAACAACTCCCTATTGCCATAAATACCACAAAATTTTTTGACGCCAAATAATTGACATGCAAATATTTTAATGTTTCTAAAGCTCTGTTCTTTTATCTATATTGAACAGAGCTTTTATTCTAAGCTCGTTTAAATTTTGCTCGGGTTAGGTTTGAAAGTCTCTTTCGAAAATATTTTTCTGATTTTACGAGAAAATAGCAAGTTATCTGACAAGTGAAAACGGAGAAATAGACCGGAAGAAATCGCAAAGATAACCTGATAATATTTTCTTATTGGAAAATTTAGATTGGCTCTAAAATTTTTTTTGTATTATTGCACAAAATACAATAGAAATGAATCCTTTTACAATCATCGATAAATATTATACACAAGGAACCGCACTATATGATATTTTAGTAGATCATAGTCGTCAGGTTACACAAAAGGCTCTCGAAATAGCAAATACTCACCCCGAATTGAACGCAGACACAGAATTTATCTCTGAAGCAGCCATGTTACATGATATCGGAATCTTTCTTACCGATGCTCCTGATATAGAATGCCACGGCACACGGCCATATATCTGTCACGGTACATTAGGCAGCGAACTTCTGAAAAAAGAAGGTTTTCCTCGTCATGCTTTAGTCAGCGAACGCCACACAGGAGCAGGACTTTCATTAGAAGACATTATTAATCAAAACCTTCCGATTCCTCACCGAGATATGCTTCCGATAAGCATAGAAGAACAAATGATCTGTTTTGCTGATAAATTCTATTCTAAATCAAACCCTTTAAAAGAAAAAAGTATAGAACAAATCCGAAAGAGTATGAGTAAATACGGAGAGGCTTCTGTCGCCCGTTTTGAAAGATGGTATCACCTTTTCCTCCTCTAAAATATATTAAATAGGCTTCAATGCCTGATATGTTAGGGTAAATTGTGTATTTTTGCACCTCAATAACCTATTGGTTTGTGAATGTCATCGAGAAATAAGATTCATATAATAGTCCTTACCCTGTTTTGCTCTTTACTGCTGGTCAATCTTAGTGCCCAGCCTAAAAGGAAAAGCCAGATACGGCAAGCGATTTCCGCTTCTGCCGACACTGTCGCACCGGCAGACAGCAACAAAATAAAATCTATTTCCGATACTTTCCCTGTCTTACCCGATTCTATTTTTACCCGTCCTGACTCATTATTAAATACCGACTCTATTCCTGTCGATTCTGTCATGACCGATACAATACAAACTCCTCCTCCAAAAAAATCGCCATTAGAAGATGTAGTAAAATATACGGCAAACGACTCTATCGTATTTTTAAGTAACAACCAAGCTTACATGTATGGACAAGGCGTCGTAACTTATCAAGATATAGAGCTCGATGCAGACGAAATACGAATGAATATGGACAGCAGTACGGTGTTTGCTATCGGACGACCCGATACTACCGGTGAAATCGTAGGAAATCCCATATTCAAAGATAAAAGCGGAGAATACGAATCTGCTACAATGAAATACAATTTTAAAAGTCAAAAAGGATATATCACCAATATCATCACTCAACAAGGAGAAGGTTATCTGACAGGTGGCAGTACAAAAAAAAATAAAGAAGGGGATTTTTACTTGAAAGATGGGAAATATACGACATGCGATGACCACGAATGCCCGCACTTTTATCTCCAACTTACCAAGGCAAAAATGCGTCCAAAGAAAAATATCGTTACAGGTCCTGCCTACTTGGTTCTGGCAGGAGTCCCCCTTCCATTAGCGATACCTTTCGGTTTTTTTCCTTTCACAGAAAAATATTCGTCGGGAATTATCATGCCGACATTCGGGGATGAAATGGCTCGCGGATTTTATTTGAGAGACGGCGGTTATTACTTTGCGATCAACGATTATATCGATTTAGCCCTCACAGGAGAAATTTATACAAAAGGGTCATGGGGATTGAATGCCATGTCTAACTACGTAAAAAGATATAAGTTTTCAGGAAATTTCAATATGGGTTATCTGGTAACCATACTTGGAGACAAAGGGATGCCCGATTATCAAAAACAAACAAATTTCCGGTTAATATGGTCTCACTCTCAAGATGCAAAAGCAAATCCTAACATGAGTTTTTCTGCCAGCGTCAACTTTACGACCAGCGGATATGACCGAAATAACTTAAACAGCTATTATAATGCAACCTCTTTTACGGAAAATACCAAAAGTTCGACAGTAAACATGACCTACAATTTTCCGAATACTCCTTTTAGCATATCGACAACAGCCAATATCACACAGCGAAGCAAAGACTCCACTTTGAACGTATCATTTCCGGACTTTACCCTCAATATGAGCCGGGTATATCCGTTCAAACGAAAAAATCCGGTAGGCAAAGAAAAATGGTACGAAAAAATCAGCTTAAATTACACCGGTCTATTCCGAAACTCTATAGAAACAAAACAAAATTTGTTTTTCAAGTCAAGTCTGATCAAAGACTGGCGAAACGGAATGCAACATACGATTCCCGTATCGGCAACATTCAGCTTATTTAAATATCTCAATATATCTCCGTCGTTCAACTTCACCGACCGAATGTATACCAACCGCATCATGCAACAATGGGATCCTCAATCGGCGGCTGTCGTAAGAGATACTACATACGGTTTTTATAACGTTTTTAATTATAGTTTCAGCGTCAGTGCTCAAACTAAGTTATACGGATTCTACCGACCTCTACCTTTTTTCGGAGGGAAAAAAATACAAATGATCCGGCACGTGTTCACACCCAGTGTCAGCTTTAGTGCTGCACCTGATTTCGGTAGTCCTCGATACGGATTTTGGCAAACGTATTCAAAAATTGAGAACGGAAAACGGGTAGATGTAAAATATTCTCCATTCTCTCATGGTATATTCGGAACTGCTCCTCAAGGGAAACAGGGTACGGTATCTTTCAATGTTTCCAATAATTTGGAAATGAAAGTCAACTCAGACCGAGACACGACCGGAGTGCGAAAAATCAGTCTTATCGAAAATCTCACCGCAGGAATCAGTTATAATATGGCTGCCGATTCTATGAATTGGAGCAATATCAATACATCGATATTAATCAAACTAACTAAAAATTTCAATCTGCAAGCTTCTGCCGTTTTCGATACTTACACTTATCAGCTCAATGAATATGGCAATCCTGTACGTGTAAATATTCCACGATGGAAAGCGGGGAAAGGATTAGGTAGATTATCCAGTACGGGAACTTCTTTCTCTTATACATTCAGCAACGACACATTTAAGAAAAAATCGAAAAACAATACAAAAGAGACAGAGGCTTCGACAAACGAGACTCCGATTGATAATAATACTGAAAATACCGAAAACAGAGAAAACGAAAATCAGGAAAAGACAGAAGATACCGGATTAGAGATGAAAGACGGATATATGGTATGGAATGTTCCTTGGAGCTTATCGGTTAATTATTCGATTAATTACGGGTATGGAACTTTCAATAAAAAGAAAATGGAATATAATGGAAAAATTACACAAAATCTTAGTTTTTCAGGACGTATTCAACCCACAAAGAATTGGTCATTCAATTTCTCGGCGAGTTATGACTTCGATGCAAAGAAAATAGCATATATGAACTGTGGTATTACCCGTGACATGCACTGCTGGACTATGAGTGCAAACTTTATTCCGGTAGGTCCATACAAATCCTATAACTTCCATATCAGTGTGAAATCTTCATTATTAAGCGATTTGAAATGGGACAAAAGCGGAAATTCTTATGACCGCTTAAAATGGTATTAATCTATATTTTTATTTTCCAATAAAACTTTGAGAGCTTATCTAAAATCTACGTAACGTACAAAGACAGAAAAACAGCCCGAAAAGAGAGTTAAAAAATCCGGATATATAATTTTATCGAAAAATTCAACTCGATCCTCAAACAAATTTCAATACTATTTCTATCACAAAGCGATAAAAAGTTCTATCTTTTTATCTTTTTGTTTACTAACTTTGTAAACAAGACTTATAAAAAGAAGAATCATGCACAAACAGACCTCGAACCTTCGGAAAAAACACCGGCACATAAAAAATAATCTGCTAACAGACGAATTTATATATACCGGAGATCGCAAAGGCGAAATGCATATTTATCTTACACAATATGATGCAGACAGTTATACTCAACATTCTTTCACATCTCCGGAAAAACTACCTCCTTTCATCCAAAACGGAAAAAAGAACTGGATACATATTTCCGGATTATCCGATACTCAAACTGTTGCACTCATAGGTAAAACTTTAGGCCTTCATTTTACCGATATACAGGATATACTTACCAGCCAACATATTGCAAAAATAGAGACCTATGAAGATAAAACATTCCTTATCCTAAATACATTCTATTACTCTGAAAATAAAGAATTGCAGCAAGAACATATTTGTATAATTATGGGTAAAGAGTATGTATTTTCTTTTCAGGAATCAGATCTTCCACTCTTCGATAACGTAGAAAAGGCTATTACCCAAAATACCGCCCGCGTACGTAATCGCCCGGTAGATTATCTATTCTGTTTATTGATAAACAATATTTTCAGCAATTATTTAGATGTTATTGCAACACTCGAAGACGTTTTGGGTATAATGGAGGATGAAATCATCACGGGAAACCCTCATGACGATTTCGGTAACCGGATACAAGCAAATCGAAGAGATTATTTACAATTGAAAAAATCTATACTCCCTTTAAAAGACGATTTTAATAAACTGATGCACAATGAGAACAAACTCGTTTGCGACGATGACATGATATATCTCAACGATCTTGAAGATCGAATGTTGTTTATTATCCAATCCATAGAAATATGCAGAGAAACCTTAGCCTCTTTACTTGATCTATATTTCTCAAACAACGACTTAAAAATGAATGAGATAATGAAACGATTGACCGTAGTCACGACAATATTCATTCCTCTAACCTTTGTTGTAGGAGTTTGGGGTATGAACTTTAAATCAATGCCGGAACTGGAATGGCAATATGGATACCTAATGGCATGGGGATTAATGGGGATTATCGTTATCGGAGTATGGTGGTACATAAAAAAACAACACTGGTATTAAAGCTTGTCTAAATTTTGCACGGATCGAGTTTAAGAATCTTTTTGAGGATGTTTTCAGTTTTTATGGGAAGAATAGCAGGCTATTTAACGAAAGAAAACGAGAAAGTTTGAAAGAAAATATAAAAATGACTTGAGAATTATTTCTTTATCGGGAATCTTAAACCGGCTCTTAAAAAATAAAGCAATGAAATTGAACTCACTGCTTTATTTTTATCCATATAAAATCAATTAAAAATCATTTTTTGATAAATTGCAAGCGAACAACGTCCGTATCTGACTTAATCAAAATCGAATATATTCCTTGAACAAGAGACGAAACATCTATTTTGTTATCTACGGGAGAGACAGACATGAGAAGTCGTCCGTTTACCGAATATATTTTTGCCTCTTTGGCCACTATACCCTTAATAAAGATATTCGAAACAACCGGATTAGGATATATAGTCACGACTTCGGCGGAAGTCGTACTTAATCCGGTCGGAAGAGTCATTACGGCAATTTTTTCCGAAGCAGTAAAATAATTTCCCGAAATGGCAGTGATAACTACAAAATATTGAGTAGAACCGGTCAAGTCCATAAACGTAAAATTCGTTTCGTCCGTCACAATATTATCATATCCGTCCACTGGAGTTTCTCCCTTATACAAAGTTACATGGTACTCAGCAGCGCCGGCAACGGCATTCCAACTTACCGGAATTTTACCTTCACACACATCACCGACAACAATAACAGGTTTTGCCAGTGAAGATGTTCCGTTTAATGTTAGATTCACCGACTGGGCATAATCCGAAGTCAATGAAAGAATCGCTTCATGTTCTCCAGCCTCTTCCGATTCATAAGTTATCGTAATCTGCTTAAGCCCCAACTTATCTAAAATTACCACATCTGTATCGAACTTATCAGCATCCGCACCCATTATAGAAACTGTAATATCTCCATACAAATCGGTCGCACCAACCGTTAAGGTTTGCAATGACGGCATACCAGCAACCGATTCAAAGGGTTCTATAACAAAGGGATCGATCACCGGTTTCAATGTCGTTATTTCTTTTACAGAAGAAGACTCGGAAACAAAGTTTTCAATTTTTGTTTTCACCGAATATTTATATAATGTACCGGGTACTAATCCTGTAATTTCGACCGATGTCGCCTCAACAACAAAATCTTTATACTCCCCTACTATATTGCCGTCAGCATCTGTTACCGTCAACAAATATGAAGAAGCATTTATTACCGGTTGCCATGTTGCTCGAAATGAAGTCAAATCGATATTATTATCATCTGCTTCTACAGAAGGAGCTTCAGGAAGAACGGTTACAATATTCAACCCCAATACTTTCGAATACGTATTATTTCCCTCATCTGTCACAGTAATATCTGCATGTTTTGCTCCCGTTACCGAAGGATTGTATATATATGATATTTCTTGACTGTCTTCTTGCCCGGAAGCTCCATTGATTCGAGTGGTTTGAAGAACAATATTCGGATCGGAAGATGTCAATATTAAATCACCTGAAGGGTTGGAATAATTCACTGTGAATTTTCCGGTAAACGATACGCCTCCAGTAATCGTATCCGTAACCACTGAAGAAGGGAAAGATATAGGCTCTGTAATCGTAATAGTAGGTATCCAACCATGAGCACAGTAATTTAATCCAAACCAACCCGATGCAGTCACATCATAATAGAAACGTATGTAACGATCATCTTTATTCAACGGCTGGTCAAACTCCACAGTTCCACTTTCATGATCAAAACTACCCAACTGCCGATAAGAAGAATTATCGCTTGAGGCATACACTGTTAATGAGTTTGTATGGCTTGTGCAAACAGAACCATCTTTGCTTACAGACATTTTCAAACGTCCGGGAACATCACCGATCCAAATAACAGCCGAAGACTCTCCCGTTTTTGAACCATCCTTTATAAAAGAAATCTGATTCGTTCCCGAAACAGATGCTTTAGCCGTACCACTTTCAGAGCGGGAAAAAAGTTGATCATTACTTGTAATATTCAACGGCAACGACTGTGCCTCCTGTGCCGAAAGTCGTAAATTACCTAAACAAAATAATAAACTTAAAAAAAACGCGAGTCGTAAATCTTTCATATTACTCTTCTTTTATTGATTAATACCTATTTTCTCTAAAAAATCGAAGCAAATGTAGATGTTTTGATTACAAGTATTATAATATAAAACATTGTTAACGTTTCCCTAAAAGATTTACTATTTATATAAATTCTAAATAAGCAATTCTACTATTCTATTATACGGTAAATTTAAAAGATAAAAACAACGTATTTCAAAGAACTATACTTTCTATTCCTATTTCAAGAATTAAATTTTTATCTTAAAAATAGAACACGATTATTCAATCCTCAGAAATGTTAATAAATATATAAAACACAAACTATAACATCTAAACATTATGATAATATACTTATTACACAAATTTCCAACAATACTAACAAGAAAGAATATATTACCAACTAATTAAAAAAAGAATAGTAAATAAGCATTTTCGCATTAACTCGATCGATATATCCGACAAGAGATAAAAAATACACAATTAAAATCCTGCATAAATTTTCCGACAAAAAATATTATCAAGAAGCGTTTGAATTTTATGAAAATATTTTTTTACAATCAAAAAAAGGGTTTCAGAACCCTTTGTATATCAAAATAAATCACTACCTTTGCCCCGATTTTGAGACCATATAATGTCTAACTTATTAACAAGAAAATCAATTATTTAAACAAATGGATCAAGAATTAAAAAACTCACCCGTCGAAAATTTCGACTGGGATGCCTATGAAAAAGGCGAAGTGTTAGGTGAAAAAAGCCGTGAGGAATTGGTCAATACCTATGATCAATCTCTTAACACTGTAAAAGACAAAGAAGTAACTGAAGGAACGGTTATCTCGATGAACAAAAGAGAAGTTGTCGTAAATATCGGTTACAAATCGGACGGCGTTATTTCGATGAACGAATTCCGTTACAACCCTGATTTAAAAGTCGGAGACACTGTCGAAGTGTATATTGAAAGTCAGGAAGATAAAAAAGGCCAATTGGTGCTTTCTCACAAAAAAGCTCGCGCTACTCGTTCTTGGGATCGTGTTAACTCGGCTCTTGAAAACGATGAAATCATTAAAGGGTTTATCAAATGCCGTACCAAAGGCGGTATGATCGTTGATGTATTCGGCATCGAAGCCTTCTTGCCGGGTTCTCAAATCGATGTTAAACCCATTCGCGATTACGATGTTTTCGTAGGTAAAACTATGGAATTCAAGGTGGTAAAAATCAACCAAGAATTCAAAAATGTCGTTGTTTCTCACAAAGCTCTTATCGAAGCAGAACTGGAACAACAGAAAAAAGATATTATCGCTAAACTTGAAAAAGGACAAGTACTTGAAGGAACTGTTAAGAATATCACTTCTTACGGTGTATTCATCGACTTGGGTGGCGTAGACGGCTTGATTCACATCACAGATCTTAGCTGGGGACGTGTCAGCCATCCTGAAGAGGTCGTTTCACTCGATCAAAAATTGAATGTCGTAATCCTCGATTTCGATGATGAAAAGAAACGCATCGCTCTCGGTCTGAAACAACTTACTCCTCATCCTTGGGATGCTTTGAGTTCTGAACTGAAAGTCGGAGACAAAGTCAAAGGCAAAGTAGTGGTTATGGCAGATTATGGTGCATTTATCGAAATCGCTCCGGGTGTCGAAGGTTTGATCCATGTTTCTGAAATGTCTTGGTCACAACACTTGCGCAGTGCACAAGACTTCATGAAAGTAGGAGATGAAGTAGAAGCCGTTATTTTGACTTTGGATCGTGAAGAACGTAAAATGTCTTTAGGTATCAAACAATTGAAACCAGATCCATGGGAAAATATCGAAGCTAAATATGCCGTAGGTTCTCGCCACATGGCTAAAGTTCGTAACTTCACTAACTTCGGTGTATTTGTTGAAATCGAAGAAGGTGTTGACGGTTTGATCCATATCTCTGATCTGTCTTGGACTAAGAAAATCAAACATCCGTCGGAATTTACTCAAATCGGTGCAGAAATCGAAGTTCAGGTTTTGGAAATCGACAAAGAAAACCGCCGCTTGAGTCTTGGACACAAACAACTCGAAGAAAATCCTTGGGACGTATTCGAAACAGTATTTACTGTCGATTCAGTTCATGAAGGAACAATTATCGAAATGCTCGACAAAGGTGCTGTTATCGCATTGCCTTATGGCGTTGAAGGATTTGCAACTCCGAAACATTTGGTAAAAGAAGATGGTACTCAAGCTCAACTGGAAGAAAAATTACCTTTCAAAGTAATTGAGTTCAATAAGGATGCTAAACGTATCATTTTGTCACACAGCCGCATCTTCGAAGATGAAGCTAAAGCAGAAGCTAAAAAAGAATCTGCAGCCAAGAAAGCAGCTAAGAAAGCAGCCAAAGCAGAAAATGAAACTGCAGCTATCAACAACAATGTAGAAAAAACTACTTTGGGTGATATTGAAGAGCTTGCCGCATTGAAAGAAAAGTTGGAATCGGAAAAGAAATAATCTGAAATCAAATTATAAAAAACAGGCTATCTAATTTTGATAGCCTGTTTTTTTACATTCTGAAAACTCATTACAGAACTATTTTTATTTAATTGTTTCAATATTAAAAGTCCTAATCTACAACAAACCGTATTAATTCCACTTCAAAGTATATAATCAACTAAAGGGGGGGGGCAACTTTATTATTCTTTCTTTTATGTGTTACTTTTATACTC
>URAV01000026.1 GCA_900545915.1 uncultured Porphyromonadaceae bacterium
ATGTGGTCCCACTTGGGCTTGAACCAAGGACCCCCTGATTATGAGTCAGATGCTCTAACCAACTGAGCTATAGGACCGATTCGGAGCATTCCCGAAAGTGATTGCAAAAGTAATTTTTTTTTTCGAATCACCAAAATTATTTTTTGTTTTTTACATCAAGTATCTGCATTCATACTTCAATTATCACTCCAAATCAGACAAACTTTATCTACTGTTCAATAATATTCCGAAAATCTTTATCGCTGACTCAAGTTATAGAACTTGTCTAAATTCGTAATATTAAAACAATTGATACCGAATATACTAACACATGAAAAAGCTCTACCACTTTTCTCTCGAATATTGGAAATAAACGTTAATAGAGAAACGTTTCATATCTCATCGATAAAGTTTGCTTATTTTTGTAAGCAATTTCATTAATAAAAATTTACCGGTATAATGAAAAATATCAAGACTATTATCTTTGATTTAGGCGGTGTTCTAATGGATCTCGATAAACAACGATGTATCGGCGCATTCGAAGATCTGGGATTTTCCGATATTACTGAATATTTAGGAGAATATGAACAGAAAGGAATGTTCATGGACTTGGAAGACGGAACTATTTCTGCAACCGAATTTCGGGATGAAGTCCGAAAACATATCGGTGAAGCAATCACAGACCAACAAATCGATGAAGCATTCAACCGTTTTCTTGTAGGGATACCAGAACAAAAACTGACATTATTACATCAACTGCATAAATCTTACCGGCTTTTTATGCTCAGCAATACAAACCCTATTATGTTCGAAAGCCGGATTCCCGAACTATTCCGGATACAAGGGCTAAATATTCCTGATTATTTCGATAAATTATATTTATCATATCAACTCGGCGTAACGAAACCCTCTCCGAAAATTTTTGAAAAGATCATTGCCGATTCCGGAATATTACCACAAGAGACGTTGTTTCTCGACGACTCACAAAAGAATATCGACGCTGCCCGTAAATTCGGATTTCAAACCTATTTAGTTGCTCCCCGAGAAGATTTTTCATTTATTTTCGGCTTATAAAACTTCAAATGCAGATCATAGAACAATCTCATACTATTATCAGAACCGAGATAGTTGCCGGAATCGGTTTTTTCGACGGAGTGCATTCCGGACACCGATCTCTAATCTCCGATATCATTTCTACATCCCGGAGTCGGAATATGTCATCGGCTGTAATTACATTCCGTAATCATCCCCGAGAAATATTACATAGCGATTACTGTCCTCAACTGATTAATACTTTCGAAGAGAAAATCGATAACCTTTCTGAAACCGGACTGGATTATTGCATCGTGCTCGATTTTACACCGGAAATATCTCAAATGTCTGCGTTTGAATTTATTAAATTCCTGATAGAAAATTATTCGTTGAAATGTCTTTTCATAGGATACGATCATCGTTTCGGACATAATAGGAGTGAAGGCTTTGACGATTATGTAAAATACGGAGAAACATTAGGAATAGATGTTCTACAAGCCAAAATGTATATACCCGAAAAAAATCATATAAATGTAAGTTCTTCCGTAATCCGTAAACTAATTAATGAAGGTAATGTATCCGAAGCAACTCAGTTGTTGAGTCATCCGTATGCACTTCAGGGATATGTCATTCCGGGATACCAAATAGGCAGAAAGATAGGATTTCCTACCGCAAACATAGCCATAAACAATCCGCAAAAAGTGATTCCGGCAAACGGAGTATATGCTGTCAAAATAATAGTAAATAGAGAACAGCATTATAATGGAATGGTAAATATCGGAAAACGTCCTACGGTACATTCAGACGGAGAAACTTGTATAGAAGCCCATCTGTTTGATTACTCAGGCGACCTATACGGACAGTACATCGAAATACAATTTATCGCCCGTCTCCGTTCTGAAAAGAAAATGAACGGATTGAAAGAATTGACCGATCAATTACAAAAAGATAAGGAGCATGCTATGAACATACTCCTTAACTCTTCTATTCCGTGTTAGGGTATTATACCTTATTCTTCACTTCTCTTTCTAATAGGAATCTCTCGATTCATACTTTGTTCCAAAGAAATCAACGTCTCAGTAGCCGTAACCCCCGGAATTTCCTGAATGCGGCCATTCAGTAACTCCATAAGATGCTCATTATCGCGGGCATAAAGCTTACATAACATCGTATATGGACCGGTCGTGAAATGGCATTCCACAACTTCGGGAATTTTCTCCAATTCAGGAACTACATCCTTATACATAGACCCCTTTTCCAATCTTACCCCAATATAAGTGCAGGTACGATATCCAAGTATTTTAGGATTTACATGATATCCAGAACCGACAATCACATTCATATCGATCATTCTCTGGATACGTTGATGAATCGCTGCTCGCGAAACTCCGCATTCTGCAGCCACATCCTTAGACGGAATACGCGCATTGCGCATAATAATTTCTAATATCTGCCTGTCAAGGTTATCTATCTTTTCCATATTCAAAAGCTATAACAAATCATTTTGACAGCAAAAGTAAGGTTTATTATTGAATAAACCTCGAAATACTATAAGAAATCAGCAAAAAGAAAGTTACAATTTTTCATTGTGCTACATTTATCCCTTTTAACGAATTATCTCAAGCAATTCGACTTCAAAGATCAATGCCGAATTTGCCGGAATATCTTTTCCTGCTCCACGTTCTCCATATCCCAACTCAGACGGAATATAAAAAATATATTTAGACCCTACCGGCATCAACTGCAAACCTTCTTGCCAACCGGCAATAACTCCACCAACAGACAACTCGAGGGGTTGTTGACGATCATAAGAACTGTCAAATTTTTTCCCGTTTATCAACTTTCCCGTATAATGAACTTTTACTCTATCATTTATAGTCGGTTTTTCTCCTGTTCCCTGTTTCTCTACTACATACAATAGTCCGCTCTCCGTTTTTTGTACCCCAGTCTCAGATGCTTTGGCAGCCAAAAAGGCTTTTCCCTCCGCAAGATTCTTTTCTGCGGCAATCTTCTGTTTTTCTCGGACAATACGCTGCATCTCCGCCCCGAATTTATTCAAGATATCGGTTGCTTCCTCTTTTGTAAATACCGTAGAATCATTCAATAAAACATTATTGAACGCCTGTACGAAAATTTCCGGCTTCAACTCAAAGTCACTTCGTTCTTTAATATCTTTAAATGCAGCCTTAATTCCGTTCCCGGCATCTATACCAAAAGCATAACTGATACTATCTACCTTTACCGGTAACTGTATCTGTTCCTTTTGCTGTTTTTTAGAAGCTTTTCGCCTTGCTTGTACAGGTACTGCTGAAATTATCAACAATATAACCAACAGAAATTTCAATGTTCTCATAATATTATATCACTATCTAATTTATTTTTGAAAAGAAAAAGAGAACCGAACATTTCGTTCAGTCCTCTTTTTTTATCCTATACTATTGAAGTTTATTTATCAACGCTCAGCAATTCGATTTCGAAAATTAATGTCGAGTTAACCGGAATACGTGGATTAGGATTTGTTCCATAAGCCAATTCTGCAGGAATATATACTTCATATTTCGAACCCGGAGTCATTAACATCAATGCTTCGTTAAATCCCGGAACCAATTGTCCTACAGACATCGCTACTTTCTCACTGGCATCGAATTGAGTACCATCGATCAAAGTTCCTTTATAGCTTACAGTTACTTTATCATTTTCAACGGGTTTTTCGCCCTTACCTTCTTTGACTACTTTATACAACAAACCTGAAGCTGTTTTTTGTACTCCCGCTTCTTTAGCTTTTTTTGCCAAGAATGCTTCCCCGTCAGCTTTATTCTTTTTTGCTTCAGGAGTATTCGCCAATTTTTCAGCTTCCTCTTTTTGTTTTTTCAGTTGTATAGCTTGCATTCCGTTACGGAAAACTTCTTCAGCCTGAGCTCTTGAAATCAAAGTAGAATCTTCTTTTAATGTAGCGAACAATGCCGATAAGATTTCTTCTTTATTCATCTCGATACCCTGTTTTCCCATCTGTTCGATCTGTTGTTTCATATTCGAACCGATAGCTGCTCCAAATTCATAAGAAAATTTCGCACTGTCCGAATTTACGGTAGATTGCATACCTCTGATGAACTGATCTATATCCACTTTTTTAGGATATTGCTTCAATCCCATAGCCAAATCCGTACCATTCAGTACACCAAAAGCATAACTGAGACTGTCCACACCGTCTGCTAAAGCAGCACCACTTTTTTTATTACAAGAAGTAAGTCCCATAGCTACTAAACCTGCAGCCAAGACTGAACATAAGACTGTTTTTTTCATTGTGTTTGTGATATTATTTATAATACTTTTAATAGTTCGACATCAAATATTAAAGTAGAATTAGGGGCAATCTTGCCTCCCGCACCATTCTCTCCATAGGCCAGATCAGAGGGTATAAATAGTCTCCATTTAGAGCCTTCCGGCATCAATTGCAAAGCCTCTACCCAACCCGGTATTACCTGACTTACACCAAAAACCGCAGGTTCTCCCCGTTCAACAGAGCTATCGAACACTTCTCCATTGATCAATGTTCCATGATAATGGCACTGTACCCGATCTGTTGCAGCAGGTTTCTTTCCTTTACCTTCGGTCAACACTTCATACTGTAATCCGCTCGGTAAGACCACCACTCCGGATTTCTTTTTATTTTCAGCCAAAAATGCCTCTCCTTCTGCTCGGTTACGATCATTGACTTCTCGTTGCATCTGCGTAAAGAAATCATTAATCACCTGTTTTGCTTCGTCATAAGTCATTTCGGGTTTCTCACCTTCATATACAGCTTTTACTCCATTAGCAAAATCCGTAACCGAAAGAGTCTGGATACCTGAGCTTTTAAAATTGTTACCCATACTCAGCCCCAGTGCATAGCTTAATTTATCCATATATAATTGTTGTTTTTAACGGAAGTTTTCTTAGAGCTGTCTAAATTTTCCGACAAAAAATATTATCAGGTCATTTTTGCGTTTTCTTCCGGTCTTTTTCCCCGTTTTCTCTCGTCAGATAGCCCGCTATCTTCCTCGTAAAATCAGAGAAACATCCTCGGAAGAAATTCTCAAAACTGACCCGAGTAAAATTCAGACAGGCTCTTAACCTCCCGTATCTCCATCCGGTTTTTAATTACCGGACGAAGATAGAGTTTTTATTGTATAGTTCTTTTATTTTCTATTAAAAAAAAACATAAATTTGCAACTAATAAACAGCATAATCGTTTAAAAGTAAATGTATAACACTCAGACGATATATTTTGTTGAACAAATATTTTAAGAAAATAAACGTTATCATGCTAAAAAGAGAGATCCAAAATGAAAAAGCTGATCGTATTAACCGGAGCCGGCATGAGTGCTGAAAGCGGATTATCAACATTTCGGAGCAGTAATGGACTTTGGGAAAACCACCGCGTCGAGGATGTAGCGACACCTGAAGGCTGGTATCGTAATCCAGAACTGGTTCTTGATTTTTATAACGGATTACGAAAAGCCCTCATTAAATCCGAACCCAATGCAGGACATAAAAGATTAGTGGAATTGGAATCGGATTATGATGTACATATTATCACTCAAAATATCGACAATTTACACGAACGTGCAGGCAGTTCTCACGTAATACATTTACACGGGGAACTCATGAAAGTCCGTTCGGTACGGAACGAAAAACTAATTTATACACTCACACCTGAACATTGTGAAATTCATCTTGGAGATAAGGCTGAGGACGGAGGTCAATTACGTCCGCATATCGTATGGTTCGGAGAAGCTGTCCCCATGATAGAACCGGCAATAGATTTAGTATCAGAAGCAGATATTTTTGTCATCATCGGAACTTCTTTAAACGTATATCCGGCTGCAGGATTGTTAAATTATGTCCGGACAAATGTTCCCATATACCTGATTGATCCGAATGATGTTCACGATCCTTCGGAACGAGTAAGCCATTTTATTCGAAAAGGAGCTTCCGAAGGAATGAGAGAATTGATCGAGATACTAAAAAAATAATAAAAAGCGAAAAAGGCCGAAATGCAAGATATTTCAGCCTTTTTCGCTTTTTATATACAAGTCAAGTTATGATTAATTCATTCTCCTTTTTTCTTTCACTGCTTCGACTACATTAACCACATAATCCCCTAATTTCTCACATTCCGAGATAATGTCCATAAAATAAATACCGGACTGATATTCATATTTTTTAGAATTAATATTTTCGATATTCTCCATTCTGAGCTGATTCCGGAAATTGTTAATTTCCATCTCCTTATTATAGGATTTATTCAAATCAGATTCTGCCATGTCATTCTTATCAAAAATAACATTCATATTATCGAGAGCTTCGCTTACCAATTTGAACATCAAATCTATATCTTTTTCTATACCTTCATTAAATTCGACTTTTGCTTCCTGCTTCCGAATCACGGTCCGAGCCAAATGAAAGCAACTATCTCCGATACTTTCTATTTCGGTAGTCATCGTCAACATCGCGCTTACCTGCAATTTTCCATCATAACTTAAACGCCCGTCTGCAACTTGATTCAGATATGCCGCAATCTCCAATTCCATCCTATCGCTGATCTTCTCATATTTTTCGATCCGACTATATATCTTAGAAAAAGTCTCGCTCCCCTCCCTTTCGTGAATCAAATCTTTTACCATTCCGAACATCCGCTGTGTTCTCTGCCCATATAAAGCAATCTCCTTTTTCGCCTGTAAAAGAGACAGCTCCGATGTAGAAAGCATTCCGCCGGAAATGAATTTAAGTTGAAACTCTTCATCATCACTATGCTTCAGTTTAATAACCCGAGTAACGATTTTCACATACAAGTTTACAAACCAAATCATCACCAAAACATTCAGAATATTGAACACCGTATGAAAAAGAGACAAAGCATAAGACACTGTAACCTGCATTCCTTGATATTGTGCTCGCAATGCCAACTCATCAGCAGACAGTCCGGCTGCACTCTCTGCAGAAATACGATTCACAACTGCAGGACTATGATGTTGAATAAAAGTCATCAAGTCTGTCGGAGATCCCCCCGTAAGTTCTTTTACCAAAAAACCGATAAAATGAGTAAACGGGAAAAAGAGAATAAGCATCCAGCATACTCCGAAAATATTAAACATAAAGTGCGCAAAAGCTGCACGCTTTGCCGAAACATTAGCCGACAAAGCCGCCAGATTAGCCGTAATAGTCGTTCCGATATTTTCGCCCAAAACCATTGCGGCAGCTATATCGAATGAAATCCAACCCTTACTGCACATAATCAGAGTAATTGCCATTGTCGCACTGGAAGATTGAACGACAATAGTAACAATCGTCCCTATCAATAGAAAAAGCAATACCGACAGATAGCCCATATTGGTGTACTCGGTAAGAAACGAAAGTATCTCCGGATTATTTTGAATGTCAGGAACTGAATTTTTAAGAAACTCAAGTCCCATAAACAAAAAAGCGAAACCGATAATAAACTCTCCCCAAGATCTCCTCCGACTATTTCCGGAAAAAATAAAAGGAATCGCCAAACCGATCAATGGAATAGCGAATAAACTGATGTTTACCTTAAAGCCAAAAATAGAAATTATCCACGCCGTTACGGTAGTACCCACATTGGCACCCATAATAACCGACACCGACTGTGTCAAAGAAAGTAAGCCTGCATTTACAAAACTGACAACCATCACCGTCGTTGCGGAAGAAGATTGTATAAGAGCGGTAATCAACACTCCGGTAAGCACACCGGTCACCCGATTGGTAGTCATCGCAGTAAGAATTCCTCTCAACCGGTCTCCTGCCACTTTTTGAAGCCCTTCACTCATAACTTTCATCCCGTACAAGAATAAACCCAATGAGCCAATAAGCGTCAAAAAGTCAAAAAATGTGTACTCCATCTCGATTTACTTTATTTGATATTTTGTTTAATCCGCAAGAATATAATATATTTAGCGTGCATAATAGCTGAATGCAAATTTGAGGCAAAAATAAAAAAAATAAGAGAATTTACGACAGAGTAGATCATTGAATTTTCTTGAGAATGTAATATTTATTCAATCTCTGTTGCAAATCAAACATACTATAACAAATAAACTATGAGTAATAAAGTGCTGGTCCACTGTAAAAACACCGACCAAATTCTTGAAATAAACGAAGGCGATTCTCTGCTTCAAATATATGGTCAATCAGGGGTAAAACTGCCATATCAAGTGCTCTGTGCACGAGTCAATAATAAAACCGAAGATCTTGATTATCGGGTATTTCGTCCTAAAGATATAGAATTTATCGATGCTTCTCATCCATCCGGTATGCGAACGTATGTACGTTCTCTCTGCTTTGTCTTTTATAAAGCGTTGGAAGACGTAATGCCCGGAGCTCGGTTACGGATCGAGCACTCTATATCGAAAGGTTATTTCTGCGGGATCAACAACCGGCAAGAAATTTCTCAAGAGACCACCGATCGCATAAAAGCCCGAATGCGAAAAATCATAACAGATAATCTGCCTTTCCAGCGAATCGAATGTAAAACGTCTGATGCCATAAAACTTTTCCAAGAACAAAATCTGTTGGATAAGGTCGACTTACTGGAAACTTCAAAATCTTTATATACGACTTTTTACAGACTCGATAACCTCATCGACTACTATTACAGCTGTCTGGTTCCTTCTACCGGATACCTGAACTTATTTGATCTGATCAAATATGACGGCGGGTTATTGTTAGTTCCCCCTTCGGCTGAAAATCCTTCGGTTTTGGGCACTGTAGTAAAGCAAGATAAAATGTTGGCTGCATTCAAAGAATATATACATTTCAATTCCATTATCGGATTGAATAACGTCGGTGATTTAAATCTCGCCATAGAAAACCGTCAGGCAACAGATTTGATCAAAGTTTCGGAAGCTTTACATGAAAAGAAAATCAGCAATATCGCCGATGAAATAACCAGACGTAACCGAAACGAAGATGGAGCACGAATTATCTTAATATCAGGACCCTCATCTTCTGGTAAAACAACTTTTTCAAAACGACTGGCAATACAATTAATGACAAACCTGATACGTCCGGTAACCATTTCTCTGGACAACTATTTCGTAGAACGGGAAGAAACTCCTCTCGATGAAAACGGAGAATACGATTATGAATCTTTATATGCCCTCGATCTGGAATTATTCAATAACGACATCAACAGACTTTTAAAAGGAGAAGAAATAGACCTGCCCACTTATAATTTTGAAACAGGTAAAAAAATATATCGAGGAAACAAACTAAGATTAAAAGAATCGGAAGTTCTTATATTAGAAGGTATCCACGCTTTAAATCCGGATTTAACCCCACAAATCGAAGATAAATTAAAGTTCAAAATATATGTATCGGCACTGACATCTATATCCATAGATGACCATAACTGGGTACCGACAACAGACAATCGGCTATTGCGTCGCATCATCAGAGATGCAAAATATCGAGGAAGCACGGCACAAAGTACAATAGCCCGTTGGCCGAGTGTGCGCAGAGGTGAAGAAAAATGGATTTTTCCTTATCAGGAGAATGCCGACGCCATGTTCAACTCATCGCTATTATTTGAACTCGCCGTTTTAAAACGGAGGGCAATGCCTATCCTAAACGCCGTCCCCAGAGATTGTACCGAATATGGAGAAGCAAACCGCTTACTCAAGTTTCTGGATTTCTTTTTGCCTCTTAACGAGCATGAAATTCCCCCGACATCTTTATTACGAGAATTTTTAGGAGGCAGCAGTTTCAAATATTAATTCCATTATGATACCGGTAAAACAATTTTTTTTCGATTTCGGAGGAGTTTTAGTCGATTTAGACTTTAACGGAACAATCGAGGCATTCTGCAAGTTAGGTGCAACTGTTCCCGAAACCTTTAATTCGAAAAGTTTCCATAAAATCCTCAGAGATTTTGAAAACGGGCAAACAGAAGAAAAAGATTTCTTCGAACAATTAAGGATCTCTCTGAACATAAAAGCTTCAGATAACGAGATACGGAAAGCATGGAACAAGATCATACAAACGATCCCGACTTATAAACTAAAAATTCTTCGCACTTTAAAAGAGAATTTCCCCATTTATATGGTTAGTAACACGAATATAACTCACATCGAATATACAAGAAAATTTTTGTTCCGGGAAAACGGGCTCACCATAGACGACTATTTCGATAAGCTATATTTGTCTTACAAGATAGGCGCATCAAAACCCGATGCAGAATTTTATAGCAAAGTAATCGATGACACAAAAGTAAATCCATCCGAATCGTTATTCTTAGATGACAAAATAGAAAATATCGAAGGGGCACGACAAGCCGGTTTTCAAGTATGCCAAGTATGTCCGGAAGACAATCTACGGGAAAAACTATTTCCTTTTTTAAACGGTATTTCTATATAAAAGCAAAGATTTTGTTTCTATCTTTGCAAGCTCTTGCCTAAAAGCAAAAAGAATGATGAATTGGTTATATAGTCTATTTTCCGAACATTCGGCAATGCAGGCCGTTATTGTCGTATCTTTAATATCCGCCATAGGATTGGTATTAGGAAAAATCCGTATAGCCGGCATCTCTTTAGGCGTGACATTCGTCTTTTTCATCGGAATCATGGCCGGACACATCGGAATCACGGTTGATCCGCAAATGCTCAATTATGCAGAAAGTTTCGGACTCATCGTCTTTGTATATGCCTTAGGTCTGCAAGTCGGTCCGGGATTTTTCGGATTATTTCGAAAAGGAGGCATTACGCTCAATGCTCTCGCTTTAGGTGTCGTGTTCATTGGTACTATCATGACAGTCATTTTCCACCTCACTTGCGGTATATCTTTACCCGATATGGTCGGTATCCTATGTGGCGCAACAACCAATACTCCGGCTTTAGGTGCGGCGCAACAAACTTTGAAGCAAATGGGGTTGCCGTCTAATTCTCCGGCACTAAGTTGTGCGGTTACCTATCCTTTAGGTGTTTTAGGCGTAATTCTCGCAATATTCGCCACACGAAAAATATTTACACGGGCATCGGATATTCCCGAGCAAGAGAAAGACAAGAAAAAACCGGTATATATCGCAGAGTTCCAAGTCAACAACCCCGGTATTATAGGAAAAAGCATACGAGAAGCAGCATCTCTCAGTCAAAAAAAATTCGTTATTTCCCGACTTTGGAGAGATGGCAAAGTGAGCATTCCCACATCTGAAAAAAAACTGGAAGCTAAAGATCGATTGCTGGTGATCACTTCCGAAAAAGATGTCGATGCACTTACGGTTCTTTTCGGAGAGCACGAAAATAAAGACTGGAATAAAGAAGATATAGACTGGAATGCCATCGACAGTCAGCTCATTTCTCAAAGAATCGTCGTAACTCGCCCTGAAATTAACGGGAAACGACTCAGCTCCTTACGATTACGAAATCATTACGGTATAAATATAAGTAGGGTATATCGTTCGGGAGTACAATTGTTAGCCACTCCGGATCTTATATTGCAAATGGGAGACCGACTGACGGTCATAGGCGAAGCAGCCGCCATACAAAATGTAGAAAAAGTTCTGGGGAATGCTGTCAAAAGCTTAAACGAACCTAATTTGATCTCTGTATTTATCGGAATCGTATTGGGCTTAGCTCTCGGAGCTATACCATTCTTGATTCCGGGTATAAGTACACCTGTAAAACTGGGAATTGCAGGAGGACCTATCGTTATAGGAATCCTTATCGGAAGTTTCGGACCGCGTTTACACATGATCACTTATACTACCCGCAGCGCTAACTTAATGTTACGAGCATTAGGATTATCTATGTATCTGGCATGTCTGGGACTGGATGCAGGACAACATTTTTTCGAAACGGTAATCCGTCCGGAAGGATTAATATGGATACTTCTCGGATTCGCTATTACGTTTATTCCGGTAATCATCGTTGCATTAATTGCTTTGCGCATTACCAAGCTCGATTTCGGATCGGTAGCCGGAATGATGTGCGGCAGCATGGCGAATCCGATGGCTCTGAATTATGCAAACGATACTATTCCGGGAGACAATCCTGCTGTTTCATACGCCACGGTATATCCGTTATGTATGTTTTTGCGGGTAATTATCGCACAAGTAATTCTCATGTTCTTTATCTAAAATAGCTGTCTAACTATAAACAGTCTTTAAATTGTCACCCTTTCGTTAAACGATCGTAACATTTCATTGTTTATTTAGCATAGACTAATGAATTGATATGGATAAACGATTGATCGGACTTTTTAATGACGGATTCCCGCCCATTATGGACGGAGTATCTCTTACCGTCAAAAATTATGCTTACTGGCTGAATCGAAAAAATGAAAATGTATGTGTCGTAACACCTAAAATACCGGGAACTCGATACACAGAAAAATACCCGATATATAGTTACACATCTATCCCGATACCTATGAGAAAACCTTATAGATTAGGATTTCCCCGTATCGACCTGCCTTTTTATGAGCATATTTGCCAAAAACCTTTCTCTTTAGTACACGCACACTGTCCTTTTTCTTCGGGAGAGCTAGCCATGCGTATAGCCCATAGCCAGCATATACCTATAATTGCAACTTTTCATTCAAAATACCGGGATGATTTCAAAAGAATCATCCCCAATAAAACTCTTTTAGCCCTACTCATTCGCAAAATAATCCGTTTTTACGAAGCTGCAGACGAAGTATGGATACCCCAAGCTGCCGTAGAAGACACAATACGGGAATACGGATATAAAGGGAAAGTAGAAATAGTGGACAACGGAACTGAATTTTCAGGATCGACAGACATTCCGACTCTAAGATTCGACATGCGAAAAGAATTAAATATTACCGATCGTGAATTAATGTTTCTTTTTGTCGGACAACATATCAGAGAAAAAAATCCGGAATTGATCATTGACGCACTATCACTTATAAGAGAAAAGCCTTTTAAAATGTTCTTCATCGGATCAGGATATGCTGAAAAAGAATTACATGAACAAGTTAAAAACCTTAAACTAACCGATAAAATCAAGTTTGTAGGAAATCTCACCGACAGAGAACAATTAAAGCGATACTATGCCGCCGCCGATCTTTTTTTATTCCCGTCACTATACGATAATGCACCCTTAGTCGTCAGAGAAGCCGCTTCTATGCAAACTCCGTCGCTATTAATATCCGGAGCAACCTCTGCCGAAATTGTTAAAGACATGCAAAACGGATTTTTATCGGGACGATCTGTTTCAGAATTTGCACAAAAACTAACAGAGCTCATACAATCCCCAGAAAAAGTCCGTCAGACAGGAATAACAGCATCCAATACAATAGCTCGGTCATGGGAGAATGTAACAGAAGAAGTACAAGACCGATATAAATCTTTACTAAAACGTTATGCCTGAAATAGCCGATATACGAACAAAGCCGCTACAAACTGTTGCTTATATCCTATTACCGGTACTTATCGGACTGACAGTGGTATGTTATTTATTTTGGAAGGAGTTTGATCCGCACATTTTTACGCATGTATCTTTTTCCCTCAAAACAGCAACATTTGTCGCAATAGCTGTTTTATTCATGCTGGGAAGAGATGCGGGACTGATTTGGCGTTATCGTAAAATATCGGGAAATACATTGAGTTGGTGGCAGGCAATACGAGTCAATATCCTTTGCGAATTCACATCGGCAGTCACACCCTCTGCAGTAGGAGGCAGCAGCCTCATCGTCGTATTTCTCAACAAAGAAGGAATCAACGCCGGACGCAGTACGGCAATGATGTTCGCCAGTCTATTTTTAGACGAACTGTTTTTCGTAATTTCCATCCCGATAATTCTAATCAGCATCTCTATTCCCGAACTTTTCGGAACAACGACAATCCTATCTAAAAGTATCATGAACCTTTTTTTTCTCGTCTATATACTCATAGTGATTTGGACGTTGATATTGTACATAGGGCTTTTCAAAAAACCGGAATGGATACGAGACTCATTAAACAAAATATTCAAGATTAGGATGCTCAAACGATGGAAAAAGCAAATTTCCGAATTAGGAGACAATCTGGTCATTAGTTCTCATGCAATAGGAAAAAAGCCCTTTTCTTTTTGGATTTCGGCATTCGGAGCTACGGCCTTTTCTTGGGTATCTCGTTACCTTGTCGTGAATGCATTGCTTCTTGCATTTTCTCCTGTTACCGGAAAACAACTATTGGCATTCGGCAGACAATTTATCTTATGGATCGTTATGACCGTAAGTCCGACTCCGGGAGGAAGCGGATTTAGCGAATATATGTTCAATCAATATTATGCAGATTTCTTTCCTATTGCAGGAACAGCATTGGTTATCGCGTTTATATGGCGAATCATCACCTATTACCTCTATTTAGCCATAGGTGTATGTGTCATTCCCGGATGGCTGAAAAAAAGATAATTTGGACCAATTACATTATCGGAATATTCAGACAGGCTCTAAACTCCAGACAAAAATTCAAGGTAAAGATAATTTTTCGTTGTCACGATTTTTAACGGCTAAAAATTAAGTAAAAATTCCCTCTTTCCAATAAAATAAGCTATCTTCGTTCGAAAATTTCAAGAGGAAACCGATGCTGAAACAACAACTACAACAAAAGCTGCAACAGAAGCTGTCACCCCAACAGATACAGGTGATACGACTACTTGAACTGACGGCTATTGAGCTGGAGGAACGCATCAAACAAGAACTGATCGATAATCCGGCACTTGACGAAGGAGCAGAAGAACATGAAAATCCCGATACCGACGAATTCGGAAACGAAGATACCGATGTATCTGCCGAAAGTGCGGAAGACATCTCCATGGGAGACTACTTGACAGAAGACGATATTCCCGATTACAAACTCGAGGCAGACAATTTCTCAAAAGACCAAAAGCATGAGGATATTCCTTTTTCCGGCGGATCGACTTTTCATGATTTTCTCTTGAAACAATTAGGAGAACGAAACCTGTCGGAACAAGATGCCAAAATAGCAGAATACATTATCGGTAATATCGATGACAACGGTTATTTGCAACGTCCGTTGTCTGCAATATCAGACGATCTCATTTTTCAGGTAGGAATAGACATTTCCACCGAACGACTCGAAGATCTGTTACAAATGATTCAGGATTTCGAACCGGCAGGAGTCGGAGCGTCCAATCTGCGCGAATGTCTGTTATTACAGTTAGAACGCCATGAAGGTACTCCGGCAGCACTATTAGCCTATAAAATCATAGACAAATCTTTCGATGAATTCACAAAAAAGCATTATGACAAAATACAAAAACAATATAATGTTTCTGAAGAAGAACTGAAAAAGGCAATTCACGAAATCACGGTGCTCAATCCGAAACCGGGAAGTTCATGGAGCGACTCGTTTTCTGACGGGATGAGCCATATTATCCCCGATTTCATAGTCGATTCTCATGACGGAGAATTGACATTGAGCCTTAATAACAGCAATATACCGGAATTAAGGGTCAACCGCTCTTATACTCACATGTTAGAAGATTACATGGGAAATAAACAAAACCAAACCCGGGATAAAAAAGACGCGTTATTATTCGTAAAACAAAAATTAGATTCTGCTCAATGGTTTATCGACGCTATCAAGCAACGACAACAAACAATGTTGAATACGATGCAGGTAATCATCGATTTACAAAGAGATTTTTTCCTGACAGGAGACGAAAGCAATCTGAAACCGATGATACTCAAAGATGTTGCCGAACGTACGGGATATGATATATCTACCATCTCCCGAGTAAGCAACAGTAAATATGTACAAACGAATTTCGGAATATTTCCTTTGAAATATTTTTTCTCCGAATCGATGCAAAACGAATCGGGAGAAGAAGTTTCATCCCGGGAAATAAAGAAAATTTTACAACAATGTATCGAGAACGAGGACAAACGAAAACCTCTGGCAGATGACAAACTCTGCGATCTGCTAAAAGAAAAGGGCTATGTTATTGCCCGCCGTACAGTTGCTAAATATCGAGAACAATTAGGCATTCCGGTAGCCCGTTTAAGGAAAGAAATATAAATCTATAAAACTCAACATACAGAATGAAAACGCTGGCTCACTTTTTTTCAGCTGTCTTGACCCCGTTATTGATGCCGTTTTACGGCATCTGCATCATTTTTTTCTTTTCTTATCTTTATATCCTGCCTATTTCCTTCAAATTATTCATAGCATCCGGCGTTCTGTTCTTTACGGCAATTATTCCTGCAATGACTATTTTATGGATGTATAAAACAAAAAAAGTAAAAAGCATAGGACTGAATGACCGCAATGACCGGGAAATTCCGTATATGATAAATCTGTTCGGATATGGATTTTGTCTTTACTTCTTATATAAGACCCGGCTTCCGATATGGGTTCTCGGATTTTTTATCGGCTGCATCGGTTCGATAATTACAGCTCTATTGATAAATATACGCTGGAAAATCAGTGCACATCTGACAGGAATAGGCGGACTGACAGGATTAGCTTTCGGATTAGCGAGCATACAAATGACATTTCCGATCGTACTGTTTTGTACCCTCATCATGCTGGCCGGAATATTGGGAAGTTCTCGCATCGGTTTAGGACGCCACACTTTAATGCAGGTCGCAGCAGGTGCTATGAACGGATTCGTATGGGTATTCGGATCGATACTCCTGATTTCATTTTACTTTAATATTACTTAAACAATAAAATAATAATACCACAAAAGATGAAACCTATTGTCAGCATCATCATGGGCAGCACTTCAGACCTGCCTATCATGGAAAAAGCAGCACAACTGCTCAACGACTTTGAGATTCCGTTCGAGATGAATGCATTATCTGCACATCGCACTCCCGTAGAAGTGGAACAATTTGCTAAAAATGCAGAGTCGAGAGGGATCAAAGTAATCATTGCGGCAGCGGGAATGGCTGCTCATTTGCCCGGAGTTATTGCCTCTATGACTACCCTTCCGGTTATCGGAGTCCCGATCAAATCAAGTCTGGAGGGAATAGACGCCCTTTATGCTATCGTACAGATGCCCCCGGGTATTCCTGTCGCGACAGTCGGAATCAACGCATCTCTGAACGCAGCTATTCTTGCAACTCAAATGCTCGCTCTCGGAGACGAAAAAATCAACGCCCGCTTAAAAGCGTATAAACAAGGTTTAGCCCAAAAGATCGTAGATGCCAACCAACAATTGTCCAAAATAGAATATAAATTCAAAACAAATTAAAAATAACGATTTTCAGAGCGGTGAAAAATCCTAACCGGATTTTTTCCGCTCTTTATCATCATCTTACCCGTATGGACTATTTCAATTATCATCGTCGGAAAAGTTCTGTTACCCGAATAGGCAATACACCGTTAGGTGGGGAAAATCCTATTCGCATACAATCTATGACTAATACTCGCACACAAGAAACTTTACCTTGTGTAGAGCAAAGTATTCGTATCATCGATGCCGGAGCAGACTATGTCAGGCTGACAGCTCAAGGGACAAAAGAGGCAGAAAATCTCGCAAACATAGAAAAAGAACTTCACAAACGAGGATACCATACTCCGCTGATTGCCGACATACACTTCAATCCGAACGTTGCAGACGCCGCCGCACGAATCGTTGAAAAAGTCCGTATCAACCCGGGAAACTTCGTTGACAGTGCCAGAACATTCGTTCATCTCGAATATACCGATGAAGAATATGCAGAAGAAATCAAAAAATTACGTGCCCGTTTTATTCAATTCCTCAATATATGCAAAGAACACCATACTGCCGTACGTATAGGTGTAAATCACGGATCGCTATCCGATCGCATCATGAGCCGATATGGAGACACTCCGGCCGGAATCGTAGAATCATGTATGGAATTCTTACGAGTATGTAAAGAAGAAAATTTCAATGACGTCGTACTATCGATTAAAGCATCGAATACCGGAATCATGATAAAGTCCGTACGATTGTTGATTGCAAAAATGGAACAAGAAGGCATGAACTACCCTTTACATCTCGGAGTGACGGAAGCCGGCGACGGAGAAGACGGAAGAATAAAATCTGCCGTAGGTATAGGGACACTTCTCGCCGACGGAATCGGAGACACGATACGGGTTTCTCTTAGTGAAGCTCCCGAAGCGGAAATTCCGGTAGCTCGCAAACTTGTCAATTATATTACCGACAGAGAAAACCACACCCCAATTAAAGGGAAAACATACCCACACTTCGACTTTCTCCGCATGGAAAGAAGAAAAAGTAAAATCATCGGGAATATCGGAGGTAACAATGTTCCCGTTACCATAGCCAATGCACTTGAAAAAAATGTCGACATAATAGGCATAATCGGAGAACAATATCCTGATTATTGGTACATAGGGAATAATGACCCTAAGAAATATCCGGACGCTGCCGCACGAATTGTCGATGCAGATGTTTATGTTCCTCAACCGAACGTATATCCGTTATTTACAGCTGAATCTGTCGGGCTTATCCCTTCAGTAAAAGCAAAGACAAAATTTCTACTCTTTTCTTATCCCCAACTCAACGAAACGCTATGGAGGATATTAAAAGAAAATGACGACATCGTAGCGGTTCTGACCTCCGACCATAAAAACCCGGTCGGGGAGCAAAGAGCGTTTTTCCACGAATTATTATGTCGGGGTTTAAATACTCCGGTAATTCTTCAACAGAACTACACAGAAAACGATAATGAAGACCTGCAGATCAAAGCAGGAGCTGATTTCGGGGCTTTATTATCCGATGGATTCGGAGACGGAGTTTGGCTGCAAAATCAGGGAAATATCTCGACAGAGGCCGAGATACGCTGTATGTACGGAATCCTTCAGGCAGTAAGACAACGTATCAGCAAAACCGAATACATCTCCTGTCCCGGATGCGGACGGACGTTGTTCGACCTGCAAAAAACAATCGCCAAAGTAAAAGCTGCCACTTCTCACTTAAAAGGTCTGAAAATAGGAATTATGGGATGTATCGTAAACGGTCCGGGAGAAATGGCGGATGCAGACTACGGATATGTAGGAGCAGGACGAGATCGAATCAGCCTGTACAAAAATAAAGTATGCATTGAAAAGAATATCCCTGAAGAACAAGCCGTAGAAAAATTGATAGAATTAATAAAAATAAACGGAGATTGGAAAGATAAATAAAATTAAGTAAGTAGCAAAGCAGGAAATATTCGACTCCACATTATATTATGACACAAAGTACTCCGCCCAGCAATAAACTCGAAACCGAACCGGTCGGGAAACTTCTATGGCAATATGCTGTTCCGGCTATTGTCGGAACTATGGTTATGTCTCTCTATACCATTATAGACCGTATTTTCATCGGTCAAGGAGTAGGTCCGGACGCCATTTCGGGATTGGCTCTGACATTTCCGATCATGAATCTTACGGCAGCCGTCGGAATGTTGGTCGGAGCCGGGGCATCTGCACGCATATCGATCGTACTGGGACAGAAAGACCCGGTACGAGCAGAAAAAATATTGGGAAACAGCCTTGTTCTC
This sequence comes from uncultured Porphyromonadaceae bacterium, assembly GCA_900545915.1. Taxonomy (GTDB): domain Bacteria; phylum Bacteroidota; class Bacteroidia; order Bacteroidales; family Coprobacteraceae; genus Coprobacter. The sequence continues at coordinate 19,513 of URAV01000026.1, forward strand.
ACACTCGCTTTAGCAGCCTGCTATATTCTGTTTTTCATTTTTTTTATGGACGATATACTGAGGCAATTCGGAGGAAGCGATAAAACAATTCCCTACGCACGGGAATTTTTGTTTTATCTGTTACCCGGCATGGCTCTCACCAATTTATGTTACAGTTTCAACAATATGATGCGAGCATCAGGATATCCCCAAAAAGCAATGATTACGATGTTGATCGGGGCTGTTATGAATGTTATTCTCGATCCGATTTTCATATTTTGGTTCAAAATGGGAATCAAGGGCGCAGCCATCGCCACAGTCATTTCCATGGCCGTATCCACGGCATTCGTTATGTACCACTTTATCGGGAAAGAAAGTTCGATTCGTTTTCACAAACATTCATTCCGGTTACAAGGACAGATCATACGCAACATCGTATCTATCGGGATGTCTCCGTTCCTAATCAATCTCACGGCAAGCGCTGTCGCCGTTTTCATGAATACTTCGTTACAAAAATACGGAGGAGATACGGCAATCGGGGCATTCGGCATTATCAATAGTTACGGTATGTTGATTGTCATGCTCATCATCGGCCTGTGCCAAGGCATGCAACCCATCGTAGGATTCAATTTCGGAGCAGGGAATCTGCAAAGGATGCAAAAAGCTCTGACCTTAACGGCAACAGTCGCCACAATCATTACTTCTTTAGGATTTATCGGCTCGACCTTTTTCCCGCATTACCTTGCAAGAGCATTCACTACCGACTCACACCTTATCGATGTTTCTTCGGTCGGGCTAAGAATTACCATGATGATGTTTCCCATTGTCGGTGCACAAATTGTCATTACAAATTTTTTCCAATCAATAGGGAAAGCGTCCATATCGATATTTTTAAGTCTTTCCCGACAAGTATTATTCTTGATTCCGGCAATCTTGTTATTACCCGGAATATGGGGTCTCGACGGCGTATGGTCTGCATCTCCCACTGCCGACGGAATAGCGACTTTAATAACCGTATGGGTACTCTTCATGCAACGAAAGCTATTTAAACCGAATACAAAATCGGGAATCAATAAAAACGCAGAAAACTAAGTGCCTGTCTAAGAACCTGTTTAAATTTTGCTTGGATAAAACACACACGAATAGTCAGTTCCGCTCTTGAGAAAGGAAGCGTGTCGATACCACCAATATCATTATAGATTCGGAAGAAAATACAAAGATGAGCTGATAATATCTTTTAGGGAAAAATCAGGCCGATTCTTAAATAAATTGCATTTTTTAATCAAAAACATTGTTTATAATAAAATTATACATATATTTGCATTAATAGGATTCCATAGCTTAAATTATATAAAAGCGACAGGCTCTGTCCCGGGGGTTGGAAGTTAAAATCTTCCTGGAATCCTTTTTTTCGATGAAAGCAACCATTTTAAGAGGTTATTTCAACTTATATTATAACCAAGAGAATCCGATACCATGAAAAAAACAAAAAGAAGAGATTTTCTTAAACAATTTTTCTGGGGTAGCGCACTATTATACGTAAACCCCATAACGTTTTCCACACCCGGAAAAGCTATAACAGACAAGGCAAGCAATCTACCGACCGATGAAATTACAAGGCAACAAGCTCTTACTTATTTTTATAAAAAAGAATACAAAAACGCAGAAAATCTGTTTAATAAATTAATCTCAGCCCATCCCGATAAAGTAAACTATTATGACGGTTTAAGAAAAGTATTGGGAGCTCAAAACAGAATATCGGATATTTGCGTTCTTTATGCCGAGGGTCTAAAAAAGAATCAGGACAATCCGATATTCTACGATCGTTATGCACGGGCTTTAACCGCACTATCCGGAGGAAATAAAATTCAAAGGTCTAAATATGAACAAGAGACAGGCATCGACCCGGTCGACTACTCTTTAAAACTATATATAGAAGCCATCTCCAAATTCCCTGACAAACAATATTTGAAAACAGGATTACTGGATATTCAAAAGAAAATCGGAATATATACATCTTCCCGTTCTCGAGTTTCCATTCATCGGCCGGATATTGCAATTTTATCGAAAATTCCGGAACTTACATCGGAAATAAAAGAATCATGGGAACATAGCAGAACCTCGATAAAAAAGAATTCTCCTATCAATAAAGCCCGTCATATCGGGAAAACGACCCCTATTCCACCGAAAAAAAGAAGAACAATGTTTTTCCCTGAAGAAGAACAACTTAGGGCAAAACAAATAACAGCCCATTTACAATGGGTAACAACGATAACATTATCAAACCTCCTCCAAAATCCGGTTTACAAAACTGTATATACCTATATTTCGACCTTATCTCCGCACTTAATAACAGATTCCTTATTCGGAGAGATAAAAAAATACGCCAAACAATACAAATTACAAAAATTCCTCATCGAACTGACCAAAAACAGATACAACCGATCAAAAACGTTCTGGAGAACCATATCTTATGCAGACTCACTAAAACAAAATAAAGATACAGCATCCCAAGCATTAGTCTTATACCAAGACGCCGAGAAAAAAAGCAAGGCACTGCAACCTAAAAAAATAGGTGCGTTATATGGAGGTAAAGCCACTTGCCTTATACAAGAAAAGAATTACAGCAGTGCACGTGAAACATTGTTGCAAGGGATCGAACTGCTGAACGGTATAGGCGGTATCGCCCGTGGACTCTCGATTCATTATGCCAAGACATATATATCTGAAGAGAATTATGAAGCCGCTGAAAATATTTTGAACTTAATACTGACAAAATGCCTAAAACATCGGCCGAATACCGAAGAGCTCCCCGATGACCCGATCATCAAGTACATCTATCCCGATCCTTTTATAAATGAAGAAATATCATTCTACCATCGGTTGGATGATAAACAGCCGGTGCATACACAAGAAATACTTTCCGTTTATTATGCATTAGCCCGTCTTTATATAAAGAAAAATGATTCTGCCGGATACTCGAGAATCAAAAACAAGATAATCGCTCTATCTCCTCAAGATCGATTTGTCAATAATAACCACATCTGATCGGCCGATATTTCGACAACCTTAATCTTCGATTATCATGAATCCCAACATATCAAAAATATTAGCATGCCTGTTACTGTCAATCTGGGTATTTTGTTCGACAGCTCAGAACATAAAAATATCAGAAGTATTCTACGACACTCCTTATGAAGAAGACGATAACGACAGCATCAATGTAAGCCATAATGGAGAATTTATAGAGATCTGTAACCTCGAACCCTATGATGTAGATCTGTCAGGGTGGGGTATTCTCTCTAAATACAGATATGCACGACAATTTTCTTTCCAATTTCCAAAAGGTTCTATTCTCAAATCAGGAGAAACAGCCATTATATGCCACAAAGACTCCACAAAAGACCGAACATTTAAGCTCTCCAATCTATTTCCCGATATAAGTGCAGAGCAAGAATCTCGAATATTCTATCACGACAAATTCATACTCGCCAACAAAAGAGGTAGTGTCTATCTTAAGAATTCGCTTTTTTCTCTGGTTGACGAGGTCCATTATTTAGGAAACGCAAAGAGCTGGGACAAAAAATTCACCCCCTATCGTAATGTATCCCAAGCTCAAGCCAATAACGGATACAGCAGAGATTATCTGAAATCTATACAACTAAACCATAATTATTACGCCGACTCCCCTACTCCGTTTTATGCCGACCATAAAGCTATTCAAGCCGGAATATGGGGACACGAATTGCCGGAAAGCGGAGAAGATTACTTTACGCCCCTACCTGTCGAAGGAAAAGAGACGACAGGTATTCCACTCAATTATCAAGTATCGCCATCGGGCATAATGGAATATAATATTCCCATATCGACAATTCCCGGGAGAAATGGCTTCCAACCCGACCTATCGTTCAACTACCAAAGCATATACCGTTATAATAATATGGGTACAGGGTGGTCTATCGGAGGACTGTCCTCTATTGCCAGAACAAACAAATGCATTTATTATGACGGAGAAAACGGAGCTATTTCGAGAGGGAAAGACTGTCCTTTCTCTTTAGACGGGATACGACTGATAAAAACAGAAGAAAACGAAAACGAAATCTATTTCCGCACCGTCTCCGGTAATATCAGGGTAACCGGATACGTGAGCAACGGAGATATAGAACGTTTCAAAGTCTTCTTTCCGGACGGAATAATCGGAGATTACGAAACGCCCAACGGACCGGAAAGCCGGATAGAATATCCGATCGTTCGAAAAACAAGTATCAGGGGAGACATCATGGATTTCGAATACATCACATTCGGCAACATGTTATTCATTTCAAAAATATCATACGGAAAAAATAAAGATCTCGATCATTTCGCATCCATTCAATTCGACTATATCAACGGAGAATCACGATTCGATTTTAAAATGGGAACCAAGTTTACGCTCGGGAAAAAACTGACCAAGGTAACTTCCCGTTTCAAAAACCACATCCGTGCCGAATACAAACTGGAATATGGTAATGACCGGAAACTGACATCCATTCATAACACGATCGACGGAAAAGAGCTTATCCCTATCCGTTTCAGATATGAGTACAATAATAATACAAATACACTGGAACAACGAAATATAGGGTCTTCTCATAACGATCCTTCCGCAGAAATCATAAGCGGGCATTTCTTGAAAAATTCCATGACAGAAGGGTTTCTTGTCTATTCCAAACCTCACGGACAAATATTTGTCTTTACCCACGGTGATACTCGGGAAATAAAAAAAATAGAAATACCGGGAAACAGCCACAGTAAAGTAGAACAAATATTGACCGGAGATGTTAATGGCGACGGCACAGACGAAGTCATTCTTATACGCTCCTATAACAAATCAAAAAAAGACATATATGTAATCCATATTTACGACCTGTTCACAATGCAAGGAGACAAAGTGTTAGAAGCTTTCAGTTATAAGAGAGACCCGATACAGAAAAAACCGGTTTTCTTACCAGGAGACTTTAACGGTGACGGAAAAACAGAAATAATCGAACGGGTAATCGACGCTTCTACGGGATACTACAATATGTATGCCCATACCGGATCGGGATATCAAGTAGCTACCGGAAATTATCCGATCAACGAATCCTTTACCGGACAACGATTTTATACCGCCGACCTCGACGGTGACGGTAAGCACGAGATTATCATATCCGGAGATAATTTCACATCGGTTTGCAATTATATAAAGGGTAATGACGGAAAATTTTATTTCACCGAGCGTACCCGCACCTCAAGGTCATTAGGTGACGGATGTTCTTTCTGCGACTATAACGGTGATGGATGTGCCGACTTGCAACGAGCCGCATACACTCAAAGAAGATATAAGATATTTTGCAAAAAGCATAATACTTTTTTAGGTGAAACATTTACGCCCACCGATACCTCCATCCATGAATCCTGTTCGCAATGCCGATATGAAGGTATATCCGCAGGTACTTATATAACGGAAGACTTCCTCACCCGATTACCGGGAATTGCTTATCTTGCCGGAGATTTGTACACAGACGACAGCGCCGGCTCGCCCGTAATGAGCGTCAGCGGAAAAACATTTAATTCCCCGACCGAAGACATTCATCTTTTCTATTCGGTAGATATCGACTGCGACAATACCGCCGAAGTAATACATTGTTGCTATAAAGGCGGAATATTATATATCGAGGACAATAAACAAATCAACGTCTCTCCGAATTTCAGGATAACGACATTCAGCAACGGGCTATACATTCTCGACGATTACCGCGTATTCAAATATACTCGCAAAAAAAACTTGTCTCGGGAATCTCTCATTACAACGGTAATCGACAGTTACGGAAGAATCCTAAAAACCCGATATAAAAGCCTGTCCGAGATTTCGAGTACTACCGGATACAAAGAATATCCGCACCCCTTCACGGCATACCTTACTCACCAATACCTTCCGGTCGGACATGCAATAATGACATCCGACGAAAAGATTCATTCATCATTTGAGTATCAATACGGACATGGCGTTTTCCATAAAGAAGGACTGGGATTCCTCGGATTCAGTTCATTCCGTGCAATCGACTTGCTAAGGGGCGATGAAGAAATTCAGGACAGCGACATGTCCGGCTATATAAATGCACTTTCTCAAGGAAGATATCCGGTCGAGACACAAAATCGATCGTCCTTTATTTCCAATGAACCTCAACGCCAGAATATAGATCAGACTTCCGTTTTTGTAATCGATACAGATAAGACAATAAAGCCCGTATCTTCTACAAAAAAAATCTTCGACCGCATTACACGTATAACGGAAACACAGGAATTACTGAATTATAACGAAAACGAAGCTCCGGAGCTGAAACGTGTCACACGACAGACCTCCACAAACGAAAGTATCGTCAGCGAAACGGAAATCGAATACTCGAACCTTACGAAAGACGAATTTACCGCCTATAATCTACCTCAGGAACAAACGACAATACTTACCAGAATCTCAGAAAAAGATATAACAGTTACCGAGTATAAATACAGTCCAGAAGGAAATGTCATCAAAGAATCTGTAACCCGAAACGGAGAACAGGAAAGATTGACTGAAACCGCCTATGATGCCTACTCGAACAAAATCTCCGAAGAGACCCGGCATTTCACCGGATCAGCGAAAAAGACAGTATATTCCTATTCCGATGCCGACAGGCTATTGGTCGACCGGATAACGAAAACAATCGAAGACGGGACTGTTTACGACTCCGAGTCTTATGAATACGACCGGGAAAAACTTTTTTTGCTGAGCATGACGGATAATCTCGGGAAAAAGACCGTTTACCTGAATCATGACCTTTCCGGAGAACCTACCCTTGTCTTGCGTCCGGACAGTACCCGCACCGAAATATCCCGAATGTGGGTAGAGATAAACGGAGAAAATTTTATCAGGGAAACCGTCAGGGAGACCAACCTCCCCGCACAAACCTCTTACACCGATATTTTCGGAAATACGGTACGCGTCGAAAAAGAGGGAATAGAAAAAAACGACACGATCATCACGCAATACAGGTATGATGACATCGGACGGCTACGGCACGAATCGACACCATACCGCAAGAATGATGAGATAAACTGGACTCAATACATATATGACCGTGCCGACCGGATAACCCGTATCATATATCCCGATCTGACGACAAAAGCCATATCTTATCAAGGGAATATCACCCGAAGTACAGGAGGAGGAATAACCACCTCGCACACGACAGACCTGAACGGTGAAACAATGATAAGCGGTTTAAACGGGATCACGGTCCGTCACTTTTACAGGCCCGACGGACAACCCCGCATAAAGAGAGCGATTCCCGGTGGAACGGTACAATACGAATATGATGCCTTAGGACGGAGAACAAAACTTACCGATACTTCGGCCGGTGAAACCCTCTGGGAATATAATCGGGAAGGACAGTTATATAAAAAAACGAGAAACGGGAAATCGATTCTCTATCAATACGATTCGTTCGGACTGCTCTCCGATATACAGACGCCCGAGTTTTCGGTCTCCTGTTCATACCACCCGAAATCATTCCAACCGCTTTCGATCATATCTTCTACAGGCGATAAAAAAACATTCGTTTATGATGACCTGCAGAGGCCTGTCGAAACCAAATGGGAACAAGACGGTCTGTTTTACCGAGAAAAATTCTCATACGGAAAAGACGGACTGATTCTATCCAAAGAACTTTCCGATAACCGGGGAATCATCGGCACTTTACTATACGAATATAGCGATAACTCTACCTTGACCGATATCCGGTTCTCTCTTCCTAACGGCAAAACCGAAGACCTATGGTCGCTCCATAAATGCAATGCGGCCGGACAAGCCGAGCAATACAGTACCGGATACCATATCCACCGGCAGGAATACGACTGCATGGGAAGACCGGTATTGGTAGAGACTACCAATGGAAAAAAAATAGTGAGGAGGGACAGCTACAAATACGATTCCTATACCGGACAGTTGATCGAAAAAAACATCCGAATACCCGAAACTTTCGAATACGATGGCTTTAATCAACTGCAAAGAGCCGCACTTTCAGGAAAAACAAAAGAATACCGATATGACAAGTTCGGCAACATAATATTCAAACCGGAAACAGGAAACATGTCTTATAACGGGGCAAATCCCTATGCCATCACCGAAGCAGAAAACCCGGAAGGATTGATTCCCGAACAGCAACTGTCGGTGTCGTACACTTCTTTCGACCGTCCCGACACACTGTCGATGGGAAATAAGCGACTGATATTCCGATATGGGCCGGACTGCTTCCGATCCTCGTCAAGGCTGCATATAGATGACGTACTGACCGAAGAGAACAAATACCTTGCCGAAGGCATCTATCAAAAACATGTACGCACCGATACCGGAAACGAGAAAATCTATGTATATTTGGACGGAACGCCCTATACCGCAACGAATGTGCTGGAGATCGATCTGGCGAACAGAGGTTCTTACCAGATATTCCGGCTGTTTCGCGACCATCTCGGCAGCATAATACAAGCTCGTGGGAATACGGCAATAGGCACATATTATTATGACCCGTGGGGGAAATTGCGCGATTCAGAGTTCGGAGACATTTCTCCTGCAGGAAGAGAAGCTCCGCTTCTGTTCGGACGGGGATTTTCCGGACATGAGCATATCCGCGAGTTCGGGCTTATCAACATGAACGCGCGGCTCTATGATCCGCTTACCGGACGCTTTCTCTCTCCCGACCCGTATATATCCGATCCGGACAATCCGTTGGCATACAACCGGTATGCCTATGCATTGAACAATCCCATACAATTCAACGATCCATCGGGAGAATTTTTGGGAATAGCCATAGGTCTCAATATCGGTCTAATGATGGGTAAAGCCTATTGTGATGGCGTTAAAGCCAATCACGGCAAGTTGAATCCGTTTAAATGGGATTGGAAAAGAACGAACATTACCGTAAGTGCGGGGTATAATACCTCAGGAAAAATATCCGGCGATATCGGCATGGGATTCAACAACAACTATATGATAAATGCCGGTTGGGATAACGGTGTTTCTGTGGGATATACATTGAACGGTGAAAGCCGTATGGCTATCATTGCTCCAAAACCGGAACAATCAGAGCGTAATGAAAGATGGCTTCAAGAAATACGCTTCATGAAATCCGACATGGAAACAGCCGCCGTAGCATTGGTGATCCCACAGTCAGGATACGGGGCAATAGCAGGATTAGCGAAAAAACCGATTTTAGGATACGGGCTTGCGAGTATAGGAGTTGCCTATGGTGTTGTATCTGTTGCAGAAGAAATCATAGAACGCCAAACCCGTACCTACGTAACTTATGTTTTAAGTCGACCGGACGGGATGAAATATGTTGGAAGAGCCAGTGGAAACGGAGATCCTTATAAAGTAATGATGAACAGATATTATCATCATCAATATAGACGAAGTTTGGGTTATGGAAATCCCCAATTAGACTGTGCGGCATTTGGACCTGACGGACAAGATGCTATACGAGGAAGAGAACAACAGTTAATCGATCATTACGGAGGAATAGGCTCTCCTTTTTTAGGGAATTCTATTCGAGCTGTTTCTAAATATAATCCTAAAGGAAGAGATTATCATGACAAATCAAATCTCTATTTTGGGCAATTAGCGCCTTATTCCGGATATTGAAAACAAAAACAATATACAACTAAAAATATAAAAAATGAAAGAACTGACTTTATTAGAAAAAAAAGTAATCATTTTATTGACTTATGAGATAAGCAATACATTTCATCCGATCTTTAAAAACAATTTAATAGATATTATAAATAATATCAAACTAAAAAAATATACAAAAAGACAAATCGAGATGGTATGGCATGACTTCTTAGATGGACACGAACTTGCCGATACAAGAATCGAGGACTCTGAAGACCTTCGAGAAATAGATCGGTTATTAATCGAAAATTTCGGAGAAGGAGAAGGGTTAGCTCCCGAAAAATGGAAAATGAACCGGAAAATACGGACAATCCTGAAACGGGGAATACGGGATGCCGAGGAAGCTCGTATGGTCGATGACTATATCTGCCAAACAACCGATGAAGTTGAGATAAAAAGGGCTGAAACCGTACTTCAGGAATTCGAGGAAAAAATAAAGGCTCTGTTACAAAAAGACCATATCTCCTCAAAAAGCGAATATTCTTTTTTATCGAAATACAGAATAGAATTAAACGATGATACTCCGGCTGCCCAAAAGATCGACTCCATGATCGAAGAATTCCGGAAGAAAAAGAACTGTTAATTATTTCATTTGCAAAATACTTAAATGCACTGATATGAGACACTTTTTCGAAACGGTTTTCTATTACTGTTACTTGAGTTATAAAAAAAATAACCCAGACCCGGAAATAATGGCTCTTGATGCATTATCAGTTATTACCAGCTTGTTTATTGTTATAGTAATACAAACTATATGCATATATTATGACATAAATTTAGCCGACAACTCTCCTTTTTTTTATTTATCATTATTCCCTCTCCCTTTATTATATTTCATATTTTACCGCATGTTATACGCAAAAGGCAAATATAAAGAGATCATTGAGAAAAAACCGAAGTTTTGTGACAATCCCGAGATAAATAAACGGATTGCTTTGGGATATATTTGGGGAATTCTCATATTGACCATACTGCTTATAATCACTTGGGGTACTCTAAAAAAACTAAATTAAAAAACATAGAGACTATTTAAATCTAAAAACATCATTCAAAAATGAAAGAACTGACCTTATTAGAAAAAAAAGTAATCATTTTGTTGACTTATGAGATAAGCAACATATCTGATACAATCTCAAAAAACATTTTAACGGATATCATAAATAATATCAAACTAAAAAAATATACAAAAAGACAAATCGAGATGGTATGGCATGACTTCTTAGATGGACACGAACTTGCCGATACAAGAATCGAGGACTCTGAAGACCTTCGAGAAATAGATCGGTTATTAATCGAAAATTTCGGAGAAGGAGAAGGGTTAGCTCCCGAAAAATGGAAAATGAACCGGAAAATACGGACAATCCTGAAACGGGGAATACGGGATGCCGAGGAAGCTCGTATGGTCGATGACTATATCTGCCAAACAACCGATGAAGTTGAGATAAAAAGGGCTGAAACCGTACTTCAGGAATTCGAGGAAAAAATAAAGGCTCTGTTACAAAAAGACCATATCTCCTCAAAAAGCGAATATTCTTTTTTATCGAAATACAGAATAGAATTAAACGATGATACTCCGGCTGCCCAAAAGATCGACTCCATGATCGAAGAATTCCGAAAGAAAACGCAAAAATGACCTGATAGTATTTTTTATTGAAAAATTTAGACGACCGGCTCTTAGATGCAACATGATAAAATCATCGAATCTTTTATCATGCAATATTTCTTTTAAAGAAAAACATCGATTCATAAACAGGATGTCTATTATGAAACATTTTATAAAAAAACAAAGAAATCTGTTTATTAAACAAAACGATTTCAGCACAAAAACATATAATCAAAATGAAAAATAAAATCTTTTCTGTCCTATTTATACTCATTTTATCGGGAAACGGTTATGCCCAGACTCCGATAAAGTATGAGTACGACCGTGTCGGGAATGTAACACTCCGGTATAAAATTTCGGTGCAAAATCTACAAAGGACGATACAAAAGAAAACATCCGGAACAAATCCTGAACCGATAGCCGGAAAAGCTATGAAAGTATATCCTAATCCGACCCGAGGAGTCGTAAAAATCGTATTTTCAGGTATGGGAGATGCAATCGACGTACAAACTCGATTATACAACAGTAAAGGTTCTCTGTTAAAATCCGAAATCGGGAACAGCTCCGCACCGATTTCTATCGACATGTCTTCATATCCCCCAAACTGGTATATTCTCAAGGTAATTGCAGGAAAAGAAGCAAAAGAGTTCAAGATTATCAAAGAATAAGAGCCTGTCGTCTAAATTTTACTCAGGTCCAGATTTGAAAGTTTCTTTCGGTAATGTTTTTTTCGTCAGAAAATTCAGGCCGGCTTTAAGCATTTCATTTTGTATCATAAGCCAGATATACCAGATAATTACCTTTGCAAAAAATAGAAAAAGCACTTCCTGAAGTTTCATTAAGTGTTCCTTCCCATAATCGGGAAAAATCCCTGACCGGATACACCAGTCCTTCGGAACGCATGTCACATGCGCCGAAATTGAATATAGAAACTTGTTGTCCGGGACGAGAACCGAATGTATGGCTGTCGCATACCGGTATAAATACTCCATAATCGGTCACCATAGCCAAGTGTAAAAAACAGGGAAAATGCTCCATGAGTAAGCTGATATTCCCCAACGTATGGTCTTCTCTTTTCCCGGTAGCTCCTAAAATAACGACATTCCGGAAATTCTTTCCGAGCAAGAAACGAATCGCTTTAGTAAGATCGTTCGTCTCCTGATCGGCAACATAATGTAATCGGTCTTTATAGAGCATCCGATTCTCGACAGACAAAGAATCTCCGTCACCGATAATCATATCCGGAATATACCCGTGAGAGATAAATGTATTTGCAGCCCCATCACAACAAACGACATACGGTGTTTCCCGTAATAAACGCAACGGATATTCATGTACCGGATATTCACCGTCAGCCAAAATAACGGCATCCGGTACAAAAGGAAGAAAATCAAGATTATTTTCAATCAGAGGAACATCATTTCTGCTCATTACATCATTTTTTTCCATTTTAAATATCCAAAGATAGCGACTACGGCATAAAATCCATACAGGAATGCAGTAAAACAGAGGTCTTTATAAATATAAATTCCGCAACATGCTACATCGACAGCAATCCAGACCAACCATTGCTCTATATATTTATGTGCAAGCATCCACAGTGCAATCACGCTGAGTGCCGTAGAAACTATCCCACCAAGGAACATTGCTGTCGGTAAAGAAAAGCAATATATATCCTATTGCAACAAACAGAAAGACAAAGACGAATGTCGAAGGGAGATAATAATGCAATGGCATACGGGAAACCGGCAATTCTCCGACAAGCTGTTTTCCTGCTCCATTCTCCGCTTTGTTCCCATACTTCCATATATACCATCCATAAAGGGCTGCAAGAAGATAATAGATATTAATGCCGAAATCGGCATACAGACCGGCTCGATAGTAAACAAAAATATAAATTGCCGGCATCACAATACTTGCCAGCCACAAATAAACGCTCGCCCGATATTCTAACCACAGATAAAGCAATCCGACAAAAGTTCCGCAAATTTCCAGATAGTCCACTGAATCAACAATGATTTATAAAAAAACAAGCAAACATCTCAATGTTTGCTTAAAGCCTGCCTGAATTTTCTGACAAGAAAACACTATCGAAAGAAACTTTCAAATCCGACTCGAACAAAATTCAAACAGGCTCTTGTTTTTGAGGTTTTATTTTTTATCTCGTTCTTCGTACCGAACGTATCGGCGCAGATTTGGAAGATGACGAACGAGAAGATTTACTCTTTACAGATTTTGAACTTCCTGATTTTACGGACGAACGGGATGTTGTCGTTCCTCGAGAAGAACGCACCGAACTTTTCACTTCTTTTTCCGTCGCATTTTGACCGGATGAAGCCGTTGCCGTTTTTTTATCCGTATCCTTAGAAGCTTGCTCTACCGGAGCGGGAGATTTTACCCAAAGGCTGTTTTCAAAATTTTGCAACTGTTTTTCGATACCGGCCCGTGCGCTGTCTTGTTTCTCCGCCGTATCATATAATTGCATCAACGACATGTTTCTCAAATTGGTCGTCTTATATATCTTGCCTTCGAACATTCTCATTTTAAAATAATCATCGTAAGTATAATTCTGTACATTGTTTTCATTGTTCGTCAAAATATACTGTTGTGCCATATAAGGCCGCAAATCGTCATATTTAATCCAAAACATAGGATAAGTCATGGCATCTCCTCCGAAATCACCGACACGATGCAGTATAGGACAAATCGCCTCGATTACAGAGACCAGTCCCGAATTACGTTGATCGAACATCCATTTTTCCCGAATATAGTAAGAAAGGACTTCATTAGAAGGTACATCGCTCTCATTCACGATATAGCGGGTACTTTTAGAGGTGCGTCCTTCTTTCTCTTCATACAGGATATGAAACTTATCCAACAGATCCTTCAGATTCATTTTATATTGATCGGTAAATACCTCTCTTCCGTCCAGATATTCATACGCAACAAGCTTATTTTCTGTCAGAAGCCTCATAATCAATCGAAAAAGATTTTCTTGATTTTCAGTCGGTTCTTCAGGATAGTACAAAGGCATGTTCTTTTCATCTTTCAGATCTAAAGAACGGTAAATAACCCGCATCCAAGGAATATCGGCGGGAGAGATCGCTTCTTTCTCATATAGAGATTTTGCCCGCACCGAAATAGAAGAAGACGAAGTATTGTTCGTACTTCCCACCACACCTGTGCGTACCGTACTGCTGTTATTATTCTGAGCCCGGAGCAATGGCATCGCCATAAAAAGACAAAGTACCGGAATAACTCCTTTTACTGTTATTTTCATACGCTTTATTCTATTTCTTAAATCTTTTATCAATTTACTATCACTTCTATCGGAGACAAATCTCGTTCTATTCCGTCAGGACCGACCGCTTTAACCCGGGAGATATAAAAACGTTTTCCTCTGGAAAGCCTGCGAAAAGCATCTTTTTGACGTTGTGAGAACGATGCCCCGTCAGAAACTTCAGGAATTACATTTCCCATAGAATCGAAAAATACGGTTTCAAACTGCAAAACACGGTAAGACACGTTTAACAAATCATCGTCTATCGCCGCCTGAATACCCGGTGCTGACAACAATACCCGTTTCGAGAAAGGCTTTCCTCCTTTATAACGCTGTTCATTGCCTTTATCATCCTTATATGCGATATAAGGCATCGGATCGGGTAATTTCCGAACACGGAAGGTCGTTGTATTCACTACTTGTGAACGCCCCTCCATAGATGCGGTTACCGTGATCGTCACATCTTGCCCTACTTTTCCCGGACGCGCGATCCAGCCATTTCCCGAACGGGTCAACGTCCCTCCCGACATAGTAGCCTGAACCGCTTGTGTCGGAATGCCCGGAACCGAAATACTGATCGGATTGTCGATACCGGCATAAAGAACATTCATCATCGTTGCCGATACTGTCGCCGTGGGATCTATTACCGTATATGACGAAGTAAAGTCATGACGAGTCAAAGTTCCGTCTCCGTGAGGAACTTCAAGATACCCGCTAAAGTCGAATATTCCGGTTTTACCGCATACAAACTCGTACAGTCCGTTACGGTCTTCAGGGAGTTTTTGTCCTCCGATATATATTGCCGGAGCTTGAGTCGTATCGATAGCCGCCAATACAATATTGGCAGAGTATTTTCCTCCCCTCATTACCGTCTTAGACGCCGGAATCACGTATGCATTCAACTGATTCACCCGGACGTCTCCTTCGTCTATATTTTTCTGCAAAGCATGCAAGATTTCTCCTTCGGCATAACGCAAATCGCTTTGTATTTTACTCAACAAAGTAACCGCTGCGATAACGGGCATATTCTCGAACATCACTTCTTCCCATTTTTTATGATTCCGTTCCGACTGTCCTGCAATACGAGGATACAGATAATCATAAATAATCTGTCGCCTAATCGTATCGGTAATCATCGGCGTGACAAATTCACTGTATTGCTCCAATGCCGTTCTGAGTTTTTTACCCTCTCCCGTACGCGGAGAAAGCATTATATAAGAGGCAGCTTCCAAATCATCTTGATGTACAATATCATTGACATTGCCATCCTTTCCGTCCGCCTGACGCACAATACGCAATTTCAACTCATCGAGATATTTATAGAGAGACTCCGTACGGTTTTTCACTTCTGTTGCTTTACCATACCAAGCTCCGGACTTTTCGGGATTGGTCTGATTAAATGCCGAAAGCTCATTATATAGAGCCTGATTCTGTGTCGTCGAATTCTGTGTCGTCCGCACCAATCCCTCATCTACTTGCTTAAACCCGTTCAGCACATCGGACGATACGTTCAACGCCAACATTGCCGTGAGGACGATATACATTAAGTTTATCATCTTCTGCCGGGGAGAGAGATTTGAATTAGGTGATGCCATAATCTATAATTTCTTTATTGAACGACCGTTTTATTTTCATCCTCTTCAGAAGTTGTCCGAGCTACAGGAGGCTGAGGAGGCGTCATCGGACGGTTATACATATTTACGGTCATCGCCGCAAGCATATTTTCATATACGGCATTCAATTGCGCCATGTACTTAGTCATCTTTTCCGTCTCTTCACAATAACGATTACTGTCGTTCATCGAATGTTCGTACATATCCCGAATGCTCTTCAAACCGGCATTGACCCGATCGATACTGTCCAATTGTGAACTGATGCTCTTCAATTGGATTTCATAAATCGTATTCAGACCGGCCAGATTCCGATTCAGATCCTCCATTTGAGTGACATACCCTTGAGAATGATCCGAAATACCTTCAGAATTCTCGGTTATGCTTTTATAAGAATCAAGTAAGATATTAGAAACTTCCGTCAACGAACGAGTAGCCTCTTTAAACTGATCCATTTGTGCGGAAATAGCAGACAATTGACTTAAATAATTTTGGGTAGCCTCAGTCAATTCTGCCATACGCGAAAGTTGGTCGGCTGCGGCAGAAAGTTTCTGAATGCTTTCCGAAAGACTCTGTGTATCTTCTTCCCCCAACTGTATGTCCGAAGGAATACCAGCCGTTCTCTTAGCCTCTTCAGGCGAAACATGTACTCCGGAAGATCCTCCGTTAACGACAACTGTTCCGGTCGCACCAGTACCCCCCTTAATAATTACGCCACCGCCCTGACCTCCATGAAATTCAGGACGATCTTCCGGATCTTTGGTCGATAACACGGGAAACACCTCTTCCCAGTTATATTCTTTGGCAGGACGGTCGAATGCTGTCAGCAAGAACATCATTACCTCCACACCCATACCGACCGACAACATAAAATTACCTCCCGGAAGGTGCAATATCTTAAATAAAGCTCCCAAAATCACAATGGCAGCACCGATACTATAAGCAAAATTAAAGAATCGTTTTCCGGAATCGCCCGAAAGAAATTTCTCAATACGATTTTTATATCTTTTATATTTTCCCATAATGGTAAACTTTAAATCCTTTTATTATTTACGACCTTTGGCGAATCCCACTTGCGTACGTACACACCGGAAACCGATATACGAACGTTGTTCATTCTGATATTCCCACATACGTATGTCAGAACGTACAAAATTCGACACGTCTTTCCACGAACCGCCACGTACGATCTTCCTTTTCATCCGATAAGGATCTTCTTTCGCTGCATTATAACGATAATCGGGATTCATGTCGCTGGTATAAAGATTTCCACCCTCAGTATAAGCTGTCGACGTCCATTCCGATACATTTCCCGCCATATCGTAAAGTCCGAACTCATTAGGTGGATATGTTCCGACTCGGGATGTAATAAGATTTCCGTCTTTTACATAATTTCCCTTTTGCGGTTTGAAGTTAGCATAAAAACATCCTTTATCCGACATCGGAGCGTCTTCGGACCAAGGAAATTTATTCTCATTTTTCCCGGAACGTGCGGCATATTCCCATTCGGCTTCAGTAGGCAGGCGATAAGGTTCTATATACGAAGCGCCTTTGATTCCGGCTAACAAATAATGAGTTCGCCATACGCAAAAAGCCGTCGCTTGTTCCCATGAAACACCGACTACCGGATAATCGTTATAACCCGGATGGGCAAAATACATACGCATGTAAGGCTCATTATATGCATTATCAAAGTCATTTACCCAAGCTGTAGAATCAGGATAAATATTAACGATATAGGTATTCAGAAAATCGAACTCGCTTTGCAACGGACGAACAATCGTTTGTGTGATAATCCGCCCATCGTCATCGAAAAATGCCGTATCTTTGGAAATGAGCACTTCGGCTTCAGGGTCAGGCTGTACGTCAGTATTCAAAATGCGACGTGCCGGGTCGAGACGGTGTTTCCGCTTTGCTGCTTCGGTATAGTTAAACACTTCATATCGATAATTAAGCTGTCTCACATCCAACTCTTTCGCTCCGGTAATCGGATTGATCCGATAGACACTCTCAATCGCCCGAGCCTCATCTTCGGTCGGATTACGCCAAGGAATCGCCTTATTCCAATTCAAATGAGGTTTTACCGGATTCCCATCCCGATCTTCTTCTATCTTAAATGCTTCGTTCCCGCCAAAAGCCGGATCGGCAAGACGTTCCCGAATAATCGAATCCCGCACCCAATACACGAATTGCTTATACTCGGAATTGGTAATCTCGGTCTCATCCATCCAGAAAGCGTCTATAGATATTCCTTTCGCTGTTTGAGGAGTTCCCCAAAGAGTATCTTTCTCAGACGGACCTATTTCAAAAGAACCGCGTTTTACCAATACCATACCGTAAGGTGTAGGCTCACCGAAAGCAGTGCTGCTTACTCCCACCACTTCTCCACCATTAGGTGCAGAAGACGGAGCGCAAGAGACCAACATGCCCACGATTGCCAAAAATAACATGATCTTCTTCATAAATTATAGTATCCGAATACTTTTATGTTTATTCTTGTTCTTATTTGAAAAATCTATCTTTAAACTATATCCTAAAAAAACTTCATGGCTTCCACTCGTTGCCTTTACAATTGCCGAAACCGGATAATCATAGGAATATCCCAACATAAAGTTTTTATAATCAGCACCAATCATAATCACCAACGCATCTTTCCAGCGATAAGACAATCCCCCCCACAAAAACTTATTATATCTCAAACGAGCCGTCAACTCCACTTGAGTGATCTGAAACGTCGTCTTCAACAAAAGCGAGGGCTGCAACTCATATAACGCATTTTTAAAAGGAATATTGCCCCCGGCGATAAAATAATACGAACGTCCTGTATAAGTTTCATATTTTTCATCGAACGTAATCACCGGTTCGGTAAGATGTGTTGACGAAAGACCTGCATAAAAATATTTATGGGAATAGAATACTCCGAATCCCATATCGAAAGCCATTCCCTGCAACTCACTTTGGGGAATACCGTCATCTGAAGAATTGTGATAATCGCTTTCAGGTATAGAAACTTCCGTACCGTCAAAACGCTGGTCGAGCAACCCCAACTGCAATCCCAAACTGAGCTGCCCCTGCCATAAACGCACTTTATAAGCATATTGGAGGGCAATCGTCATATTCGAATACAAGCCGAGAGTTTCATTTGTCATCGCCAATCCTACTCCATGATTCTGTTTAAATAAACGAAAAGGCATTTCGGCCGAAACTAAAAACGTCTTGGGTGCTCCGGGCATACCTACCCACTGCTGACGCGAACCGGCACGAATATTTAATTTACCGTCTTGTCCTACCGCTCCGGCATTATAATAATTAGGCAATGCCCAATATTGACTGAACTGGGCATCGACTTGTGCCCGGAGTTCTACAAATCCGAGCAACAAAAAAAATAGCGATATGATTTTTTTTATACTCATGACGAATGCTTCCCGAAAAGACGAACCGATCCGAACAAGCATATACTTTTTATTTCAGAATTAAAAAATACCAACTTCCGTCTAATTACTTCCTTAATTTATAACTCAAAAAAGGCTGATAAATTGTCCAAGTATTTCAAAACCTATTTAAGAAAATCTCAAACCTGACCCGAGTAAAATTCAGACAGGCTCTTAAATTTCTCACAAAAATACAAATATATCTTTAACTCGATGCGGTCATCGGAAACAAAAAGTAAACTATATATCCTGACTTTTCAAGTCTCTTTCCGGACCTTTTTCCCGCTTTTGCACATCACATACTTATCGGGACAAAAAGCAGTCTCACAAACATCCGTCGGAATTACTCAAGTCCCCATGAATAATTAGGATGTGACGCCAATCGAAAAGATATCTCTCCGCCATTTACAATATCGCTATGGTCTATATAACATTTTTCTAAAGATTTCCCGTTTAGTTTTGCAGACTGGATATAACAAGCCTCCGAAGCATTTCCAACCGTTTTGATTACGAATTTTTTTCCCTTTGCATAACAATCATCCAATTTTATTTCGACCCGGTCGAACAATGGCGCTGTCAATTCGTAACGAGTCTCTCCGGGACATACCGGATGAAACCCGATAGCAGACAAAACATACCATGCGGACATTTGTCCGACATCTTCATTGCCGACCAAACCTTCTATTTCATTTTTATAAGCCCCATTACAAATAGCTCTCGTCCAATATTGCGTAAGCCAAGGTGCACCTAAACGGTTAAAAAGAAACGGGACATGATGAACCGGCTCATTTGCATGGTTATAATAAGCATTCCACAAAAAATCAGATGGACATTTCTCAAAAAAATTCGTCAAATCGGCCAAAGTTTTCGACCGCCCACCCATAAGACTCACCATTCCGGGAATATCATGGGGAACAAACCACCCTTGTTGATAGAGATTACTTTCTACACATCCGAAACTTTCTTTTAACCTACCTTCTTCAGGCCAGTCCTTCCATGTACCATCTGCATTACGAGGTCTGAACCACCCTTGTTCTTCATCGAAAACTTTAGAATAAGAACGGGAGCGTTTCAAATATTCAGCAGCAGCTTCTTTACAATCCAAATCCTCCGCCAATACAGAGAGACACCAATCGGCATAAGCATATTCCAATGTTTCGGAAACCCTTCCCGGTACATATCCGAGTTTCTTGTCATTCCCCATTTTCTCAGCTGTATTTACCGCATAAGCGTAAGCCTTTTTTACATCATAATTACGAATTCCTTTCCGATAGGCGTCCGCAATTACCGATATAGCGGGATTTCCGACCATACATCCGCTATAAGCATTCATAAACTCCCACCGGTCATAATATTTCGTGCCATTCTCTTCGGCAAGAGATATGAAAGAACAGATCATGTCGTTTACGACTTCCGGATTAATAATCGTCTGCAAAGGAAACTGACTTCTGAATACGTCCCAACCGCTGAATACCGTCCGTTTGGTAAAATTGCCGGTCTTATGTACCCGTTTATCGCCTCCGATATATTCACCTGTAACATCGGTGAAAGCCCTCGGATCTATCATCGTATGGTACAATGCCGTATAAAAGATAGTTTTCATATCTTGCGTACCTCCCGATACTTTTATTTTGCCCAAAGCTTCATCCCACAGAGAGGCCGCTTTATCCCGATAACGGTCAAAATCCCATCCTCGCACTTCGGCTTTCAAATTCATCTCCGCTCCCTTCATACTGACAAAAGAGATACCGGCTTTTACAATCACCTCATCACCTTCTTCCGTAGCAAATTCTGTATAAAATCCCAAATGATCACCTTCCATTTCGTCCCTGTTTCGGAATTTCTCGGCATGTATAATCCGATCTACATATTCGGGTTTTCCTATGTCTCCCAATCGGCGTGTCCAATTATCGGGAATATCGGCGTTCCATATTCCGTATTTTTTCAACGGACAACTGAATTGCGCATAGAAATATACCGTGTAATCGGCCTTTCCCGATCCATTGCCCCATCCTCCGCCAGCAGGCGTACAACGCATCCACCCTCTTATGGTCCGATCATCCACCCGTTCTACATACTGTCGGGTAGAAGTTCCTCCCACACGACGGGCAAGATCGATTTGAATACGGGCTTGTTTATGTTTCGGATAAGTAAACCGCATAATTCCGCAATGTGGTGTAGCTGTCAACTCCGCTTTTATTTTATAATCCGAAAGAAAAACCGAATAGTATCCGGCAGAAGCCTTTTCAGATCGCTTGTCATAACGCGAACGGTATCCTTTATCGGGATACTGTTCAGTACCCCGATAAGTAAACAATTCTCCGGTTGTAGGCATAACCAAAAAATTACCTAAATCGCCATACCAGCCTATTCCGCTCATTTGCGTCAAAGCAAAACCTTCTATCGTCGTATGTTCGTCACTATATCCCGGTCCATTATCACCTCCTGTAATCGTATTAGGACTTACTTGAGTCATTCCCCACGGTGTCGTAGCTCCGGGAAAAGTTTTTCCCAATCCATGACCGGCTCTCGCCTTCCGGATACTGGTACTTGCTCCGATAAACGGATTCACATATTCAGAAAGACGCTCTTTTTTTCTATGGGAGGATGCGGCAATTGTAAACGGATCATATCCCGTAACTAAGAACAAGAGAGATAGAAGCAATAAAGATTTTGTTCTGCAATTCATGGTTTGTGCATGTATGTTATTAGTTATGAAGAATAGATTCTGCAAATATAACGAAAATGTCCCGGATTACTTCGAGACATAAAAAAGAAAGGAGAGAAAATCTCTTCCCCCTCCTTCCGACAAAACAAGAATCTAATCAATATACTGTATTCTGAGGGTCAAAATTAGTCCATCCGCTCATCCAGTTACTCGAAGCGGTTTCAGTAGGACCGAAAGCTCCTCTGTAAACGGTTTTGGTAAAGAACGAATTATTTACATAACTATTGGTCCATACTGCACCGGTAGCCAACGGACTGTCGTCATTAGGACACATATCCGGTGTACCGTTCAATAATTGAGGATTTCCTTTTAATTTCAAATCAGAAATCGAAGACAAGACTCCTTCATTGGAGAGCGCAGCAGTAGCCCAATATGCACTCACGAATGTACCGGGATCAGATGGGTTGATAACGCTTTCCCGATTTTTCGGATTCAGAGCTTTATCTTGGAATGCTTTTTGGCATCCTGCAATCACACATCCGGAAATATTCAATGTCCCTGCCGTAGCAGATTCTTGAGAATTAGACCCGGTCTTATCGTTCTCGATAATCAAACCGATCGGATATCCGGCAATAACGGAATTAAACAGATTGCAGTTCGAACTCCGACGTATTTGAACTCCGGTCTGGAAACAGCCCATCGTACTACCCTTATCATTTCCTTTATCTTGATAATTGGCCGGATCGGTAACCGGACCGAAAAGCGATACGTTGGCAAAAATAGGACGGGTAGTCGGATCGATTACGCTACCTGAACTGTTATTATCCGACTCAAAACTATTCGAACATGATTTATCGGCATATTGCGGATTACGGAGGGCAACAGCAAACTGAACTCGTCCCTGATAGCCGTTATCGGTATCGAAATCATCATCCCAACACCCCAAAGAGACTAAATAACGGGCATCTACTTTACCACCGAACCATTCGTAACTGTCATCTCCGGAATAAGACACCTGAAGATGGTCGATTTGAGTACCCGTACCTACCGATCCGAAGGTAATACCGTTGATTTCGTTATCGGTAGAATACTCTATCCCGGCAAATTCGACACGTACGTAACTTAAAACGCCGGAATTATCCGTATCATCGTTTCCCCCGTGCTTCGAACGGACACCTCCTTCGATAGTCTGTTCACCGGCGTTATTCTTCGCTTTTCCTAAAATAATCAATCCACCCCAATCTCCGGGTTTTCGGTTTCCGGGAGCTTGTGACGAAGTAAACACGATAGGACGGTCCTGCTCACCTCTCGCCATGATCTTACCCCCACGTTCAATAATCAACGTACCTTTACTGGCTTTATCTCCTTTGATAACCACTCCCGGCTCTATCGTTATCGTCTTGCCGTCAGGCACATAAACAAAACCTTTCAAGTTATAAGTATTGGGATAGGTCAATGTCAAATCACCCGCTATCTCATAATTGTCGGAACCATCTCCCAAATCGATAACTTCTCCGGTGACAGCAGGATCGCCCCCATTGTCATCATCATCGTTACAACTCGTAAATCCGGCTGTACAAACAGCACCGATTACTGCTAAAACAAAAAATTTCAATTTTGATTTCATCGTTTTTTAATTTTGGTTTATGATCAAAACTTTAAAGAAAGACTTAGTGAGACCGATCTTCCGGGCGTATATTTCCGGGTAACCTGTTCCCGTTCTTGTTTTACTCCATCGATCGTCGTAGTGGGAAATTGTTTCATGATAACCGGCTGTGCCAGAATATCCTTGATCCCCAGTTTCAAAGAAATCATCTTCCCGAATGTCTTGTTTACGGTCAAGTCAAGAACATTACGAGGCATCTCGTATGCATCAGGGACATCATAGTCGCTGTTTCCATCGACAGAGGTGGATTTTCCGACCCCGACAATGCGTTTGCCGATAATGTTATACAATAAACTTGCCGATAATCCGATCTTTTCGGAAGACGTATAATAAAGTCCGGCATTCACGATATACGGAGACTGACCTTGCAGAGGGCGGTCTTTCTCTTTTACCAACCCTTCTTCGCTAAATTTTACACGGCTCTTTACCCATGCCGCATTAAGGACTAAAGTCAAGTCGGGGACATTGATAAAGTCGAGAGACTTCCGGATATCTACTTCAACTCCGGTTGTATAAGCGCTACGGGCATTTTCATAGCTGTAACGATAACTTCCGCCCATATCGATGAAGTTCCATTCTATCGGATTTTTAAAGTTCTTATAAAACAATCCGATACTGACGGTTTCTCCGGCCGAAGGATAAAGCTCATATCGCAGGTCCACATTATCGATCGTAGCCATTTTCAAATCGGGATTTCCTTGCACTTCGGCAAAAAGCTCAAAATCATAATAAACGGCAGGAGAAACTTCACGAAATTCCGGACGGTTGACCGAACGCCCGTATGCCAACCGGACAAGATTTTTATCATTAAAATTGTAAGTCGCATTCAACGACGGAAGAACCGATACTTTATCATACTTATATTTTGTCATCAATATCTGTGAAGCACTGATCGCCCGGTCATATTTTATCGACATATTCCACCACTCGGCACGCACGCCCAGATTCGCTTGAAACGCACCGAATGGAAATACCCCTTCTACATAAGCGGCCGCAATACTATTCTTTCCGTCATACGCATTCGATTTACGTGTCGTCTCCTCTATATAAACTTTATCATAACCAAGCCATTTTTCATTCATCATTTCGGTATAAGGTAAATTTATATAATCTACCCGTTCATCACCCGAAAGTCTATCATAGCGATAAATAAATTCTCTCGGTGTATATTCACGCATGCGATATTCACCATATATCCCCGATTTTATCTCAGGATTCCACGAGTGATCGGAAAAACTTTTTTTATAATCTGCTCCGACCGAAGCAATATGATCGTACAACTTCTGATCATAACGGTTTATCATATCGTTATAAGAGGGTAAATCGGGAGTGATTACTTTATCGGCAGGAATTCCTCCGATATTTTTTATAATCCGACGATCAGGTTCCATTTTATTGGCATACGAATAATCGACAGTCCAGTTCAATGTCTGGGTCATATCCTCATCCAATGTATGCAGTCCGGCAAGCTGCCCCACATAACTTAATCTTGAAGAATATAGCATCTCCGTCTGATTTTCATAATACTCTCCGCTTACCGTACTCGTTCCGTAACGTTCTGTAAAACGGTTTTTCCCGATCTGAGAGAAAAGATTCCTGAACTCGAATCGATTTCTCGAATCAAGAATAAAAGACCAGTTATTCATCGCATTGATTTTCACCTCATTCGTAAACTGATTATCGACATAATTCTTCTCAATAGTAGGTACATCCGCTGTGGCACTATATATTCCGTATCGAGTATTCTGCATACCCGGAATTGTCTTGTTTGCATTACTATATCCGAAAGTGAGAATCGTACCGACTTTATCTCCGATTTTCCGATTCCATGTCAAATTAAACTTTAAGTCGGGAAGAGGACGAAATGTTTTTACATTCCAATCATTATTAAACCCGTTTTTTGTGTAATAAGTAATTTGAGACGGATCGGTTATCGATCCCAAATGCGAAGGAAAATCCTTAGATAAAGGTCGTGCACACCGATCGAATCCCAACCATTCGGTCGAAGATGATTTCAACAATGAAAAATCTTTAAAATGGGTAACTGTATTTATTCCAGTACCGACACTTAACGAGAGAGAATTTTCATCCGGCATATTTTTCGTCGAAATTTTTATAAACCCTCCGGAGAAATCACCCGGCAATTCTGCTGTCGGGGATTTGATAATCATCATATTGTCAATATTGGAACTGGGTATAATATCGAAAGAAAAAGCTCGGCCGTCGGCTTCGGAACTCGGTACCGCACCATTATTGATCGACACGTTGTTATACCTTTGAGAAAGCCCCCTTACAATAATAAATCGGTTCTCAATAAGGGAAATGCCCGGTACTCTTTTGATAATCTCGGCGGCATCACTGTCTGATGTTTTTATAATCTGTGCAGCCGATATACCTGTAGAAACAGTCAAGGCATTCTTTATATTCGAAATCATTGCCGTCTCGGTATTTCGTCTTCTTACCCCTGTAACAACGACTCCGTCAAGTTGCTTATCTTCTGAGACCAAAAAGAAATCGATATTTTTCGTCTCTCCTTTCTGAAGCATGATAGTCTCTTTATGAACACTATATCCGATAAAACGGCACTCTATTTCCAAAGATTTATTTGCCGGTAAGTTTTTTAACAGATACGAACCATCTTCTCCAGATGCTGTCGCAACAGAAGATCCCGCTAATAAAATGGTTGCACCCAATACCGGTTCTCCGGTCTCTTTATCAAATACTTTACCTGAAATAGTTTGTGCAACCGATGTCGTAGAAGAAAATAGAAAAAAAACTATTACTAAAAAAGAAAGTTGTTTCAATGTAATTCTGTTCATCATTCTTGCTTTGTTCTTTTTACGATGCAAATATCCGACACGCAAATTACAAGCTTAATGCAACATGGCTACATTTATTTTATAAAGCCGTAACAATCATATTACACAAATCCGGGAAAATTAGAATAAACAAATTATAAAAAGAATTTTGTAACCCTGTTCAAAAAATTATCGGAACAAAAGTTAAACAAGCTCTAAAAATAGTGTACCGTATTTTAACATAAACTTCTATTTCCCTTATACACCGCTTTTCAAAGTATTTCAAGACTTAATAAAGTATCGAGCAAAAAAGTAACAAAACATTTTGCTATAGATTTGCGAGAGATATGGAACGTCATTTTTTATATAATTAAAACGGGCTGCCAATGGCGTATGCTTCCCGGTGATTTCGCCCCATGGAAGACAGTCTGCTATTATTATCGCAAATGGTCTTCCTTGGGAGAGATCGATCTGCTGCTCAATGACTTGAGCGGAAAGGTACGCCTCCGGATGGGGCAAAATCGAGAAGCCGGTCTCGGAATCATGGACAGCCGGAGCGTCCATTGGGGAGATAACCGCAGTCCCAAGGGCTTTGACGGGAACAAGAAGGTCAAGGGCATCAAAGCGTCATTTAGCGGTAGACAAAAACGGCTTTCCCTTGGCCGTTATGGTCACTGATGCCGGAGTTCATGACGGGACGGCCTCCTTGACTCTGACCCGTATATTGAAAGATTCTCTTTCTCCGGTGAAGGTGATCCTTGCCGACGCAGGCTATCAGGGCAAGTTTGCGGAAAGGATCAGGAGGGATACGGGATACAAGGTGGAGATAGTGGTGAGCGGAGACAAGAAAAAAGGTTTTAAACCTCTGAAGAAGAGGTGGGTTGTGGAAAGAACATTCGATTGGTTCGACAATTACAGGAGATTATGTAGAAACTATGAGAGGGCTATTGAAACTGTGGAGATCGTGGTCAAAATTTCGGCTATTAGATTATTGTTGAATAAAATTTAAACTGGCTCTTAGCCTTTAGGTATATAGAACTCACAGTTAGGAAGTAGAGGTTTTAGAATATCAACGACGACTTCGGCAGCTACGTCTTGGAGAACTTTCCAGGCAGTTACATACTCTTCAGTACCTGATGTTAAATGCAACAATTTTTCAGAAACAGCATTTCTGATCGCTTCTGAATTATTGTCGATAATACTTTTGATGTCAGTCATAATGCGATTTTAGTTTTATGAAGTATAATAAGGTCACGAATATCAACGTGAAAAGTATTTGATAATGGTTAGAACAAGAACAACTCCGATATGCTAATTTTTAACGCCTTTGCAATTTTTTCAATATTCACAAGCGTTACGTTGTTTTCTGCTCTTTCTATCATGCCAATATATGTACGATGCAATCCTGCTTCCTCAGCCAACTGCTCTTGAGACAATTTCAATTCTTTTCGCCTCATCTGCACCTTGCGTCCAAACGAAACTAAAATTTCGTGTTTCATGTTGATAGATTTTAACTCACTAATTATAGTATACAAATTTATAAGAGTACAGCCGATATTTCAACATACTATAATTAGCATAAATATTAGGACATGTTTAAATTTTACACAAACATTTTTTGAAAATCTTTTAGGGATGCTTTTTCGATTCCGATGAAGAATATAACGGGCTTCATGGCGTATACAATCAAAAGGAGAATTAAGAAGTTTGAATATATAATTTTATCAGAAAATTTAAACAGACTCTAAATCAAGAAAACTCATAACGACTACAAAACAAGAAAGCAGCCCATAACAGGCTGCCTCACATATCATAATTCCTACTTTAATTATGCATCAAAAGAGATTAATACTCCTCCTCGTTGAAGAAATTAATTCACATTAATTTTCAATTAGTTATATAAATAAAGTTACCGTTTAGCCAAACAAACTGCACCGTCTGAGGCGGGCTAGTGCCATTGACAAGTAATCGGACAAACAATTTACATTCTTAACCATGTGTCTATATCCTTGTAAATAGACCTTTGCTATTTTACATTTTACTAAGTAATCATCTATCTCCATCTACCGTATTTCTTATAATACTCTTCTCCTTCATTATAGGTTTGTTCGAAAACCGTATATTTACCTTCAAATAGCCCTTGCTTTAATGGCTCCCACTGATCTTTCCGCTCCTTTGCTGCATTGTAAAACAAAGTATAAAAATTATCTTGCATCCTAAAGAATTCGACACGTTTAAGCACAAAAAGCCCTGTTGTAAAGTCATTCTGATGCATTAATCCACATTGATAATGATGATATAATAGGGAAAATAAGTGCTCCCAAGCACAATAAATGCACCTAAAATCTTCCATATCAATTGTATATTCTTTAAATAAAGGATATAATTTCCTCCACAACAGTTCGCTAAATGGATAAATCCATGTAGAACCCATATAGATATTCAAGACATCTGCTCTCCAATGACAAGTGCCAGCTAAAAATGCTAAACTGAAACCATAGCTAGGGCTAAACACATTACCTGCTGGCACTTTTGTTTTAAATATCACATTCAGTAGCTGAAAATAGCTAAATTTTATACAAGCAACACCGATGGTGTATAATAAGAATGTTGCCGCAAGCAAATGTAGATAATTTGTGCCTTCTGTTGTTATTTCTCCGTTAACAAATGGCTTCATACATAATTTTAACACTGCATCAACAAATAATTGCTGCTGCTTCAAATCTCCATATCTCACCACAATTATAGACGCTGCCATCAGTTTCTCTACTGCTTTGAAATGTATTTCTTGGTATTGAGAAAACAACTCTGGCGTAATGGAGAAATGATAATTAGAGTTTACTTGTATAGTTTCATAGGCACGTTTTGTTTCTCCTTCTATGAGTTCTGTATAAGCTATTTCACTGTGTGGTGTTGATAATAATCGCTTTACTTCTTCAACAAATTGGTCACAAGAAAGTTCTTTAAGAGACTTTTGAGATGGAATGATTGTAGAAGCCAGAGTAAATTCTGGTTTAGGCCCTAAAGCAGGAGCTGCATTCAAAGGATTATTCCATAATTCAGCAGCTAAAATATGTAGGTTCGTTTCATATTGAGCATCTTCCCTCATATCATATCCAGTTCGAGTTTCAATTAAAGACCTAAAAGAAGTATCAAATTTCCCTATACGTAAAACTGGAATAAACTTGCTAGAACCCATCTTGTGATATAGTTCTGCAGAAATCAATTGATCCTCGTACTTTGCCCCACCGTCATATTTTTCGGATTTTTCCTTGTAAGCTGGTGTACCTATTAGAATAACCCTATCGGCAATCTCTATCCCTTTGTTCATAAATTGAATCAAGTCATAGCCTCCTCTATTATATTGGTCAAGTAAAGTATTAACAGCATACTTTGTTCGTAAATCGTCAGAAAGTTTACGAACCCAAGATTTATGATCTTCGCTGTCCCAAGAATAGCTAATAAAAACAACGGGATGATCTTTCACCAAATCATCGAACTGTGAAGGTATGTCGGAAAAATTACTCATGATTTAATACATCATTTGCTCTTATGTAATATAAACGCAAATCTACATGGCTTTTCATGTATACTGCTATTGCGTGCAAAAATAGAATTTATTTTTGATGTAAAACGCAAAACATTAAAATAATAAAGGAAATATTTTTCATTATATCCTCAGAATATTTGAACTATTATTATCTTTGTCCACGTACAGATAAAGTTATAACGCATGGGGAAAGATATGAATCGCTTGAAAGTGGTGTTGGCGGAAACGAAACGCACCAACAGATGGCTAGCAGAACAATTGGGAAAAGATCAAGCTACGGTTTCTAAATGGTGTACTAACACCAGTCAACCGAGTCTTGGAACGCTATTCCAAATAGCAGAATGTTTAGGCGTTAAAGTACAAGATTTGATAAGTAAAGATTATGAGTAAAATACAAAATATAGATAACCAAATCATAGCAGATGTCGCAGAACGCATCGAGCGATTGATTACGAATGCACGAGCAAATGTTGCACGAGCAATCAACATTACCGAAGTCATCACTAAATATGAAATAGGACGCACTATTGTAAATGTCATACAGGGCGGGGAAGAACGTGCAACATACGGCAAGCAACTATTAAAAGGTGTCTCAAAAATACTAACCGAGCGATTGGGTGATGGTTGGTCTGTAGAGACATTAAAAAGATGCCGCAAATTTTTCACAATATTCTCTACAAAAGAAATTGGCACAACAGTGATGACCCAATCTTCAGACAGCAATTCGGTCAACAGTGTTGACCAAATTCAAAAAATTACCGAAAGGCCCATAAAATCAACCGAGAAATATTCGTTTACGCTCTCATGGTCTCACTATTTGGTGCTTATGCGCATTGAATCCGATGAGGAACGCAGATTTTATGAAATCGAGGCTCAAAAGCAGAATTGGAGTGTGAGGCAACTGCAACGGCAGTATAATTCAAGTCTATATGAACGATTGGCTATTAGCAAAGACAAAGACTCGATTATGCGTTTAGCTCAAGAAGGACAAACAATCAATAAACCAGACGACATCATAAAAAACCCGCTGACATTGGAGTTCTTGGGACTTAAATCAGATGCGTCATACTCTGAAACCAAGTTAGAAAATGCCATAATCGGCAAAATGCAGCATTTTTTATTGGAGTTGGGTAAAGGTTTCTTGTTTGAAGCACGCCAGAAACGATTTACTTTCGATGAAGAAAATTTCTATGTTGACTTGGTTTTTTATAACCGACTTCTGCAATGCTATGTACTTATTGACTTGAAAGTAGACAAGTTGGCTCATCAGGATTTAGGACAAATGCAGATGTATGTCAATTACTATGACAGATATGTCAAGCAAGATTTTGAAAAACCGACGATCGGAATTTTGCTTTGCAAAGAAAAGAAAGACGCACTGGTAGAACTTACTTTACCGAAAGATTCCAATATCTATGCGCAACAATATGCCTTATATCTTCCTGATAAACAATTATTAAAAGAAAAATTAAAAGAGTGGTTAGAGGAGCAAGAGGAATAAAATCACAGTTTACTTGAAATATAGAATTTACTGAAAACAAATATTATGTCCGAACTTACGATAACAAAGTCATTGAATAAAGCATACCGCCAGGTAAGCGGCGAGAGCCGCACCTGAAATCAATGTTATAATAGTACCCCAAAACGTTGTAGAGCCAGTATTGTCTCTATCAATCGGATTGATCACACCGACTCCGACCAGCAATAGCGTACCGGCAAACAAGGTAATTGCGCTTGATCACAGAATTAGTCTTGCATGCCTTTTGAAAGCAAATGACAATGCAAGAACGATAATACAAAGACCTATAACCAAGAATATTATTTGTAGCATAAATATTTCACATTACATAGA
>URAV01000027.1 GCA_900545915.1 uncultured Porphyromonadaceae bacterium
TAGAGCATCTGACTACGGATCAGAAGGTTACAGGTTTGAATCCTGTCGGAGTCACTTTTACAGTTCTCATATTTATGAAGGACTGTTTTTTTATATATTAACAATCGAATATGATGATTATACGTCTGGCAAAAGAAAATGACATAGAAGAAATCATGGGATTAATTACCAGGACGGTAATATCCGGACAATCATCTTCTGGTTGGAACGAAACTTATCCCACCAAAGAAATTTTCGTTAAAGATATAGATAATCAATATCTATATGTTTATGAAGACAACCATATCGTCATCGGCATCATATCTCTTATTCCCGGACCAGACCCCGACTACCAAAGTATTATATGGAAAAATCCCGGAACATCACCCTTAGTATTACATCGACTATGTGTTGACCCTTATCGACAAAGAGAGGGTATCGGAAGCCGATTAATGAATTTTGCAGAAACATTTGGCCGTGAACATGGATACACATCGCTACAACTGGATACCCGCATCAGCAACCATACAGCGGCAAACCTTTATGAACAATTAGGATATACAAAGATCGGAACGATAACAAGAAATCGAGGGAATTTTATATGCTATGAAAAAAAACTTTGATAAAACAAGTGCGGTTCTCTATATAAAATAATATCGACTTTTGGAATATATCAATCTATTTTCAATATATTTGAATTGAGAATTCATCAAAAAAGGGAATTATAAGTTTCAAGCTCTATTATACAAACTTTTAAGCAATAATTATATATTTATTGTGTAAATTTTTGCAGTCAAGTACAAAAAGAAACAAAAAAATATATTAATATTGCTCTCAAATTCAACAATATATATTTTAAATATTATCTTAAAAGTCTGTATATAAATATATTATACACATTGTAGAAATTCCCTTATCATTTAACAACAAAAGGGAAATCATAAATTATGAAATTTGAAGAGAAAAATATATTGATTGAAAAAGGAAAAATAGAACAAGAATATAATCTATTATTCAAACGGTTATATCCGGGATTGATGTTTTATGCAAATCGCTTTTTGGATGAAGATGAGGCAGAAGATGTAGTACAAGATGCATTTGTAGAATTATGGGAAAAACGAAATGAAATAGACTTAGGAGATTCTATCCACACATTTATGTACCGTTCGGTTTATTTTAAGGCTATCAACATAATTCGACATAAAAATGTAGAGAATAATTACTCTCAATCTTTAATTGATATATACCAAAAGAAAATAGATTACTTTCATCCGGATGAAAACGATACGATCCGAAAAATGGAAAGTAACGAAATCAATAAAGAAATTTTCTCGGTAATAGAGTCTTTACCTGAAAAATGTAAAGAGGTCTTTAAACTGAGTTATCTCAATGATATGAAAAATAAAGAAATAGCTGAATTACTGAATATTTCTTTACGAACTGTAGAAGCCCATATGTATAAAGCATTAAAATTTCTTCGTGCTAATTTATCCCACTTGATGCCTGTTATTTTATGGATACAAGTATTTTTTATGAAATACAAGTAAGTGTTTTACAGCAACCAGTTGTTTTTTATAATAAAAGATTTATATAATGAATGAATTAGACGAAATACTATTATTGAAATATTTACAGAACAACTGCTCAGAAGAGGAATTAGCGATCGTTAATTCGTGGATGAACTTGTCTAAAGATAATCGTAATCGATTATTAGAGATGGAAAGAATTTGGCACTCTGGAGACAAAATCCGTTTTGCAAAAGAGAGCCATATACTCCATGCCGAGAAACTGTTATATAGCCGAATCAAAGATATAGAAGAAAAGAAACAAAATATCCGCAAATCAAAGTGGATATATTCTACAATAAAATATGCAGCCGCCATCATCGTTTTATTTATCGGAACATACTTTGCGATAAATTACTTCGGATTTAATGTGAGTGATTATGAGATTGTCTCTACTTCAAAGACCGATCCTGTACGGCAAATCATTCTACCCGACGGTACAAAAGTGTGGTTAAACCACTCTTCTATTCTAAAATATCCTAAAAAATTTACTGAAAAGAAACGAGTTGTAGAATTAGAAGGTGAGGCTTATTTTGAAGTAACAAAAGATACCAAACGCCCGTTTTCAGTACAGAATGAAACTTTAGACGTACAGGTACTCGGTACTGTATTTAATATGAATTGCGATAAAAATAGACAATTAGCAGAAGTTTCTCTAATTCGCGGATCTGTCAAAGTCACAGGAAAACATGACGAAGGAATGATTGTTCTTTCGTCGGGACAAAAAGCTGAATTAAACAAATCAACGAAACAAATGCACGTAAGAACATTCAATACGCAACTCGATGCAGTTTGGCATGACGGAATGATTCCATTCGAAGATGCGACAATCTCGGAAATCGTTTCGACTCTCCAACATTTATACAAAACAGAGATCATTCTATCTCCAGACATCGATAAAAGCACTTACTCCGGAGTTATTTATCAAAAAGAAAACCTCGACTCCGTATTACTTAATTTGACATTAGCCATGCCGATAGAATATACAAAAAATGAAGGCAAAATATACATAAAACCGATTAAAAGGTAAATCATTTCATACAATAACAATTTATCCTTAAACGGCGACAGGCAAGAAAGCGGTTCTTTCTTGCCTGTCGCCGTTTAAATTTTGCAGATCAAGAAAATCTCAACATTCTCATAAAAAACAAATTTTCGAGTAAGTGTTTTCACAAATACGACTGTTTTATATGCAAAGGGGAAAAAGACAATAGAATTTATCCCTTTATGTGTTTGATTCAATAATAAATACCTATGAAAAATGTTTTAGCAAAAAAGAGGCATATAAAAATAGCCTCGATGATTCTGTTCTTGTTTCTTTCTACACACTTAACATTCTCACAAGTTACTTTGTCTCTTAAAAACGGGACTTTAGAGAACATTATCCAAACAATCAAAGCTCAAACTGAGTATAAGTTTTTTTATGATGACGAACTAACCAAACTGAAGGTCGGAGATATAAACGAAAAAAATATCCCGGTAAAAGAGTTATTAAACAAAGTATTGCCACCCATCGGCGTCACTTATAAAATAGATTCTCAAATCATTTATCTATACCCCAATAAAAAAGAAATAAAATCTACGCCGAAGGGAAAAGACTCAAAACAAATTATAAAAGGACAGGTAACCGATGCCTCAGGAGAACCTCTAATCGGAGTCAGCGTATCCGTAAAAGGATCGACATCCGGAACAATGACCGACATGGACGGAAATTATACATTAATCGTTCCGGAGGGATATAAAGATATTCAATTTTCTTACGTCGGCTTTAAAACCGAACAACACGCAATTAAAGGAGATAAAATCAACATTCAAATGCAAGAGGATACTCATACCCTCGACGAAGTCGTCGTTACGGCATTGGGAATCAAAAAAGAGAAAAAAATGTTAGGATATTCGGTACAAGAAATCAAAGGCGACAAGCTCAACCAAACCGGAGATCCGTCTATAACAGGAGCTTTACAAGGGAAAGTTGCAGGTCTGCAAATGACTACATCCAATACCGGATTAAACGGATCTACCAAAATAACCATACGAGGCAATAGCTCTCTCGTAGATAACAATCAACCGTTATGGATCGTGGATGGCGTCCCTTTTACAGAAGAAAGTACTTCTACTGCTTCTGCATACAGCGGATATGACCGAGGAAGCACTACTGTCGATATTAATCCGGAAGATATCGAATCAATATCCGTTTTGAAAGGTCCTAATGCTGCTGCGTTATACGGATCAAGAGCCGGAAACGGAGTGATCTTAATTACTACGAAAAAAGGGACAAAGTCTAACGGATTCGGAGTCACGTACAACAACAACTTTACATGGACTCAAGTCGCTTCGACATTGGAAATGCAAGATAAATACGGTCAAGGAACAAATGGTATATACAGTGATACGCCTTATAGTTTCGGGCCAGAGCTTGACGGACATGAATATACGACTTTTACCGGAGAAAACATCCCTTTTCAAAAATACGGGAATAAACTAAAAGATTTTTTCAATACGGGATTTGCTCAGACTCATAACGTCGCTATCGGGAACGTAAAAGAAGATTCTAATTACAGGGCATCTTTCGGAAGTACAAATGCCAACGGCATATTTTCCCGTGAAAAGATGAACAAAATCAATGTAGATCTGACTGCCGGGATGAAAATGAATAAATACTTGTCTATGGATTCCAAAATATCTTTATCTCGCACTAAAACCGAGAATCGTCCCCTCTACGGGAAAAACGGTATTGTATATCAACTATTATTCATACCCAATAATATCCGGTTAAGTGATTTGAAAGATCATTATATGTCTCCTGAAAAAGCTCATATCAATTGGACAGGACCTTTTGAAGAAGTATTAAATCCCTATTTTATAGAAAATCAATACAGCAATAATGACGAACGTTGGAGGGCATTCGGTTACTATACTGCAAAACTGAACTTTACCGACTGGTTACATGGCTCAGCCAAATATGCTTTCGATTATTATAACACAACCTTCAAAACTACGGACATTACCAAATGTTTGGATGTCACGACTTTAGATGAACAAAAACAAGACCGATTAGACCGATCAGAAAGTCGTTTCTTCGAACAAAATGCAGAATTTATGTTGTTAGGAAATAACAATATCGGAGATCGCATACAAATAGGTTACTCTTTAGGCAGTAATATCATGATCCAGCAAAGGACAGGATTAGATGCATTCTCTGTAAACATGCGAAAAAAATTAGTATGGCAAATGAATTCCGCATTAGGTGTAAACGGAGCGAATGCTTCATATATGAAAAAACAGATCAATTCGGTTTTCGGAACTTTCCAATTTACATTTGACAATTATCTTACTCTCGACTTGACAGCGCGAAATGACTGGTCTTCTACATTACCCTCAAATAACCGGTCATTCTTTTATCCTTCTGCCAATTTAAGTTTTGTAGTAAGCGATTTTATTCGTAATCAAAATTGGGCGCTTCCGGCTTGGTTAACATTCGCAAAAGTAAGACTCTCGGCGGCACAAGTAGGTAAAGATACCGATCCATACCAACTGTGCAACTGGCTGAATTATAAGCAAAACGGGAATACAGGAGATTTAACTTCTCCCGATACTTCAATCAGAGCTAATGCGACCTTAAAGCCTGAAATCTCTACTTCGTATGAAGGCGGATTAGAATTAAAATTTTTGCAAAACCGGTTAGGAATAGATTTTACCTATTATAACAGCCGGACAAAAAATCAAGTGTTAATAGTCCCGATGACCGGTTCTTTCAACGGAAAATATATCAATGCCGGACTGGTAAGCAATAAAGGGGTAGAACTCATGCTATACGGTACTCCTGTAAAAACTAAAGATTGTTCATTTGATCTTACAATAAACATGGCTCACAACCTCTCTGAAGTGATAGAACTAACACCAGAAAAGAAAGAAGTCATATTTAACGAAGGAGAGTCTAACTTTATCATAGACGTCGGAGCTCGTGAAGGAGGGAAATTGGGAGATATCTACCCGATACAATCTTACAAACGCGATAATAACGGAAATATCATTGTTCGCGATGGCTACCCATTGATCGAAGAAAGCAAAGGTAATGACCGTAAAGCGATCGGTAATATACAACCTAAATTATTAATGTCTGTTACTCCGTCATTTACATATAAAGGTATTTACCTGACTGCACTTTTCGACATGAAATTCGGTGGAGATATAGTATCCATGTCCGAATCGGTAGCTACAAACTACGGTATGGCAAAACGCACAGAAGATCGGGGAAAAATTACTGTAAAGGGAGTAAACGAAGACGGCACACCCAACACGACAGCCGTTGATGCAGAAAGTTACTACAAACGAATAGCCAACGTAGCAGAAGAGTTCTTATATGATGCATCATTCATCAAGCTAAAAGAGCTGTCACTCGGCTATTCATTTCCCAAAACATTGTTGAAGAAAACTCCTTTTAACAGCTTAAAAGTCGCATTCGTTGCCCGTAACCTTTGTTATTTGATGAGTCATACTCCGGGAACAAGCCCAGAAGGAGGTTATGATACGACAATGTTTTCTCAAGCATTCGATTTCACATCCATACCCTATACACGAACATTGGGATTTTCTGTTAATGTCGGATTTTAATCATTTTATTTGAAAATATAAGATTATGAAATTACATTATATTACGATATCGGCAATACTTCTATCTGTGACATCATGTGCAGATTTCGATAAAATAAATATCGATCCTGAAAACTCTATATACGTAGGAGCTGGAGATACAGGGAATGATTCAAACGACGACGAACGTTCTACCAGTATAGATTTTCCTGAAACCATCCCGGATGACGAATTAGCTTTTGCCAAAGAAAACGAAGCATCTGTCGAGTCCGATTTCAAAACATTCTCGTATGAAGGGATGTACAACGATTATCAAAAAACGACAAACTTAACACATGACATATACGCAGGATATTTTGCCAACAACCACCCATCTTTCGTTAACGAGTCTCCCAACTATCGTTATACCGATCGCTATTCATCAACACGCTGGGAACATTTCTATCGCGACCGATGCAAAGAATATTCCCGACTAACCCGTGTATTCAAATATGTTAATCCCGAGAAATACAAAAACGCATTTTATATCACCCGCATCTATTTCGCCTTTTTGGGAGTACAAATGGTAGATACATACGGAAATATTCCTTTCTCAGATTATGTTCGAGGACAAAATCCGCGAGAAAAAGCCAGATACGACACAGGTGCAGAAGTATATGACATGTGTTTTCGCATTTTGGCCGAAGCAGTAGAAAACATAAATCCCGACGATGCAAGTCAATTCACATTCTCCGGGAATAATGATAATTGTTATCATGGAGATGCTTCAAAATGGATCAGATTTGCAAATACTTTGCGGCTACGCATGGCTTTACGGATATCTAATTATGACCCGGATTGGGCTCGTAGGGAGGGAACTGCCGCATTAACAGCTAAAGGAGGATTAATTCAAAACAATGAAGATAATATGCGTACAATACCGAAACACGCTCCTACCGATTTAGGAGGAGACGGTATCGGCGGTAACGAAAATGTTCATGCCATGTGTAGCTATATTTATTTGGATGTCGTTATGTCTAAAGACATGGAACTGGCATATAAAACACAAAGCTCACGAGATGATCCTCGTATGCAGGTATGCTGGTATCGTCCCACGCCGACAACTCAATTAAAGGATCAAGATACCGAAGATACTTCATCAGAGTTTACGGGATGCGCAATCGGCAGTTCCGATATAGACCGCTCTTCAGCTAAATATTCGGTAATACGCAGTTATTCAAGAAACTCTACGACATTAGACAACTCACGATGGTTTGGATATGCCCGTGAATCCGTATGGTTGAGTTATGCCGAAACAAAGTTTCTCCTTGCAGAAGCTGCATTAAGAAATTGGGGAACAGAAAAAGATGCAGAGACATACTTTAAAGAAGGAATTCAAGCATCCTGCGACTACTACGGAATCTTATCTCGACTCACAACAGCTTATGTCAACGGAGTTATGGGCAATCTCGATGAAGGAGTATTTACTAACAACAAAGAAAAGGCTTTAGAAGCTATCATAACACAAAAATGGTTAGCTGTTTTCCCGAATGGAAACGAAGGCTGGGCGGAATTTCGTCGGACAGATTATCCTCGTCTGCAAAACCATATCGGCAATATATCAGAAGACGTCCCAGTCGGGAAATTTATCAAACGCATCCGTTATCCGAACAGCGAATATACCAGCAATCAGGAGAATATACCCCAAAATTACATCGACCGTCAAGATACCAAGATATTTTGGGACATAGCTGATACAAATAATGATTCGGGAATCAGACAGACTCCTGACAATTTCAGATGACAATGTAGATTTTTCGGATCAAAAACAGATATAAAAAATGCTCTAAAAAATTAGAGCATTTTCATTACCCAACGAAAAATGAAATTTATGACTAAGTGTTTTTATGACGACCATACGTTTTATAATTATTAAATATTGCACAACCAATAATACGTTAATTTTTAAATCATAAACCAATGAAAGTGAAAAAACTTTTTTTTCTTGTGTTGCTCTTTTTATGGAGCGGACAAATTGCGATGTCCCAACAACCTTATGCACCATGTTGGCATCCTCTAAATTTAAAAGGCTGGAATCCGTCAATGGATCCCGATTTTCAGTTCAACAAAGCTACAATAAAATTGCAACCCCGTTTTCAAAACACAAATTTGAATGCAAATCCTTACCAACATTACGAGGGTCAATTATGTGCTATGGTAACTATGAATGATGCATGCAGCACAACTCCGTCTCAAGATGCTTTCAATTTCATCGGCTGCAACCCCACATTCTGGCAATACATCGATATATTGGTTTGGTGGGGAGGTTCTGCCAGCGAAGGCATTATCATTCCTCCTTCAGCCCCGGCAATCGATGTCGCACACATGAATGGAGTAAAAATATTAGGAACTATATTTTTCCCACCATCAGCTTTTGGCGGTACAGGAGAATGGATCGATCAAATGCTGGCAATGGAAAACGGAGAATATATCTACGCTAAAAAACTATACGAAATCGCAGTTGCATACGGTTTTGACGGCTGGATGATCAATGAAGAAACTTATCATGGAGGAAATCCGGGATGGTCTGGTTTTATCAAAGAATTTGAAGACTGTAAAAAAGCCGACGGCAATGACCACATGATTATCGGTTGGTACGACAATTCTATGAATGTAAGCTCTCGTCAAGGACTTCTACAAAACGGCATTTACTATATGCAAGAATACGCAAGTTCGAAACATATTAACGAAAATCTTCAAAGATGGTTAGGATTCGGCTGGGACGAAGAAGACTTCGTACAAAGAAATTATATGGGATGTCAACAAGACATAGCGAGCGACGAATTCAGTAAAATATTTTCGAAGAACAAACACAATGCTTCTGTTTTTATTTTTAAGCCAGAAGAAACGACTTGGAAAAAATTCGTAGGAAATCTTATCGGCAAACCTTCAGCATCCGGTGAAACGGCTTACTCTGCAATGAAAAGCTCTTTCAAAGCCGAATCTACTTATTGGGTACAGAATGCAAATCCTTCATCTACCGATGGTTGGAGTGCACAAGTTTGCGCTCTGTCCACAGCTATGTCCGAAAGATCTGTCATTCAAAGTACACCTTTCATTACCTCATTCAGTGCAGGATTAGGAAAGCATCGTTTTGTCAATGGAGAAAAACGAAATACACAAGATTGGTATCATAGAGGTATGCAAGACATTTTACCGACATGGCGCTGGTGGACAGAAGCAGGGTGTAACTTATCTTTCGATTACAATTGGGATGATGCTTATAACAACGGAACTTCTATCAGTGTCGAAGGTTCTTTGACTGCAAACAGAGATAACCTAATACGGATGTTCAAAACTAACATGATTATTAAATCCGGTGACAAAGTACAATTAGTTTACAAAACATCAGTACCGGGCTCGATTGAAGTTAAGTTAGGTACTTCTAACAACACCTCCGATTTAGAAACTTTCAAACTGAATACAGTAAAAACAGAAAACGGATGGACAATAGGTGAAGCCGATCTTTCCTCTATTTCGGGAAAAACGGTATGCGTCATCGCATTAAATTTCAAATCGACCTCAGCAACCTCCTCTTATACAGCATCTTTAGGACAATTAGGCATATTCAACAAATCATATACACCCTCTGCACTACCGGT
The DNA here is from genome assembly GCA_900545915.1 of uncultured Porphyromonadaceae bacterium. Classification (GTDB taxonomy): domain Bacteria; phylum Bacteroidota; class Bacteroidia; order Bacteroidales; family Coprobacteraceae; genus Coprobacter. Next base: position 9,779 of record URAV01000027.1, read on the forward strand.
AACTAACTTAAAAACAGAAAGTAAATTAACGACAGAAGGAGGCGACTTAAGAATTACATGGGATGTACAAGAATCTACCGACGTACATCATTACAACATATACATGACTCAAGGAAACGAAAGGAAATTGATCGGTCAAACCCGCAACGGAGGTTTTTACATTCCTGAGTTTAAACGTACATCCACAAACGAAACATCTGTAAAGATAGAAGTAGTTACAGTTTCTAACGATTATAAAGAAGGTATTCCCTCTGTTTTAGAAGTAAAGTATCCTTCCCGTGAACAAATTACAGTCAAATGCTATGCTTCTCAAACCTTAGTAAAAACAGGGACTAATGTTACAATTACGGCAGAAGCCGATAATTCTCCGACTTCATATACTTGGGCAATACCGCAAAATGCGACCTTGGTAAGCGGACAAGGTACTTCAAAAGCCGTTTTCAACTTCTCACAAGAAGGTTTGTATGACATCTCCGTTACCGTGGCAAACGAAGTTGCCAGTGTGACCTATTCGCAATCTAACATGATAGAAGTAAATAATGATAAATCATTAGAACTGGTAAGTGTTGATAAAAGCATATACTCTTGCAGTAAATGGAACGAGGGAGACAATGAAGCTCCGGAATATCTGTTAGACGGTAAATATTCTTCCGATGATGTAACCATGCACGAGAAATGGTGTGCATCCGGTAATCGGGAATATACAGTTATTATAGACCTTGAACAGATCTATAACATATACAGAACCCGTATAATGGACTGTCAGGTTGCAGAATCGGGAGATAATTTCAATAATTACGAAATATATATCAGCAAAGATGCACAAGATTGGAAACCTGTTATTGAAAAAACCGAACAGGGAAGTGTAAAAATTAAAGACGATTACATTGCTCCTACGGAAGGTCGCTATGTAAAACTCAACATATACGACAAATCTCCTTTTACAATACGAGTATGGGAATTTGAAATATACGGGACTGAATTAGGAGAACATTCTATTCAGCAACAAGAAGATCTTGTCATGGGTCTTTCTGCAGAACAAGAAAATAAACTTACATTTGACTGGGGTGGCGAAGCTGATGACGATTATGCTTTTACAGTCGAATCATTCAATGAAAATCTACTGACTACAGAAATAGGTAAAATCGATTTGCAAGCCAAAACTGTAAGCTATAAAATGAAAACCGGTACGGAACAAGGAGTTGCAAAGGTCGCCGTACATTTCAAGAAAGGAGAATATACCCGATCTACGATATTCAATGTGAGTGTCACCGATCTGGAAAATATTAATCGAGCTGCCGGGAAAATAGCTACGATCCTAAAAGCCGGTACAGGTTATGATGAAGACGAAGGCATGACTCAATATCCTTCCATTAAAAAACATATAGAATATCTGACCGACGAAAACGATGAAACATTTGCGATGACATCTTACGATGAGGTAGATACCGAATTAGAGTTTGATTTAGGGGCTATTTACGGAATCAATAAAGTCGAAATCGTACTGAAAAATATTTCCGGAGTAACTGCAGTTCCTAAAAATTTGAAATTTTATGCTGCCGATGACGAAACGAAAGAATATCGTGAATTTATCTCAAAATCTTGTAATGTAGGGACAAATACATACGAAATAAGCAGACAAAACATGCGTTTTGTAAAATTAGTTCTCCCTGCTACCGATGAATTAATGGGATATGCCGTATGCGAAGTGCGCATCTTCGGGAAAGAAGTTGCAGATAAATATATGCCTTTAGAACTAAGCGGGTATAATATAGACATCATTGCTGAAAGCACTCCGATACAATCCTCTTCAGTCGCTATGAGCACTCAAACAAATAAACTTCCGTCTTTTGTATGGGTCAGCCGGAACGTATTGCCGGAATACGGATTACCTGAAAGCGGAAAAATAACCAGCCAATCGGGGGTGCGCTACCAGTTAGCACCATATAACGGGGCTAATGCGGTTAAAAGTATAGGAAAAGAAAATGCTGTTCTTACCCTGAACAAAGGAGTAAAAGCAAAAAAAATACATATTCTGGTAACTGCCGGACCAGGAGATTCCCCTTATTCGACTACTAAACTTGCCTATGCACGAGCAAGATATACCGACGGAACTACGGCAGATCACAATAACGGAAGCTTTTTCTGGATGAGAGGTTTCAATAACCTAAATGAATCAGACCAACAAGTAACAGCCAACCCGATTGCAATAAAAGGGATAAAAGGCTACAATTGGAATAGTGAAGTTTTATTCGATTCAGAATGTTGTTTAGCTGAAATATCGATAAATACAAATCCAGAAAAGGAAATTGCATCCGTCGAACTGCAAGGTTACCAAAATGACGAATGGGGATATATTTTGGCGGCAACAGCAGAAGAAGTCAGCTGGGTCGTAGGAATAGAAAAATCTACCACAGACAATTCCGAAATCAAAATTTATCCGAATCCTGTACGAAAAGGAAATAGTCTGACCGTAGAAACTACCGATGCAGAAACAATACGTCTGATGACATTACAAGGAGTAACGATTTCTAACCAAAATATAAACGCTCCTGTAACGATTATTCAGACAGACAATCTGACAGCAGGCACATATTTATTAATGGTTTCCGGAAAAGATTATACAAAGACCATGAAGATCATCGTAAAATAATTCAAGTTTTACAAGGTTCAATAAAAGGCATTGAAAAATTTCAGTGCCTTTTATTTTTATTCATTTTTTAAATAAGTGTTTTTTATGCTCTTCTTGTTTTATATATAGTTTATCAAACTATTTTCAACCTTAAAATAATATCTGTTATGAAAGTAAAAAATTTACCACACAGATCTCTGCTATTTGCAGGAGTATTTTTAACGGGAGCTTTCTTCGTCAAAGCTATATCAGGAGAACATTCCCTATCCTTTCCAACAAATCCGAATACCAAAACCACAGAAGAGGTCATTCCTCTCACAATTTCGAGCGGATTCGATAAAGATTTCATCGCAGAAGTAAAACCTGCACAAACCCATTCTTCTGAACGTATGGATGATGTTTCTTGGGTATATTACAGTGCAGATTTACAAAGTTCAGGAGGTCTTCCTTCCGATGGCATCGTAAAATCAGGAAATGTCACTTATCAATTAGCTCCATATACAGGGAACAACGCAACTCGAATCGTTGTGAAAAACAAGGAAGAAAAAACTTTGACTTTCGGTAACCCGATAAAAGCTAATAAACTGATGCTTTTAGCAACCAGTACTAACGGAAAATCTCTATTCCAAGTTACACTCAACTATGATGACGGTTCTAATGATATTGCTACAGAACTATCCATAGATGACTGGAACGGCAACGAAGGTGCTATTACTGGATTAGGACGCATTTTTCGTACTTGGAGAGAAGGCGGTTTTGACAGTGGTGCATACGATGACGATATCGACGGAGCTAATTTCAGGCTTTCAGAAGTTTCGATAACCAGTGACCCCGCCAAAATAGTAAACTCGATAACTATCAAGGGAACAGGAAATGAAGGATACCTGATTCCGTTCGCTGTATCGGCAATTGTCGGAGGAGAAACGCCAGAACAAAATACTCTCGAGATTCAAACTATAGAAAATCAAAATGTCGAAGTCGGAAAAACAGTGGCAATATCAACTACATACAGTCTTGGAGGAGCTGAAAAGGATGATAATTTTAAAATCGACATTACTTCAGACAATGCCTCTGCAACAATTTCCGACATATCCAATACAGAAGACAAAATAAATTTCTCTATAAATGGCATCAACAAAGGATCTGCCAATATCACCGTTACTTTAACAAACGGAAAATTTTTTAAAGAAATTTCTTTCAGCGTATCCATATTCGAGAATGTACAAGTTACAACAAAATACGTCCCAGTAAAATTAGTCGGTTATACTAAAGATATTATTGCAGAAAATATGCCGACATCTTCATTTACGAATGACGGAATGGATAACGATGGTAAAGTATTTTACACCACAGATGTGAACAGCGCCGGAGCTCTTCCTGCAAACGGAATCATTATAGGAGAAACCAGCAAAGCCTCTTACCAATTAGCTCCATATAATGAAAATAACGCATTCTTCTCCGATTGTTACAAAGCTGCCGGATTAACGAATATTCAGTTTGCAGAACCAATAAAAACGAAAGAATTAATGATATTGGCAACTTCTGCCAACGGATCATCGGATTTCGGTAGCGGAGAAATTCATTTCTCTGACGGAACAAGTCAGTCTTATAACTACTTTACGGTAAACGATTGGTTCGATCCCAAGAACAATGTAGCGGTAAAAGGTCTTTATCTTATTGAAAGAGAAAACGATGCCATCGATGAAAGAAATTTCGGATTATACGAAAATAAATTAACTATTTCTGAAGAAAACATCGGAAAAGAAATAAAATCGATCTCTTTCTTAAATGAATCCGGAGGATCAAAACCCGGATCAAGCGACGCATCCAGACTATACGTATTTGCCATTTCTGCATTAGTCGATCAGACTCCTGTCAACACTTTAGAACTGCAAACTTTAGACAATCAAACCGTAGAAATAGGAAAGTCTTTGGCGTTATCCGCTACATACAGTTTAGGAAATGCATCCAAAGAAGAGAATTTTAAATTCGATATTACATCGGACAATGCCGCAGCCTCTATTACAGAAATTTCCAACACAGATTCTCAGGTCAATTTCAATGTAAATGGAGTTTCCGAAGGATCAGCAAATATTACTATTAAATTGACAAATGGAGAATTTAGTAAAGAATCGACCTTCTCTGTCTCAATTACCGCAGCTGAAGAAGAACCGGCTTACATACCTGTCACTTTAACCGGATTCAATAAAGATGTTATTGCAGAGGATGTTCCGGCTTCCGGAACAACAGATGCCGGATTGGATAACGATGGCAAAGTTTTCTTCGGAAGCAATGTCAACAACGGAACAGGAGCACTTCCTGCAAATGGAATCATAACAAGTATCAACAGTGGCGTAAAATACCAATTGGCTTCTTATGAAAGCAATAATGCTTTCTTCTCTGACTGTTACACCAATCAAGGTTTAGTAGAAATTTCATTCGCCACTCCCGTAAGTACCAAATCTTTAATGATACTCGCAACCTCAACGAACGGAACATCCGATTTCGGTGCTGGTAGTAGTGGAACAGGAAAGATCACATTCGAAGACAATACGACAGAGACTTATTCATCAGTCAATGTAAAAGACTGGTTCCAATCGGGAGAACCTGATGCTTCTACAGCTCTGAACGGACTTTATCTTATTGAAAGAGACAATGATGCCATCGATGCCCGCAGTTTTTCTTTATATGAATGCAAATTAGACGTCAAGAATTACAAAAAGAAAATCAAATCTATATCATTTACAAATGAATCCGGTGGTTCGAAGCCCGGAGATTCTTACGCTTCAAGATTATTCGTTTTCGCAATCTCTGCACTGCAAGACAATACTCCTGCTCCAGTAGAACCTGTCATCGACCCGATCGAAAATACAATAATAAAAATCGGGAATGAACCTACTACCATAAACGCATTCTTTAGTTTAGGAGGAGAAGAACAAGGATCTGATTTCAGTATCAAGGCTATTGCTAATAATGATTTTATCACTATTTCAAATGAAAATATAAGCAATGAAACTTATTCCTTTGATATTACAGGAGTTACTGCCGGAGAATCTACCGTTACCGTTACACTTATAAATAACGGGCATACTATCACTCAAGATTTTTCCGTTACTATCGAACCTAAAGATCCTGTAGTAAACATTGCCGAGATTCCAAGACAAACATTCAAAAAAGGTGAAACTATTTCTGTAAAAGTAAATTATGACTTCGATGGAGAAGCAGAACAAGCAGATTTCAGTTATATGGTATATACCAATATGGTAACAGATCCTAATGTGAGAATCTCCAATGTAGATATCGACAAAGACGAACAAGTTATTTCTTTCAATTTAACAGGCATAGGAGTCGGATCAAGCTATGTGAATGTCTATGTTTTTAATAACGGAACTTTCGCGACCCAAACATTTACGGCAGAAGTAAAAGAACAGACAATAATAACCGGAATCGACTCAGAGTCGGAAAAAACGATCTCCATCTATCCCAATCCTGTCAAACACGGAGAAAATTTAATAATCGAAACTGAAAATGCTCAAATAATCCAGATTATAAATCTGCAAGGTATTGTCATGAAAACAATAAAAGCTCCGGCATCAACTGAAAAAATCAATATAGATGAATTTATTCCCGGAATTTATATGATAGCTATCAAAACAGAGAATAATCAAAAAGTAGAAAAAATCACAGTCAAATAAAACAATTATTTGAGTATTCAATAAAAAACGTTTCCGGTTTAAACGGAAACGTTTTTTATTGAACTATACTATTTTTTAATCACCTCGACAAAAAACATATTCAAAAATTCTACAATATCTTTATCAGATCTAATAAATCAAACAAATATTAATGATAAGATTTTATATGTTTTTTCAACGCATCTAAAGCAAATACAGAAGATATTGTTTTTATTTCGTCTCTGTTCGAAACTTCGTAAAGGACCTTTTTCGAAGATTTATCTATAACCAACAAATGTACAGGATTTTTCGAATCGACATGTCCGACCCAGTTGGAAAGAAACAAGCGTCCATCTGACAAATAATGCATACCTCCGGCAAATTTCAAAACTCCCGATAAATCTTTATTCGTCAATGACCAAACCACATTACCTGCCATATCATATTCGAATATACCGGGGTTATTATCTTTGTCCGTAACAGCAACCAATGTATTCCCCGACGGCAGACGTATTACCGAATGCGCACCTCCGGGAATAGGAATATTCCAGACTGCTTTTCCATTTTCATCATACTCAACAACCGATTTACCGCCATAATGCGCAACCAGATAATGCCCGTTATCCAGACACCGGGCATTCCTCATAAACGCATGTCCTCCGGTTTTTACTCCAAACGGTAAAATCGATACCTCCTTTACAATACTACCATCAGGAGAGACCTCTAAAAGTCGTCCGTTATCACACTCTCCGATAAATGTATTTCCGTTTTTCAAACGCTGACAAGCAAAAATATTACTTTCGGATGTATAATGAAAAACCGTATCGTTTTTCCGGCTGACCTCAAGCACTTCTTTCCCGGCCGTAAACAAAACATTTTTATTAGGAAGCACCCAAATATCATTCGAATCAGGAGCTCTGTGCTCCCATACAATCTTCCCGTTTTCCTGAATAAATACCTTACCTTGCGAGTAATCACAAAATGCAAAAGACGGTTCTCCGGCAGATAATGAACCAAAGGAACACAGAAACAAAACAAATAGATAAAAATGTTTCATGACAAGCAATTATAAAGACAATATATATTCTTCCAACTCTTCAATTTCTTTTTCTGAAACGCGTGTACGAGGGCCATGCACCTTCAACATATCTTTCATGGTAGCACAACGTCCATCATATAAATATGGGGCAGTTCTCCATATTTCGATCAACGTCGGAACATCCATCTTTTTCCCGACTTCCGTACCGGTAACCCAATCTATAGGATACAATTTTCCATCCGTAAAATAAGGTCCGGAGTGACAGGATAAACAATCTTTATCAAAAATCTCTTTTCCTCTGCTCGCTTTTTCAGAAAGACGTCCATTTTGGAGATAGGGACTCGGCAATGGCTTTAAAGAGCGCAGATAAGCATCCATATCATCGGCAACCGACGCCGGAGCAACAGCAAAAAGGATATACTTTATTCCGGAACGTACCGCTATTTCGGCATTTGCACGAATTCCGGTCACCATACAAGGAGGTGTATAGTGTGACAACAACAACGACTTAGTATTTTTAGGATTGCCAAGACCATCATTCAACAAATCCCAATTCAAACCGTCTGAACGGGCATCATTCGGATGACAACTCGCACAACTCTGCCACCCTTGAAAACCTAATGTCGCATCATGAAAATACATATTCCCTCTTCCTTCGGCAGAAACAAGCATGTTATTGCCCAACTTCCGCTGTACATCAAATACGTCTCTTTTTGCAATATGAATATCTCCTGAAAAATATCCCGCAGCATATAAAGTTTTTCCGTTCATTGCTATGGCTCTTATCCCTTTCCCTCCGACAGGCTGATATCGGGCAATACCATAAAGCATTCCGGCATCATTCATCACGTTCTCCCACCCGTTATAAGATGGTGTTACCGCTACTCCCTGTTTTGCCTGTGCCAAACGATCATGCAACTTTTCTCTATCTATACGACAAACCTCATGTACTCCCGACAGAGCAACACAAATCTCTTTATTATCGGGAGAGACCATTACTTGCCAAGGATTGGCAGCCCCTTTCTGGGGAGTATCTAAAAGCACCGTTGCTTCTATTTTCTCATTCTTCAAATCTACAACAGTCAACGCATTTGTGTACATCCATCCTCTATCCACCTGATTTGTAGGCAACTGATACCTCGCCAACAAGTGAATTACATAAGCATACGCACCTGTAACATCTGTCGTCACAGACTTTACATCGGTCGATCCGTTCGGCAAAAGCAACCTTTTAATAACCTTGTTTCTTTCTGTATCGATAATATCCATTTTAGCAGCAACCGGAAAGTCCAATGCCGACATTTCAGGCATATTATTCACAACTAAAATACGATTTCCGCCGGCAAAGGAGACTGCCCCGACAGGTTCACGTCCTACTTCAACCTTACAAATGAACGAACCTTCATCAAGATCATACTTCCTAATTTCATTATTATAACGTAACGTGACCCAAATAGCTTTACCGAAAGAATCTATCAACAAAGAAGATGGTGAATAACCGGTATCGAATACCCCCAACACCTTCATATCCCTACCATCTATCTTATATAATTTTCCGGACACTCCATCGGAAGAGACCCACAAAGAACCGTCAGACATAACATTTATTGCTGTCACCGGAGCGTTTAGAGTCACTCTCTTTTTTATAGCAAGTGTACGGGAATCGACTTTCAACAATTCCGAAGAAAATCTATTGCCGACCCATAAAGTTTTACCATCTGTCGAACAAGCCAAAACATCCGGAGAAACAATATTTCCCGGTGTAGCCCATACTTCGGATATTCCCCAGAACAACAAGCAAAAATTTATAATCCAAACCCTCATCATTTTACCATTTTTTCATTTAAAGAACGAATATACTCTCTTATGCTTTCTCTTTCAGCACTTTTTGCTTGCTCTCTTTTTTTATCATAATAATCATAATAATCTTTTTCCTGCTCAGTCCAATTATTTGCCTGTCGATAATCACTGATAAACGGAACTAAAAGATCGATCCACAAAGCGAATACATCTATTTCATCCTGAGAAAGTCGCGTATTTCCATGCCCGGACTTCAACCGTTTCATCAAATTACTCGTAGCCGATCCTGCCGAATACGGAGGCAATACAGACGGCTCTGAAAGCGCACTGATCCAATTTACTTCAGGGTGATCGGTCTGCCCCTGCCACGAATCATTATCCCCTGTCGTTTTACGAGCATGCGTAAGATTTAGATAAGCGTCCGAAAACATTCGTTTAGTTTGATTATCGACAACCTTCAAATCTCCTTTTAAGCTCATAGGATGTTTTACCCCGTCATGACAAGAAATACAATGCTTATCTATAATCGGCTGAACTTCATTAATAAATCCGAAATTTCTAATCCCTTTATTATCTATCGGCACGATCTTTTGTATTTTTTTATTCATCGCAGCCGAAACCGGATGTTGTGCCGAAGGAACAGAATTTTTATGTTCGTGACATCCTACGCAACTTTGAATTTCACCCGGTTGTAAAGTTGACCAGCTTCGCATGGTTTGTACGACATATCCGTTTTCATCTAACGCTTGGAAGTAAAGAGGTTTTCGAGAAGGAACTTCAAAAAATGCCGAACCGTCAGGTTCTACATCCACCTCCCCTAAGACTTTTTTCAAGTCCCAGCTCGCATTACCGACTCCCACCGGAGAAGAGGCATGACCTCCTCCGCCCTTTCCATGCCCATACGCACTGCCTACTCCGGCCGCCCGATATTCCAGTTCTACAATCCGCAATTTCTTAACCGTACCCGGAGTTACTCCCTTCATGCTACGTCCCTCATAGATATTCTGTAAATAATACGTCCCCGTGTTTTTTGTATAATCGACCATATTCACTCGTTGGAAAGGACGTTTACGAGGAGAAACCAATACCGGCTGATTACAAGATATTTTAGAGTCAGCTACCAAAAGTTCCCTTTCTCCATCGATATTCATCCAATAAATAGCAAATTCTATGGGAGTACCGATATGATATCCTAATGGAGTATAAGAAATCAAAAAGTCAGTCTGATTTAAAGCAAAAGGATGCTGAAATTGTTCACCTTCTTGTCCATACCCATCCACACGCACAGCTTCCGGTTTTCGTACAGGAGCAACGAACATCACACCTTCATTTTCATCCCGTCCGGCTTCAGGATCGATAATAGCAAGTTTTCCGTGCTGAGGATTGTGATGTCCCATAAGCACAGCCATCACCTTGCGACTTCCCGGTATAGCACAAGGCTGTGTTATGGTAGTCGGGAACCAACTGTTTCCACCGTAATATTCAGCCTGTCCCGTACCATCGGTATTCATCTGAAACAACGGTTGCGGAAAAATCTGTCCTCGATCATTATAATCCCAACGGGTATATACCACTCTACCGTCTTCTAAAAGAACCGGATGTAAGGTATGAACCTGATCGAATCCTATCTGACGCATATATTTTCCGTTCCGGTCACAAATAAAAAGATTGCTCACTTCTGTAAACCAACAATCGACAGAAGTTCCACAACGAGTCGAATTAAATAAAATATTATCATCAGGGAGATATATGCCTTCAATATCAGCAAATCCTATTCCGGACGTTACTTGCTTAATTTCCCGAGTATCAAGATTCATTTCATACAAATGAAAATCATCTTTTTTAGAAGACTTTTTTAATGAGTATAAAATATGTTTCCCATCAAAATGAACTTCCGGATCACGAAAAACTCCTTCAGGAGCTTTTCCCAAAAGTTCTTGTTCTCCCCAAATTCCTTTCATGCGCAATAAAGACAATTCGCTGTCCGGAATAAAACATTTTTCACCTCTGGCATCGGACAACCCCTCTGTATAAGCATAATAAGACGGACGTAATATATGAAATTTAGTAAAAACAATCTCCGGCTTATTTTTCAAGAATACCTGCAGCCTCTTTTCCCTCCGTTCCACACAGGCATCGACATAAAGAGATATAGCCTTCGACAAAGAAGAGAAATTATCTTTTACCGGATAAGAAATTCCTAATTTCAGTAACCGTAATTTCACTTGCGAAGCCATATCACCGTCAAACCAATCTATTTTTTCCCCATCTTGCAACCACCAATCATATCCCACCGGATATTCTTTCATTAAACTTCTGTGAAAATTTTTCTTCATCCGATCAATCTCTTGCTCAGATGATTTTCCGTTCAAACCCTTTATTTGTGCAAACGCATCTTGCAAGCCGACGCTAAAACGATCTGTAAATTCGGGGTATGATTCTGCAAAAAGCCGAGTTCCCAACAACCAAATACAAATACATAGTAGGTATATTCTCATATTATACATATTGTGTGTGTTTTCCTATATGCCAAAAATAGGTAAAAAGTATAAACTAATCATGATGAATTCAGAATAAAAAAGAAATTTCGTGTATTTTTTACAACAAAATAGCATTTCTCATTTTCCAATTTCTTAAAAAAGCTTTCAATACCACTAAGAACTTGACATGACGATATTTCCCTATCGGAAAATTTAGACAGGCCATAACAAAAAAAACACATTAAAAATACCTTTTAACAGAGACATCAATAAAATAACGATACTTCAAGCTATCAAATTTTCCACATCAAGAACTATTTCAAAAAAAATAAATTTATTATCGATACACAAATTTACCCTCTTTTCCGTACATTTTTACCTACCTGTTTCCACCCTGCATTCGTATGTTTGTTATCAAAATTTTAACTACTAAATTTAATATCGAATGACAATGAACAAACATTTATTGCTGATTATCCTGTCATTTATTACATGGATAACATCTGTAAAAGCAGAAGATCTGAAACTCTGGTATGATCGCCCCGCCGATTATTGGGTGGAAGCCCTTCCGTTAGGAAACGGAAGATTGGCCGCCATGGTATATGGTACAATTCTACAAGACACGATTCAGATCAATGAAGATACTTATTGGTCAGGAAGTCCGTATAACAATGCAAATCCCAATGCGAAAACACACTTAAATCAAATTCGAGAATATATCAATGACGGAGAATATGCCGAAGCACAAAAAGTAGCACTGGCAAACATTATTGCAGACCGCAATATTACCGGGCACGGCATGATTTATGAATCTATCGGTAACCTGTTATTAGATTTTCCGGAAAGCCATAAAACACCAACAAATTATTATCGAGAGTTAGACCTTTCCAATGCAATAGCGAAAGTAACTTACACAGTTGACGGAGTAGATTATACACGCGAAGTATTTACATCATTTACCGACGATTTGATTATCATCAAAATTTCCGCATCAAAACAAGGAATGGTCAATTTTAACACATCTTTTGTAGGCCCGTTGAAAAGCAACCGAGTCAAAGCATCTACGGAAATCGTCAGTGGAACAAATAATACGATAAGAGTAAAAAATACACCCGGCAAAACTGCTGAAGAAAACATTCCCAATCTTTTAAGACCGACAACCTATATTAGGGTAGTGGCAGAGGGAGGAACTCAATCGGCAGACAGCAGTAATAAAATACTAAAAGTCTCTGATGCCGACATCGCTTACATATATATATCATCAGCTACAAACTTTATAAATTATAAAGACATAAGTGGAGACAGCGATGCAAAAGCTCTTTCCTATTTAAACAAGTTCGACAAAGATTATGAGCAAGCAAAGAATGATCATATCACCCGATATCAAGAGCAATTCGGACGAGTTTCTCTTGACCTCGGAAGCAATAGTATTCAAGAAAAGAAACCGACAGATAAACGTATCGAGGAATTCTCCAACACAAATGACCCGTCATTAGCATCTCTCTATTTTCAGTTCGGACGTTACTTATTGATATCCAGCTCTCAGCCGGGATCACAACCGGCTAATTTGCAAGGTATATGGAATCCGAATGCAGGACAATATCCTGCATGGGACAGCAAATATACGACAAATATAAATGTGGAAATGAACTATTGGCCTGCAGAAGTAACCAATTTGAGCGAATGCCACCAACCGTTTCTTGAAATGGTGAAAGATGTAAGCGTCACCGGACAAGAATCTGCAGAAACGATGTATGGTTGCAGGGGATGGACACTTCATCACAATACCGACTTGTGGCGCTCCACAGGCGCAGTCGATAAAAGTGCCTGCGGAATATGGCCGACATGTAATGCATGGTTCTGTTCTCATCTTTGGGAACATTACTTGTTTACCGGAGATAAAGAATTTTTATCCGAAGTTTATCCTATTCTTAAAAGCGCCTGCGAATTTTATCAAGATTTCCTTATTACCGATCCGAAAACAAGATATAAGGTTGTCTCTCCATCAAACTCTCCGGAAAATCATCCGGGACTGTTTTCTTATGTCGATGACAGTGGAAACAAACAGAATGTCGCACTTTTCAGTGGAGTTACAATGGATAATCAAATGGTTTTCGACTTACTTAAAAATACGATCGATGCAGCCGAAATTCTCGGTAAAGACGCCGACTTCGCAGCAGATCTGAAAAAGTTGAAAGATCAACTGCCCCCTATGCACGTCGGAAAATACGGACAACTACAAGAATGGCTTGAAGACTGGGACAGAGAAACTTCCGGACACCGTCATGTATCCCATTTATGGGGAATGTTTCCCGGTAACCAAATTTCGCCATATACCAATCCTCAACTGTTTCAAGCAGCAAAAAAATCTTTAGAAGGAAGAGGCGATGCAAGCAGAGGATGGTCTATGGGCTGGAAAGTATGTCTATGGGCGAGACTCCTCGATGGAAATCATGCATATAAATTGATACAAAATCAATTAAAACTGAAAGACCCTAATGCGACAATTGATGACCCCGACGGTGGTACTTATGCAAATATGTTCGATGCACATCCACCTTTCCAGATTGACGGAAATTTCGGATGTTGTGCAGGTATTGCCGAAATGTTGTTGCAAAGCCATGACGGGACAGTGCATCTATTACCTGCCCTACCCGACGCATGGTCTGAAGGAAACATAAAAGGATTAAAAGCTCGTGGAGGTTTTGAAATCGTCGATATGCAATGGAAATGGGGAGAAATTGTTTCGGTAACGATAAAATCCAATATCGGAGGAAATTTGCGCATCCGTACGGCAACCCCATTAAAAGCTAACGGAAATTTCACATTAAGTGTTGCCACAGGAAACAACAGCAACCCGTTAAATTCTGTTTACGAAATTCCCGACCCAATTATCAAAGACGAATCTAAAATTCCGGAATTAGTATTACAAGAAACAACAGTATACGATCTTCAGACAGAAGCCGGGCAATCTTATACATTAATTCCTGTCAGCAACATCTATGAATGGACAGGATCTTCATCTTCGACCTGGAATGAAGCAAATAACTGGAATCCGGCAGGAGTTCCCGGAGATAAAGATTTAGGCATCGTCAACAGTGGAGAAATCGATATTAACGGAAATTCTTTTGCCGGGAGTATCAGCTTACACGAAAATTCCGTTGCCAACATATCCAAAACATCAGAATTAAAAGGCAACTTATCTTTTGAAGGCGGTTCTGTAAAGAATGATCAAAACGGAGTTATTTTCACTGCCGGAAGTGCATCTATCGAAAACAACACGAATTTTCAAATAACAGGTACTTTAATACTTGCAACTTCGATTTCAGGAGAAGGCTCTATCGATAAAGAAGGTTCAGGAACACTAACCATACAAGGCGACAACAGTAACTTCAGCGGAGATCTGAATATCAATGACGGTGAATTAGCTGTTTCGGGTATGAATGCAGCAGGAACAGGAAACATCAAAATCGAGAATTCTGCCAAACTGACTGTAAAATCTGACGATTGTCTTTTTCATAAAACTAAAATAGAGGTAGCAGAAGGAGGAAAAATCAACCTCAGCGCAAACATTTCTTTAAGTGAAGTCTACACAAATAACAATCTGCTCGCCGAAGGGAAATATACAGCGTCATCGCTACCTGCATATTTGGAAGGAAACGGAACGTTGACAATCACACATCCTCAATATCCGTTTATATGGACTCCTAAAGATAATAAAAAATGGAATGTGGCGGCCAATTATACTCCCGCCATATTACCCACAGAAGGAGACACCGTAATCGTTGAATCGGAAATGGAAGCTGAAACGGCAAGTTTTCCGGTAATAATCTATCTGAACAGTGCCAATATCAGGCTAAGAAAAGATACTGAAATCAAAGAATTATATATGGCAGGCGGCACTAAACTTAATTACGCAACCAGTGGAAGCGGTTTCTCTCTGAATGCTCCGATCCATATTAACGGAGAAATAAATCTACAATTAAGTGGAGGTGAGATAAATGCAATGACTTTTCCCGGAAACATCGATGGAAAATCTACCGTAACGATAGATAACAGCTCGAACAGCATAACTGAAGCCAGTATTGTTTTAAAAGGAAATAACTCGGAATTTTCCGGAATATGGAATATCACGAACAGTCCGCGTACCGAAGGTTCTTCTATCAATATATCAGGGGAAGGAGCAAATGCTTTCGGCGCTTCAGAAATACAAGTAGGTACAGGAAACAAGGTTATATTTAAACACGCAGACGCGGCAGGAGAATCGACGACATTATCCCTTCTTTCAGGAGGTAAAGCTGTTATGAACACAAACGGCATAGTAGGTAAATTGATTTTAAACGATACGGAATATACAGAAGGAACATTCGATGCAAATTCTCACTCTGAATTTTTCGAAGGTAATGGGACACTGACTGTAAAAGGAAATACCTCCAGTATTAAAGAAGAAATCGCCCAAAGCGGAAATCAGGCCAATTACCGCAACGGCATTCTATCACTGCAATATCCTTGCGAAAATTTATGTATTTCAGACATGCAGGGAAGAATTCTTCTTGATAAAATCTACGGACAGCAATTTTCGATAAAGCTGAATAACGGTATATATCTTATAAAAGCCGACAGTCAGATCATCAAACTAATCGTAAAAGAATAACACTTTGAGGTTGTGTCAAAACTCTGGCACAACCTCTTATCATCATTAACTTTAAAATTTTACTATATGGATATTAAAAAACTTTTTGGAAGCATCGCTTTTTTAAGCTCTCTGCTACCTCAAATCTATGCAAAAGAAATTAATGTTACCACTCAAACTTTCAATGAAGCTTATACTCAAGCCGAAAACGGAGATATATTATTGATGAGCAGCGGAACATATAATAAGCAAATATCTTTTCCCTCAGACAAAAGTATTACTCTAAAAGCGGAAGAAAATGCAGAAGTGATTATTACTTTCGACATAACAGGAAATGACGATACATCTGAAAATGGAGGAGGATTGATCTTCGATGGCGTAAAAATAAACCGTTCAGCAGATTATTTTATAAGCGGAAATTTCGGGAATATATCTACTCTGGAATTCAAAAATTCAGAAATTACGAACATCGGACGCTGTTTATTACGAACAAGTAATGATGGTACGATAAATAACATAGAATTCGAAAATTGCCTAATCTACGATTGTGGAAATAACGGATGGAATTTTTTATATCCTAAACATATCGTCAAAAAAGTATCTGTAAAAAATTGTTCGCTGTATAATTATTTAGGCGAAAGCTTTTTCTCTCCTACCGGATCGGACAATAACAATATATTTACTTTTATTTTTGAGAACAATACGGTTTACAAATGGTCTAAAGATACAAAATATGCGATTTGTAACACGGCAAAAAATTACAGCACAAATTCCATTTATAATTTCACAAACAATATTATCAATGAACCGGGAGTAAGCGGCAAAACACCATCGATTCTAAATGCAACCGGAGGAACACTTACTGCCGAGAAAAACCTGATTGTCAACTATGGCGGGTATAACCGGACAGAGACGATAAACGATATTACTTTAGAGAGCTTAGGATTAACCACTATCGGATTTCCCGATGCCGCCAACGGTGATTTTACCATCTTATCAAGCTCTCCATTAGCTACTGCAGGAAAAGACGGCAAATGTGTGGGAGATACGAGATGGATCAAGCAGGTTACATCTCCTGCACAATTTTCAGCAACGGTAATGCCGGAAAATGCCGGAAGCGTCTCTCCCTCAAACGTCACTTTTAATCAAGGTGATCCGGTCACAGTCACCGCTACCGAGAATTTCGGCTACTCTTTTAAACAATGGGAAACAAAAAACGGGGAAATATTATCGACAGAAAATCCTTATTCTTTCAATATTGAGAATGATTTAGAGATAGTCGCCGTATTTGACAAACTAACGACCTACACATTTACTGTTAATAAAGATGGGGCAGGCGCTCAATGGGGAACAGTAAATCTTAATCCTGAGCCGACTGACGGAAAATATATTGAAGGTACGATCGTAACTATGACCATAGAAACTAATCCTATTACATCTTTCCTGCAATGGGAGGACGGTTCGAGCGAAAACAAACGTACGGTCAAAATCGATGAAGATAAAATCTATACTGCAACTTTCGACAAAATTCCATTTATCGTAGGTTGGGATCTGGAAACGAGTGAACCAAGAGGTGAACGTCCGGCCGATTATGCCGCTACAACAGACAATAAGGGATTACTTTCCTTATATAATGGAGACGGAAGTACGACAAACTGGGGAGGAAGTACTCGCACCTTCGGAAGTATCACTTATAACTGTGCACGACGTTATACCGATTATGCCTCAATGAATAATCCCCGTTATTTTCAGGCTAAATTTTCAGCAAAAGATTATGTAAATATAAAAGTAACTTCCTTAGTTGCTGCAGACAACGCATGCGTACACAAAACGCAAAAAATGCAATATTCCCTAAACGGAAACGATTTTACAGATTTAACGACTATTACTATGGAAGAGACCAGCGCAAATTGGGAAAAAATGGAAGCTTTCTTACCCGAAGAAGCTGAAGGAGCAAATACTGTATATATTCGTTGGGCGGCAGATGCGACAAGCGATTTGATCGGAACTCCGGGAAGCAGTGATACCGAAGGCTTCTATTTAACAAACATTTTTGTCTATGCCGATAATTCCAGCATCGATGATAAAGAAGCGCCGATACTACTATCGACTTCTCCTGAAAATGATTCTAATACGGCATCTGCAAATGGAAAAATCGTTTTATCTTTTAACGAACAGGTACAAGCCGGTACAGGAGAGATAGAATTTAACGGTTCTGTTATCGAACCGATATTCGGAAGCAGTACAGCATCCTTTGAATACAAAGGTCTCGAATATAATACATCCTATACTTTTACCGTACCAGCCGGTGCAATTACCGACCGTGCAGGAAATCCATTTGAAGGCGTTACATTGAATTTCACGACAATGAATCGTCCCCAGCCGATTGCACGAGTATTTGATGCCGTAGTCGCAGCAGATAAAACCGGAGATTATGAATCGGTGCAGGCCGCAATAGACGCTGCCCCGGAAAACAGAACTACTCCTTATTTGATATTTATTAAAAACGGATCTTACGAAGAACAAGTCGTTATTCCTTCTGACAAACCGAACATACACCTTATCGGTCAAGATAAAGAAAAAACAAACATACATTTGAAAATCAATGTTCAAAGCGAACCGCAAGAAGGGTCACAATGGTATCAGAACGACACGGCAGCATGGAAATATTCGGTACATAATCCCGAATCCCCGACATACCAAATGGAAGGAACTGTTGTCAGAATAAATAGTAATGACTTCTTTTCCGAAAATATTTCCTTCATTAACGACTGGGGTGTAGAACGCCAAAACGGACCACAATCATTAGCTATGATGACAAAGGGTGACCGCATAACTTTTCATAATTGTAAATTTCGCTCTTACCAAGATACATGGATGACTCCGGGAAACACCGGATACCGTCATTATGTAAAAGGATGCTATATCGAAGGAGCTGTCGATTATGTCTATGGAGCTGGAGATTGCTTATTCGAAGATTGCATATTATACAATGTCAGAAGCGGATCGGTCATCACTGCTCCAGAGCATGAAAAAGGAACTCAATGGGGATATGTTTTCGATCACTGTACCATCGATGGGAATGAAGCTTCGAACGACGGCAAAAACAAATTAGGACGACCTTGGCATAATAACCCGATTTGCGTATGGTTAAACACGACCATGAAAGTAGGAATTGCTCCGGAGGGCTGGAGTGAAATGGGAGGAATACCCGCCCTATTTGCAGAATATAACAGTATGGATATAGATGGAAATCCCGTAGATCTAAATAACAGAAGAACATTTTATACAGGTACTGACGAAGGTATGGAAGAAGGCGGTGAGTGTAAAGCTGAACTTTCTGCTGATGAGGCAGCCCGCTATACCTATGAAAATATTGTCAGCGGCAATGACAACTGGAATCCTCGCAGCTTAATAGAAACAATAGGCATACCGCAAAATGTAACGATCTCAGAAAATGTACTTAGTTGGGAAGCCGTACCTTATGCCATCTGTTACGTAATACTTCGCAATAATGAAGTAATCGGATTTACTACCGAAACATCTTATACCGATGCTGCAAGTAAAGACAACGACGAATATTGCATCCAGGCCGTCAACGAAGCCGGAAGTCTCGGAGAAAAATCGGAAAATGTGAATAAAGGAACTTCGGCTGTCGATAAATCCGAAAAAAGCTCTTTTAACGTAACAGTATCAAACGGAAAAATACATTTGTCCGGACTTTCCTCAGGAGAAAAGATAACTGTATTCTCATTAAACGGTGCAATCATCTATGATACCGTAACAATTGAAAACTCATGTTTTATAAACTTATCTGTTCGAGGAGTTTATCTGATTAAAGCAGGAAATGAAATAAAGAAAGTTATTCTTTAATAACAGAACAATAACAAACTTTACGTTTCCATAAAAATGGGCTACCTCAAAAAGTAGCCCATTTTTTACTCGATTATTAAATTTTACCGTATCGATATTTTCAAAGAACAAGTACTCCCATCAATTACCGCTTTAGCGATATAAATACCCTTATCAAAATCGCTTAAAGAATATAAACCGGACTGAGGCGCATCAATAATTTTCAATAAACTTCCCGAAAGAGAATAAAGTTTTACTTGTACGGGAGTTCTAACCCCCTTTAAGAGGATAGAATTACCGGCTTGATGCAAAGAAGCTCCACTTACTTGAACAGCTTCTGCCGAATCGGTAATATCGTCCAGATTCGGAACTTTATAATTTTGCTCACCCTTATCTAATTTATAATAAAATGCCACGCTAAAATTATAAAGCGGATAAGATTGATCGTATATAATCTCTCCCGACTGCGTTTTCGGTTCATAATCAGGTCTCAAAGTCACATAATTATCATTTTCCTTATCACGAGGATAGAAATAAGAGTTGTCAGGATTTTTCTTATCATGATCGATATATTTGTAATAAGCCTCATAATCATCACTATCACGCAAATTACCATGTCCGCCGTTTGCTCCATCTCCGGCGTAATTTACTTCAATTACACCGCTCAAATCCTGAGCACAAGTCAAATAAACGCAATCTCCTTCTATCCGGATATTCGTTATCGTCTGTTGTGCGTCATCATTATATACTCTAAAGCCGTAATCCGTTTTCTTCTGTACAGTCCAATCGTCCAACACCAAAGGTAATTTCGGAACAAGGAAGCGAATTTTTATCTCTTTCGCATTATCCGTACGGGAGATTTCTATCGGCTGCAAAGGAACAAAGCGTTGCCCCAATACCTTCGTACGGTAATATGCCTTACCTAACATCTCTCCATACCAACGGTAACCGTTCGCATCGAGATGACCTCCCCGATCTGTCATCGGATACACCGGTCCGGCACAAATCATATCCTCATTCTCATTAGCGGTTTCCAATTGAGCCATACCTATTTCCAAAGTTTTCCCCCGAGTATATTGCGCGCCGGTCTGGTAAGTGATAAACAAAGGTTTCTCGCCTTGAGCATAACTGTTCATGACATCCTGCTGCATATCGTCCTTCAATTTATATAGCAGAGATTTGTATTCATTCTTATCGGTTGTATTAGGTACACCCGGTGTCAACCCCTTTTCAGAATCCGAAGTATAATTATATTCTCCTTGCATCCAAATAATTGCCGGACAAGAAATCACGCTGTTCAGTTCCCGAGAAATTTTAGCCCCGTAAAACATCGCATATTTAAAATCATTATACAAATATCCATTGGTACAATGTTTTGAAAGCTGTTCAATAGTTTTACCTCCCGTACCGGTAGAAGTCGCTACATATTTTACATCAGGATCATCTATTTTCAAACGAAGATGATTTACCGCCGCAACAATAGGACATTCGGCAATACCACCATTTTTAGTCTTAGCCGAATTTTTATCCGAAATAGCCAAAGAGGCTTTCAAAGGATTAAATTTGTCAAAAGTCGTATTCCCGAGATTTATCCAAACTTGATCCCCGATCATATAATTACCCTCTAAAGATTCGGTCGACATAGAAGGATAAGACTGATGTCCGGTAGAAAGACTCTGACCGTATATTATAAAATGCTCATAAACCGACGATTCTCCTTCTCCGCCACCGGGAGTCAGCGGCGTCTCGATCGCTCCTGATGCACAACGTCCGTCAGCAAAAGAACGTACAGCACCCAATTGATCAGTCATAATGCCCAAATCCTGCAAAAATTCAGCATTCCCCTGACGATATGCCGGAGAAGTGGTATAAACCGGGACACTGTTTTGCGTGGCAATATATTTATCCGGATCGATAGCTAATCCCGCAATCGATCCGCCATTATAATTTATATAATTCTCATTTTCGAGAGGAGAAGTATATCCATGATCAGCCAACAAACGTCCCAAAAAAGAATTTTTAAGATTAAAATTCTTCCCGTCTATCAGATAAGAATCATTACCTTGTACAGACATATCCAAAACTTTTGTAGGATCATCTTTCAGATAATTATTTTCAATAATAGAATTATATATATTATAGGTTACGGTATTAGCAGCACCGGCAGCCACACGTATTCCGGCTTGAGGTGTCGCCCCGCCGAAAGCACTCGTATTACGGGTAATCGTACAATTTACAAGATTAAGCATGCTTCCGTCTTTACCGTTATTCATCATAATAGTACCTCCGAAAGATGCGGCATGATTACCGTAAAAAGTCGTATTGATAAAAGACAAATCACATGTCGATCCGGTAGTTTTATTATCTACATAAACAGCACCACCATGTTCTGTAACGGAATTATACAAAAATGCACAACCTTCAAAATAAGCTCCGGTCTTTTTAGCCGCATTATCCAAAAATGCAAACACGCCTCCGTCTTTTGCGGTGTTATTTTTGAATACAGATTTTTCAACTCTAAGCATAAGATCTCCTTGCACGAAAAATACGCCTCCCAGACCCGTTGTCGTATTATTCTCAAAAAGACATTCTTTGAACGAAATATTCTTACCTGCTAAAATATGAGCTACAGCTCCGTTCCCTTTGCCCGTCGTATTATCGGAAAATGAGCAACCGATAAAAGACACACTAAACCGATCTTGTTCCAACAAAGCATAAACAGCCGCACCACCTTTCCCATCAGCGGAGTTGCCGTCAAAAACACAATCGGTAAAAGATGCCGATGCATTCCTGATATACACCGCTCCACCGAAGTCACTTCCCATAGGAATACTATTTCCCTCTTTGAAAGAAAGATTTGCAAACTCTATCGATTGATTAAAAGAATCGATACGAATCAAACGTGTCGTTCCATTTCCGACAAATCCGCAAGTTTCAGCACTTTTTCCTGTAATTTTCAAAGATTTATCCAAAGGTCTCACACCATTTTTTCCCTGAACATTCCAAGTCGCATAGGTTACTCCACCAAGTTCGAATGTGGTAGAACCATCTACTTTAATGTCATTATTCGAAGAACTGCCCTCTTTCTTAGGCTCGGCAGAAATATCGATAAAATCAAGCACGTGTATTTCATCACCGTTTTCAGCCAAAGTGAATGCTCGTGACAAAGTCTTTACCGGAGTTTCTGCCGATAAACCGTTATTTGTATCATTTCCGGCAGAAGAAAGATACAAATCGGTAGCCGAAAGATAGTTACCTGAACTGCAAAACAATGCGGCAATAAGCACATTTTTTAGTAAATTATTTTTCATACTGATATAGAATAAAGATTAATTATTTATTTATTTATCTCCAAGACTTTATCTAATTCGGACTTATCTTTTTCAGGAATATGTATCCGATATTTTTTTACACCTTTATCTAACTTATAATAAAAAGCCACGCTGAAGTTATATAATGGATACGGGCGACCGTATATGATATTGCCGGACTTATCTCTCGGTTCATAATTAGGACGCAAAGTGACATAATTTCCATCTTTATCTCTATCCCGGGCAAAAATAAAAGTCCCGTCGCTATTCTTTTCATCCTGATCGATATATGTATAATATGCTTCATAATCGTCACTATCCCGCAAATTACCATGACCTTTAAATTCATCAGCTCCGGCATAAGTCACCTCTATTGCCCCCGATAAATCCTTTTCACAAGTTATATGCACACAATCACCCTTTACCTTTACATCCGTAATCTTTTGCCGGATACCATCATTATAAATAGCGAAACCGTAATCTTTTATCTTTTCCGTAGTATAATCATCAAGTACCAACGGCTTCACAGGAACTCTAAAACAAATTTTAATTTCTTTAGGATCAGAAGTTCTCGATAATTCTTCGGGTTGTAAAGGAATAAAAGGTTTTCCCTCGATTATGGTACGGTAATAAGCCTTAGCCAACATCTCTCCATACCAACGGTAACCGTTCGCATCGAGATGTCCCCCACGATCTGTCATCGGATACACCGGACCGGCACAAATAATATCCTCTGTTTCGTTTGCAGCCTCTAATTGGGCCATACCGATATTCAAGGTTCTCCCTCGAGTATATTGCGCACCGACCTGATAGGTTATAAAAAGAGGCTTACTGTGCTGATTATAAATAGAAACGACATCATTTTGCATATCGTTTTTCAACCGTATCATTAAAGTCTTATATTCATCTTTTCCCACCACATTCGGAATATGGGGTAATAATCCCCTCGTCGTATCTGCCCAATAATTATATTCCCCTTGCATCCAAATCACTAAAGGACACGTCACAGATGCATTTTCTTTAGCCGCTATCTGCGGTGCGGCAAATGCGGCTTTCAAAAAACCTTCCTGATAAATATTTTTGTTCCGACAATGTTTCGATAATTGATCGATCGTCTTTCCTCCCACACCTGTAGAAGTCGCAATATAATTAACAGATGAATCATTTATTTTCAATCTCAAATGATTGACTGCCGCAGTTATCGGGCATTCGGCAATACCTCCATTCCGACTCAACGGAGATCTTTTCTCTGTTAAAGCTAAAGACGATTTTAATGGATTCAAAATCGTAGAATTATGATTACCTTGATTAATCCAGATTTGATCTCCGATCATATAATTCCCGGACAAAGGTTCTGTTGTTAAAGCCGGATAAGACTGATGTCCTGTAGAAAGACTTTGCCCGTAAATGATAAAATGTTGGTAAATTTTCGTATCCGGGTTTTCTGATTTCTTCTCTGCGGCAACTCCATAATTAAATACCGCTCCTAAAGCAACGGTCAGAGCGTATGCTTTCAAATTTAGTATGTGTGTTTTCACTATGTATAAATTTATTTAGAACAAATGTAAAAGGGTGATATTAATAATACTCATAATTCTGCCTTAATTTGTAAATACAAACGAAAAAAATTCATTTAAAAGTAAATTTATACCGATTAAGAGCCTTTCTAAATTTTACTCGGGTCAGGTTTAAGATTTTCTTTCGAGGATGTTTTGTTGTTTTTACGAGGAGGATAGCGGGACTATCTGACGAGTGAAAACAGGAAAAAAGACCGGAAGAAAACCTAAAGGTGACCTAATAACATTTTCTTATTGGAAAATCCAGACTGGCACTAAGAGGCTATATTATAAAAGCACCTAAATTATAATTAAAAAAGTGTTTTCTAATTTAATCTATACTATTTTCATGTACTTTTGCAGGCAAAAGAACAATCAGTATTGTCATTCAAAAACTAAACAACTACACTAAGAAAACATAATATATCAATGAATATAGCCATGTTAGCCTCTGGCGGGGTCGATAGTTCGGTTGCCGTCTATCAATTGAAAGAAGCCGGATACACTCCTACTCTATTTTATATCCGTATCGGCATGGAAGATAAAGATAAAAATCTGGACTGCCACTCGGAGGAAGATATAGAAATAGTAACCTATATAGCCCGTAAATACGGATGCCCGATGGAGATCGTTTCTCTACATAATGAATATTGGGAATATGTCATGGGGTATGCTTTCGAAACGATAAAAAGAGGTCTGACTCCTAATCCCGATGTAATGTGTAATAAATTTATCAAATTCGGATTTTTTGAAAAATATTGGGGAAAAGATTTCGATAAAATAGCTACAGGTCATTATGCCGATACCCGGATCATAGATGATATTACTTATCTCGCCACGGCAAAAGATCCGGTAAAAGATCAAACCGATTTTTTGGCACAACTTAATCACGTACAAATCTCCAAATTACTATTTCCCATCGGAAATATGATGAAAGACGAAGTCAGAACAATTGCCTTACAACAGAATCTTCCGAGTGCTCGAAGAAAAGACAGTCAGGGAATTTGCTTCTTGGGGAATATTAACTATAACCAATTTATACGTAATTATTTAGGAGAAAAAGAAGGAGATATAATAGACTTAGAAAGTGGGCATATAGTCGGAAAACATAAAGGATACTGGTTTCATACTATCGGACAAAGAAAAGGTCTCGGCCTCAGCGGAGGCCCGTGGTTTGTCATAAAAAAAGATCCGGAACAGAATATACTATATGTTTCGAACGGATCTGACCCGGAAACACAATATGGAAACATTCTTGATTTAAGCGGATTCCAGTTCATATCCGGAAATCCTCTCGGAGACCTTTCACATGATACACCGATCACATTTAAAAACCGGCACACTCCGGAATTTACACCGGGAACGATACAACGCATCGACAATAATATTGTCAGAATCACTTCCGATAAAAAAATACAGGGTATCGCCCCCGGACAATTCGGTGTTATATACAGCTACGATAAAAAACTTTGTCTGGCCAGCGGAATTATACAATAAGTTTTTAGAGCCTGTTTAAATTTTCCAATTCAAAAAATATCTGTGCAAAATTTAGACAGGTTCTTATTGAGCTTGCAAACGACCGCTCATCAATAATAATGAAACTTCAGTTGATTTTGCCTGAAATTGAGCTGAAATCTTCCGAGTTACGGCATCTAAATAACTTCGCTGAAATTCTCTGAACTCCAATCCCGAAAGACTCCCGAGCCGATATCTTTCTAATGCAGTTTTAAGGCTTACCAACGCCACATCTGCACTCTCCGACTCAAAACCGACCATAATCAAGTTATTTTCATAACTATTATAAAGCTGAGCCAAATCGCTTAACATCTGTAACTCTACTTCCTGATAACTCAACTTACTATTTTCTATCTCAATCTTCGCATTTCTTACCTTCTTACGGGTTTCCAAACGATTAAACAACGGTACGGAAAGCGTAAAACCCCAAAACGGACCTGTATTCTGATTAAAAGTCGATATAGATGCCGGTGATTCAGTCCGTGAAAAACTATATCCTGCCGTAAAATCTACCGAAGGGAAATAAGCCGACCGGGCTAATTTAAGATCAAGTTCCGACACTTTCTGTTCCCGACGAGCAATCAATAGTGTCGTATTGTTATTCAACATCAATGTTTGCACTTCATCTTTCGGGTACATCGGATGTAACAGTATCGTATCTTTTACATATCCTCTTTTATGCAAATCGATATTCATCAGCGTATTCAACGTAATATAAGCACTACGCAACTGCTCTTGCTGCTTTACTAATGTCGAACTATCAGAATTCAGATCGATTTTGGTCTGCTTCAACTCCAAACCAGAAAGACTCCCGATCCGGTTTTTCTGTAAGGCTATTTCATATCGTTGACGGGAAAGATCGAGACTTTGTTTAGCTGCATCCAGCAAGCTCTTCTGTACCAATACATTATAATATCCGGTATTAACTTGTGCTATCAGATTCTCGACAGCCATACGAGTTTTCAGTTCTCCGATAGCAATAAACTCATTGAGTTTTTCATGAGTCGTAAACATCGCCAGACCATCAAAAATAGTCCAGTTCAAATTTATATTCGCGCCATAATTATCGGTAATGCTGCCACTGAATTTTTTCTCTGTTCCACTATTTGCATCTTTCCTTTTCGAATTTATAATCGATTCTTTCTGTGTGCCTTCTGCCGAAAGTGAAGGCAAAAAAGAAGAATAATTCTGGTTATTACGCTCTATTTGTTCTTCGTTCTTTGCAATACAGATACCGTAATTAGATTCTAACGCTTTACTGATGCAGTCGGAAAGCGTTAAGGTCTCTTGCGCCGCTACTCCCAACGGACAAATCAATAAAAAAAATATTACAATACTTCTTATCATGATTTTGTATAAGTTTCTTCATTAATCATTTTGATTTTAGAAGCCGACAAATATGTATAAATTGCCGGAATTACATAAAGTGTCAATCCGGTAGCACATACCATTCCGCCAACAACGGCAATGCCCATAGCAATACGACTCTCCGAACCCGAACCGGTAGCCAACGCCATAGGTAGTGTTCCTAATACCGTAGAAAGGCTGGTCATCAATATAGGTCGAAAACGTGCCACAGCAGAATCAAGTATAGCCTCATGCATACTCAAACCGTCAGCCTTACGCTGATTAGCAAACTCGACAATTAAAATACCGTTCTTCGAAACCAACCCTATCAGCATAATTATACCGATTTGACTAAAAATATTCATCGTTTGTCCGAAATACCATAAAGAGAGCAATGCTCCCACCAATGCCAACGGGACTGTAAGCATAATAATCAACGGATCTCGGAAACTTTCAAATTGAGCCGAAAGAACAAGATAAATAAATATCAATGCGAAAATAAATGCAAATAAAAGACTGGAAGAGCTTTCTACAAAATCTTTAGAACTTCCGGACAGAGTCGTTTTAAAATCTTCATTCAGAACTTTGTCTGCAATTCTATCCATCTCATCGATACCCTGTCCTAATGTCTTTCCTTTTGCCGGAGACGCAGAAACTGTTGCCGAGACAAAACGGTCGTATCTAAATAACCGGGGTGGCGTACTACTCTCTTCCATTGTCACCAAATTATCTAAACTGACCAGTTTATTATCTTTTCCCCTCACATAAACTGTCGCCAAATCGGCAGGTTTATTCCGTTGCGATTTATCGAACTCGCTTATGATCTGATATTGTTTTCCATTCAGGATATAATACCCTATCCTCTGATCGCTCATGGTTAGCTGCAATGTTCTCGAAATATCTTCTACCGATACCCCTAACAAAGCGGCCTTATCCCGATTAATATTAATCGTCAGTTCCGGTTTAGTAAATTTCAAGTCTAAATCATAGGTAGAAAACTCCGGACTTTGAGAAACCTCATTCATAAATTTAGGCAAAATACCTTTCAAATCATCCAGATTTTTTGCTTGTATGACATACTCTACCGGTAACCCGCCCCGCTGATTGCCGAAAGTCTGACGTTGTGTTACCATAGTACGAGCACCGGTAAGTTGCTTCAATTGAGGAGCTAAATCATCGGCAATTTCCTGCTGAGTACGATCACGATCTTCTGACGGGACTAACATCACATTACAAAATGCAGAATTGGTTTGTCCTCCTCTTCCGGTCAAAGACATAATCAAATCTTCTTCCGGAACTTCTTTCTCTAAATAGGTAGTCAAATCCGTCATATACTGGTCCATATATTCAAAACTCGATCCCTCTGTCGCTGTAGATACGACCCTCAACTGAGCACGGTCTTCCATTGGAGACATTTCCGACGGCAACGTCATCCAAAAATAATAAATGGCTACACCCGACAATAATAAAATAACCGGAGCGATATAACGATGCCGCATAAAAGATTCCAAGCTGCTGCGATACGCATTCGTAAACCATACAAAAAAAGGCTCGGTAACTCTGTAAAACCAATTACCGGTCACGTTTCGAGTTAATAATTTAGTCGAAAGCATCGGTGTGAATGACAACGCAACAAATGAAGATATCGCTACAGCTCCCGCGATTACGACACTAAACTCACGAAAAAGACGACCGGTCGTTCCCTGTAAAAAGACAATAGGCACAAACACGGCAACTAATGCAACCGTCGTCGCAATTACCGCAAAGAATATTTCCTGAGAACCTTTAAACCCGGCTTCCAAAGGAGACATACCTTTTTCTACCTTATTATAAATATTCTCCATCACGACAATAGCATCATCGACAACAAGACCTATCGAAAGAACGATTGCCAAAAGCGTAAGGATATTTATCGTGAATCCGGCCAAATACATTATAAAAAATGTCCCGATCAAAGATATCGGTATCGTCAATACAGGTATAAGCGTCGTACGCCAGTTCCGTAAAAATAAAAATATAATAAGAACAACAAGAACAAACGCTTCTACAATCGTACTTTTAACCTCATTGATCGAATTTCGAATAAATACTGTATCATCCTGATAAATGCCGCATTGCATATCGTCCGGCAAATCTGCTTTAATATCTTCCACTACCTTATACGCCCGATCGACAATATCCACATAATTAGCTCCCGGCTGCGGGATAATAACACACCCCACCATAGGGTTGTTATTCATCTTCATTATATAACGATTATTCTCCGAATCGACGGTAGCTTTTCCTACATCTCTGAAGCGAACGACTTTATCCCCATCCCGACGCAACACGAGGTTATTAAAATCCTCTACCGTCAACAAGCGTCCCATCGTACGCACCGTCAACTCTGTGTTATCCCCTTCAATACGTCCCGAAGGCAACTCTACATTTCCGGCAGAAACAGCATTACTCACGTCCATCGGCGTAAGACCATAAGCAGATAATAACATCGGGTCCATTTTAAGCCGGATCGCCAGCCTTTTCTCTCCCCATATCTCTACGCTACTTACTCCGGGAATTGTTTGCAACCGTTCTTTAAGATGCAAATCGGCGTATGTACTTACATCGATAATCGAACGGGTATCGCTACTTAAATAAAGGCCAAAAATCGGCTGAGCGTCGGCATCGGCTTTTGAAACCACCGGAGGATCTATATCTTCAGGTAATTTTCTCAACGCCCCCGAGACTTTGTCACGAACATCATTCGCCGCCGTCTCAAGAGGCACTTCCAACTCAAACTCTATTCTTATATTACTCCGACCATCTCGACTCTGACTTACCAAAGAACGAATTCCGGGAATCCCATTAATAGCAGACTCTAACGGTTCGGTAATTTGTGTCTCCACAACATCGGCATTCGCTCCGGTGAAAGTCGTACTCACCGATATAATAGGAGGATCGACACTGGGATAATCTCGAACACCTAAAAATGTTATACCGATCATACCTATAATGATAAATACCAAATTCATCACTGTAGCAAGGACCGGACGTTTTATACTGACAGAAGATAGACTCATGGCGGACAATACAGTTTAATATTATTCTACGGTTTCAGGCTTTACGGAAGCCCCTTCTTTTACTTGCATCAGTCCGGTTACCAATATAGTATCCCCGACCGACAAACCCGAGATTACCTCGATTTTATTCTCTGTACGTTGTCC
The DNA here is from genome assembly GCA_900545915.1 of uncultured Porphyromonadaceae bacterium. GTDB lineage: Bacteria > Bacteroidota > Bacteroidia > Bacteroidales > Coprobacteraceae > Coprobacter. The sequence goes on from URAV01000027.1 coordinate 40,821, forward strand.
TGTCTCTATAACGGTAGAATGAGCTTTCCCATTTCTTAACATCCAAACTTTTTTACCTTCCATTTCAGGAACAACCGACTGTGTAGGAACAAGCAACGAATGATTGGAGACTCTGGTTATAAGATTCAACCGAGCAAACATTCCCGGAGCTAACAATCGACCGGGATTTTCACAACGGGCACGTATCGAAATAGTACGCGTATCCGAATCGACTTTAGAATCAACAGCATATACCGACGCATTGAATTTCCTATCGGATGATTCCGTCGTAAACTGTACCGTTGCCCCGACCAATGTTTTTCCCGCATATTTTTCCGGAACTGAAAATTCGACTTTCAATAACCCGTCATCAACCAAACGTGTGACGATCGTACTCGGTTGTAAATATGCTCCTAAACTGACATTACGAAACCCGAGAACTCCGGCAAAAGGGGCTCGCAACTCCGTCTTGTCAATTTTTACTTTCAAAAGAGAAATATCTGCTTCTATCAAATTATAATCAGTTTGTACCTGATCAAACTCTTCACGGCTAACAGCATCTTTTTCAAATAATATGCGTTGACGTTCCAATTTTTCGGACAACAGTTTCTGCTGAAAAAGTGCACGCTTCAACTGTGCTTGCAAATCAGAATCATCGACTTTAAGCAATAATGCCCCTTTTTCGACATGTTGCCCTTCCTTAAAATAAATTCCGACAATTTTTCCCGTCGTTTCAGCAACCAAATCGACCTCTTCATTCGGCAACAATGTTCCGACAGCCTGAATATCGGAACTCAACCTGAACGGCTTCACAATAAATGCATTGACCGGAATCTGCGTTCCCTTCTTAATATCTTTTTTACTTTCTCCCGCCGGAGAATCCATCAACTTAACTACAATCAACCCACCAATAAGTAAAACGGGAATACCGATTTTCAATAAATTCTTTACATACCTGTTTTTCATGCAATCTCTGAGCTATTTATTTTTTGTAGATGTGCGTATGCTTATAAAAATATAGGACTCTGTCATGGGGCAGAATCCTATATATAATAGTTCAAATATTTATACGGTTGATTTCAGCCTCCTTTCTTGTCCAAAAACAGTCCTTAGACAGCGAAATCCTACAAAGGTTTAACGAGCAGGAATATTTTCTACCAAATTTGTCAGAAAATTCCAAAAATGCTCAACCGATGCTATATTTACTCTCTCATCCGGAGAATGAGGATACTTAATCGTAGGACCGAACGAAATCATATCTAAATTAGGATATGCCGCACCAATAATACCGCACTCGAGTCCCGCATGCATAATCTTTACTTCAGGATCAAATCCCAATACTTTTTTATGTACATCTTTCGCTACTTTAAGCACCGGTGAGTTGAGGTTCGGCTCCCAACCGGGATAATCCCCGCTGGTCTCCACCTTAGCACCGGCTAATAAAAATACACTTTCTAAACTTGAGACCAAAGCCTGCTTCATACTTTCACTCGAGCTTCTTATCAAGATAAGTACCTCTATCGAGCCTTCTGATGAGCGAACAATCGCCAGATTAGAAGATGTCTCCACTACTTCAGGTACTCCCGGAATCATTCGAGCTACCCCATTGCGACAACCGACAACAGCATTTATCAAGTCATCCTGTATAGGTTCAGGAATCAAGAAATCCGGTAATCCGGTTTCTTCTGCAGTCAATGCCAAGTCATCTTCAATCAAACCGTATTCGTGAATATAAAGAGCCTCAAAATCGGTTACTTCATCTAAAAAGTCTGATTTATATTCCGCTGGAATAGTAATAATCGCCTCAGCTTCACGAGGAATAGCATTACGCAAATTTCCCCCGCTGACCCATGCCAGCCGAGCATCATATTCCTGTACGGCATATTTCAAAAAACGGAACAGCAACTTATTCGCATTTGCACGCCCCAAATGAATATCCACACCTGAATGTCCTCCTTTCAGTCCCGATATAATAATCTTCAAGGCTACTTCATTTTCCGGAATATAAGGTTCATCTTTATATTTAAAACTGGCAGCAAGATCAATTCCTCCTGCACAACTCATATATAATTCTCCCTCTTGTTCCGAATCGGTATTCAATAATATTTCTGCTTGCAACAAATCAGGTTGTAATCCTAAAGCTCCATACATTCCCGTCTCTTCATCATACGTAAACAATGCCTCTAATGGCCCGTGTTTCAATGTTTCAGATTCAAGAATCGCCAAAATCGAAGAGATTCCGATACCATTATCCGCCCCTAAAGTCGTACCATTAGCTGTGACCCATTCCCCATCAATGTAAGAATTTATCGGATCTGTCTCAAAATTATGAACCTTATCCGCATTTTTCTGAGGCACCATATCCATATGACCTTGCAAAACCACAGGCTTGCGATTTTCCATACCGGGAGTTGCAGGTTTACGTATCAAAACATTTCCCGCCTCATCCAGAACCGTTTCTAATCCCAAATTTTTACCAAAATCCAGAATATACTGCGTTATTTTCTCCAGATGTCCGGAAGGACGCGGAATTTTACAAATAGCATTAAAATGACGCCACACGGCTTCGGGCTGTAAAGCTGCAATTTCGGATTTCATAAATTTATCTGTTTTTACAGTTAATAATTATCATTTTCCCGCCTCGATCCGACAGAATCCGCCGATCCGGTATTTCGGTCTCTTTTTTTCTCTAACGAAATAGAAAACAGAGTATAAATTCCCAATAGTATGATCAACAACATTTGAGACCCATGTGCAACCAAAGCAAATGCTCCGGCAATATTTTCTCCTATACCGTATATAGAAAGTGCCGCAATAATGGCCAAATGCCATGGACCGACACCTCCCTGTACCGGAATTCCCATACTAAGACTTCCCATAACAAATAACGTCATGGCAGCCAAAACTCCTAAATGCTGCATCGCACCGAAAGCAAAAAAACATACATAAAGTTCCAAAAAATAACAGAACCATATCGCGACGGTATATAGTAAAAACATCGTTACTTGTTTCATCCGCAATATCGTACGAAAACCATACCACAGATTCTTTACAATACTCTTTACTTTCGCGACCCATCTATTTTCGTTTTTTTTTGTGAAAAGCCAAATCAAAAATCCGACCATCACAAGCATGCAGATATACAGCCAAGGTGTTGTAAGCATCCGCCAGAGGGTTTCCTCAATTGTAGGAAATCTTCGTAAAAAATCCCGGAAAACCTTCATCTGCAAGAAAAATGTTATAACAGTAAGAAAAACCAGTGTTAACGTATCACACAAACGTTCGGATATAATAGAACCCAAAACCTGCGTAAAAGACATTTTTTCCCGACGCGCCAAATAAGTACAACGCCACACTTCCCCTACACGGGGAATCAACAGATTCATGGCATACATACCGAAAACAGCGTTTGTCAGAGCTTTTACCGAAGGATCTACCCCTAAGGTCTTTAACTGCAACTTCCAACGCAATGCTCTGAATATATGACTCATCAACCCGATAATCATAGAAAGAACGATCCAAAAGTAATTAATTTCAGATTGTAAAATGACTCCGATCTGGTGCATGTCCAAATGACTGTACAGATACCAGAAAAGAGCCGCTCCGCATAATAACGGAATAAAAAACTTCAATATACTGCCGAGTAATTTCTTCAACTTATCGGGATAAAAAAATATTATTGTACCTTTGTGTATTGCAAAGATAGATTTTTATCCATAAAAGAAACATCTCTTTACCGGATTTAATTAAAATCTCTTTGCAAATTATACATTGATTAACGATCCTGCTATCTGAATTTTTATGACAGACTCGGTAAAACCTAAAAAATTTTTAGGACAACATTTTTTAAAAGATCTCGATATAGCCCGCCGAATAGCAGATACCGTAGGCGATTACAAGGATATTCCCATTCTCGAAATAGGTCCGGGAATGGGTGTATTGACACAATACCTGATACAAAACAATCATGATCTCACTGTAGTAGAATTGGATTCTGAATCTGTCAGATATTTAAATGAGCATTTTCCTCAATTAGAAGGCAGAATATTGGAACAAGACTTTTTAAAACTGAATCTGACAAATCTTTTCACGGGAAAATTTTGTGTTATCGGAAACTATCCTTATAACATATCGAGCCAAATATTTTTCAAAGTTCTCGATTACAAAAACCAAATTCCATGTTGCAGCGGAATGATTCAGAAAGAGGTAGCAGAACGTATAGCCTCTAAGCCGGGATGTAAAGCTTACGGAATATTGAGTGTACTTATGCAGGCATGGTATGATATAGAATATCTGTTTACCGTTCCCGAACACGTCTTCAATCCCCCACCAAAAGTCAAATCTGCCGTAATAAAAATGACTCGAAATAAAACAGAACAACTGGGGTGTAACGAGAAATTGTTCAAAACCATAGTGAAAACAGGCTTTAATCAAAGAAGGAAAACGCTTCGGAATTCACTCAGACAACTATTAGGAAAAAAATGCGAATTACTGGAAGATCCCGTTTTCGACAAACGTCCTGAGCAGCTTTCGGTAAAACAATTTATCGACCTTACCAACCAAATAGAAAAGTTCATTCCTCAACCTTAAGCTTAATTTATTATGGAGCAATTTTCAGAAGAATATATCAAGGATGTACGAGATATTATTAAAAATAACGATACAGAAAAAGCCAAAGAACTGTTGAAAGGTCTGCATCCTGCTGACATTGCGGAACTTTATCAGGCTTTGGACTTGGATGAAGCAGAATTCATCTATATGCTTCTCGACAGCGAGAAAGCAGCTGACGTATTGATTGAATTAGATGAAGACGATCGTAAAAAATTATTAAAACATCTTCCCAATGAAGTCATAGCCAAACAGTTTATAGACCATTTGGACACAGACGACGCTGTCGATCTGATCCGAGAAATGGATGAAGAGGCTCAGGAAGAAATTTTGTCCCATATCGATGACGTAGAACAGGCTGGAGATATTGTCGATTTATTAAAATATGACGAAGATACCGCCGGAGGTCTCATGGGTACGGAGATGGTTGTCGTAAATGAAAATTGGAGTATGCCCGAATGTCTGAAAGAGATGCGTATTCAAGCAGAAGAAATGGACGAAATATATTATGTATATGTCGTCGATGACGATGAACGGCTGAAAGGTGTTTTTCCTCTAAAAAAGATGATAACCAACCCATCGGTATCTAAGATCAAACACGTCATGAAAAAAGATCCTGTATCGGTAAAAACAGACACTCCTATCGAAGAAGTTGCCCAAGTATTCGAGAAATATGACCTTGTCGCCGTCCCTGTAATAGACAGTATCGGACGGTTAGTCGGACGCATTACGGTCGATGATGTCATGGACGAAGTCCGTGAACAAGCAGAAAGAGAATACCAGTTGGCTTCCGGTATCTCTCAAGATGTAGAGACTACCGACACCATCTATACACAAACTTCTGCCCGGCTTCCTTGGCTATTGATAGGCATGTTCGGGGGACTTACCAATTCGGTTATTCTCGGAAATTTCGAAACCGGATTTATTACAAATCCTGCAATGGCCCTTTTTATCCCCCTTATCGGAGGTACTGGCGGAAATGTCGGGATACAGTCTTCCGCTATCGTGGTACAAGGTCTGGCAAACGGATCATTAGCATTACATAATGCAGGGAAACAGATATTAAAAGAATTGGCAGTCGCTTTAATCAATGCCAGCATGATTTCTCTTCTCGTATTCGGATACAACTGGTTTCGTATGGGTATTGATGCCGTCACTATAGCTGTATCTTTATCTCTTTTCTCCGTAGTCATATTCGCTTCGATTTTCGGAACGATAGTACCTATCACTTTAGAAAAATTCAAAATAGATCCGGCCATTGCAACCGGTCCGTTTATCACTATCACAAACGATATTATAGGAATGCTTATTTATATGAGTATTTGCGCCACCCTTGCTGCCTGAAAATAAAATTCAAATCCCCTTATTTGCCTTTTTCCAATTCAGGCAGATAAGGGGAACACAATACAAACTACGTTACGCACGAATCCAACGTTTCATATCTTCCTCCACCGAAGAAATTGTCGTTATTCCGAATTTTTCAACTAAAACTTTCAGGACATTCGGTGAAAAGAAAGCAGGAAGAGTCGGACCAAGATGAATATTTTTCACTCCGAGACTCAATAACGCTAATAAAACGATAACAGCCTTCTGTTCATACCATGCAATATTATACACAATCGGTAAATCATTCACATCTTTCAATCCGAAAGCGTCACGCAAAGCAAGAGCTATGACTACCAAAGAATAGCTGTCGTTACATTGACCGGCATCCAATACACGGGGAATACCGTTCATATCACCCAAAGGCAATTTATTATAACGATATTTAGCACACCCGGCAGTAAGTATAACATCGTCTTTAGGCAATGCTTCTGCAAAATTCGTATAATATTCACGAGACTTCATACGCCCGTCACACCCTGCCATTACCACAAATTTCTTAATTGCCCCAGACTTAACAGCATCGACAATTTTATCAGCCAACGCTAATACCTGATGATGAGCAAAACCTCCGATTATCTCACCGTGTTCTATCTCTACAGGAGGCTGACACCGTTTTGCATGAGCAATCAGCTCAGAAAAATCCTTCTTCCCGCCTTTCTGACGATTCGGAATATGTTTTGCTCCCGGTAATCCGGCAGAACCGGTAGTATAAATGCGGTCGGCATAAGTCGCATTTTTCGAAGGAGGCACAATACAATTGGTTGTAAAAAGAAATACCCCGTTAAATGTCTCGAATTCTTCTTTTTGACGCCACCATGAATTTCCATAATTACCGACAAAATGCTTATATTTCTTAAAAGCAGGATAATAGTGCGCCGGTAACATTTCACTATGGGTATAAACATCTACCCCCTGACCTTCCGTCTGCTCAAGCAATTCCTCAAAATCCTTCAAATCATGTCCGCTTACCAAGATTCCCGGACGCTTACCTACTCCAATATTGACTTTCGTAATTTCAGGATTTCCATAAGAAGAAGTATTCGCCTTATCAAGAAGAGCCATAGCCTTTACTCCGCACTCCCCGACATTCAGCACTAAGGAAACGAGCTCTTCGGCAGAAATATCCGGACGAGATATTTCTGCAAGAGCATTCTCTATCATTGCATATATATCTTGATCCTCAAATCCGAGATTTACGGCATGTTCTGTATAAGCTGCAGCACCCTTTACTCCATAAATTACCATTTGCTTCAAAGAACGCAAATCTTCGTTCGGTTCACTCAACACCCCCACTTCAGCAGCTTCAGCAAGATAATTCTCCTCAGAAACAAAATAACTGACTTCAGGCATATCCGGTAAAATAATATCCCGTTTTTTTGCCGTTCCAATAAGTATATTTTTTATTTCAAACGCTTTTTTTATCCGCCCTACTATAGCATCATCATCAAAATTGGCATTAGTTATCGTACAAAACAAAGCATCCAAAACAAAACGGTCTATTTCGCTATCCGCCGCACCTTTTTCACGCAAAGTCCGGTTCACAACAGCTATTCCCCTGACAGCATACAACAATAAATCCATATAGGCTGCCGTTTGAGGCTCTTTACCGCAAACACCTTTTACCGTGCATCCTGTACCCCGAGCAGCTTCCTGACATTGAAAACAAAACATATTCATAATTTTCGATATTTAATAGGTTAGTTTAAATCCATTTTTCATATTTCACTCCACCCCGTAAAAAAAGAACAATCAACTTCAACGGAATGTTTACAGAAACTCGATCCTTTGCCGTTTGTGCAATAGCCAATAATCTCCGGCAACATGGAATTTCCATTATAAACATCTCAAAGTTTCAATTCGTGCCTGATCGATCATTTCGACAAGTTTATCTATATAAATTTCAGAATGGGAATCAAGTTTAGGACAAGCGATAGCCAAAGCCTTTCCTTTCAAAAAACGATTATGAAATTCCCCACTGGCAAAAGCTGAACAATCGGCAGCCAAAAGTAAATCCGAAACTTGTAAAAATCCGGACTGAGGATTTAACAAATGCTTTCACACAAGACCCGTAACCATTACAAATGTCTTCTTTGATTTTTACTATCGTACGTTTCATTATGATACCCTTTATTTTATGCAAAAATACCTTACAAAAGATTCTTATTTTTGTAACATTTGTTACACACAATAAAATATTTATACCTAAATTCGCTCATTATGGAAAATGGTATATATAAATGCCCTATATTCGCTGGTCTGAACAGAGAAGAAATAGACAAGTTACTAAATGGTAAGTTTCAGACAAAGAGATATTCTACCGGAGAAATTGTCGCCTTTCAAGGTGGTCACTACCATTCTTTGTTAATTGTCGACAAAGGTACTGTTCGAGGAGAAATGATAAATTTTGCCGGAGATCGTGTCGTGATAGAAGAGATAACTTCTCCCCGTCCGATTGCTCCGGCTATTTTATATGCAACCGACAATCATCTTCCCGTTGATGTCGTTGCCATCGAAGACACAAAAGTATTATCCATACCCAGAAATAATTTCACATGTATTTTACAAACAGATACAAGGGTACTACACAATTTTATGCAAAATATGTCCGACCGTAGTAAATTCTTGTCAGACAGAGTGCGTATGCTTCGCTTCGGCACGATAAAAAGCAAATTAGCCGGGTACTTACTTGAACAAATGCAACACAACAACTCCCCTGAGTTTGACATTGTCCATACTCAACAAGAATTAGCTGACATTTTTGGTGTTACACGCCCTGCGCTATCTCGTGCCCTCAGCCAAATAATAGAAACAAGAATCATAAACTCTAAAAACAAACATTTTCGGATAAATGACAAGGACAAACTCATTGCTATTTTCAAAAACATTTGATTTTCCTGAGAAACTGCAAATCCCCATTGAATCTTCTTTTTTTTGAATATAATACAGAATAAAATAAGCCTATTTATATTACAAAAATATTATTTACATTTTAGAAACACATACTCTAAGAGCCTGTTTAAATTTTACACGGGTCAGTTTTGAGAATTTCTTCCGAGTATG
>URAV01000028.1 GCA_900545915.1 uncultured Porphyromonadaceae bacterium
CCACCGCCGCCCCCACCGCTACCGGGGTTGGGATCAGGTTCAGGAACTTCCGGGATTTCCGGATCCGTTCCGGGTTCTGGCTCAGGTTCAGGATCAGGTCTGTGTCCCGGGACTTCAATATCCGGCAAATTGTAGCTGTTCCATATAATTGTACCGTGGCCTCCTCCGATATACTCCCCTCCCCGTGTTGCCGTAGCTTTAGGTATCCGATAGACCACCCCGTCTTCAACGAACGAACGCATTATCCGGTGATTCTCCTCAAACGTATTCTCATTATTGTAGACCGAAGCCGCTTTCACGGCCTTTCCGTCCCTCAAGACGTTTATTCTCACCGTGCTGTTATCTTTAAGATACGAGTATAGAACGATACCGCAGAAGTCGTTTTCGCAATTCGCAAAACGCAGGGGGATATCGTTTTTGTGCTTATTGTAATATTGCTTTGTCGGAATCAGGTTTATAATAAAGCATCCGGTCAACCGGCTGCGTTTATCATAAACGACCAGCAGTTTTTGAAAAATGTCGGTAGCATACCTTTCTGTATCGCCTTTTTTAGATAGCTTTCCGGAATCGAAAGTTCCCCGATATAAGAATTGCGCGCTGATGGGCACATCGACACTTTCGATAAGAGAATCCGCCGATTCGCTCGCTTTATCCCAAATAGGGGTGAAGTCACCCGGGAACAGTCCGGATTTCTCGACGAGCGATTTTTTCAAGACAAGAGAATCGGAAGAAACGAATTGCTCGAATATCTGGCGAGCTTTCCGGATGGTAAGGGTGGTATTGGGAACTCCCTCAGTCTCTTCTTGCGGGAAAAAGAGGTCGTCTTTGCAGGCGAGAAATATGATCGGAATCATTATCCCTACGAGTAAGAAGACGATGTATCTGTTTTTCATGGATACGGAAGATATAAGATTATAAATAATATTGTGTTTCAATAATAAAATTTAGTTATCGTATGATCAGCATCATTTGCAAAATGAGTTCGATTCGGTATCGATTCATCGATAAAAATAGGTATTATTTATTAAATATCAAAGTTTATGACCCAAAAATATTTGATATTATAAATTTATTGTGAATAAATTTTTTCGGAGCATTATTTTTATTATGTTTGTATTTATATAATATTATGATATTAAGGTGGAGTATCGGCAATCGGCGCATAGTGTTATAGATAGGTTCATGAAAATAGTTTGTCTTTTTTCATGGCTTGCCGTTATCGTATGCACCGGCTGTAATCGGGAAAAGGAACGAAATCTCGAGATATTGGAAAAGGCCGTTTACGAACATTACGGCCATAAGGCTGAAGATAGTCTGAAACTTGTTGCGGCAAAATTCTTGATCGAGAATATGCCGGGACATTTTTCGGTTCGGGATGAGGACTATTTTGGGCAAGTCACATCGATCGCACAGACAAAGGGCATTTCTTATCCGGACAAAAAGGCTTTGGAGATGTTTGCCTCTTATTACAGAGAGGGAGCGGAGCGACTTTCGGATGCGGATGCCGTTTCTCCCGCTTTCCTGATCCGGCATATCGACCGGGCTTTTGAACAGCGGGCAAAGTTCCCTTGGTTGCGGGATATCGATGACGAAACTTTTTTTGAGTATTTATTGCCGTATCGGTTTTTGAACGAACCGTTGGATTATTGGAGGGATTCTTTGACGATAGCTCCGCAGGCTTTTTCGGATATGACATCGTGCGATAATTTGAAATATGATCCGGCTGCAGTCGCTCCGCATGTATATACCGATCGGGAATCGGGCGATAGGGAGGATATGCGTATGTGCGACATTTACCGGGGGTGACTACGGATAAGGGTTGTTACTTTTTTGCCGCTGCCAATTTGTTGCGTTATCGGGCATCGGGGATACCATCGGCGATCGATTTCATTCCTGCGTATGCCAACCGGAACGGAGGACATTGCTGGGTATCGGTAATTTCGTCTGACGGGAGATTCGGAAAGTCGGAGATAGACCCGGGCAGGCGTGCTCCTAAGATTTATCGGTATATGTATTCGAGAACGAACCGTTATGCCGATTACCGTACGAGAGAATATCTTCCCGAGATGTTCGGCAATCCTTTTATTAAGGACGTGACAGATTGTTATCTGAATACGCGGGATGTGACGGTTCCCGTTTCGAGAATGTCGGGAGGCAAACTTCCGAATCTCTGTTTCCTTGCGGTTTTTAATGCGGGGCAATGGATACCGGTTGCCGTGGCGGAGAGAAAGATGAAACGAGCGACTTTCGATCGTATGGCGGTCGGGAATGTCTATCTTCCGGTATATTATTGGCGACGAGAACTGAAGGCTTTCAACTATCCGTTTATAGTGAACGAAAGAGATGGTATGGTTTATCTGATTCCCGATCATTCCCGTACCCGGAAAATCAGGATCTCCCGAAAATATCCCTACAACGAAAAGTTGAACGGTTATTGTAAATCGCTCGAAGGGATGGAAATCTGGGGATCGGATGACCGATCTTTCGATCGAGCACGGCGATTATGCGTGTTGAAGAAGGGTAACGGGGGAGCGATATTCGATAATCGCGTGAGTTTGTCCGGTAAGTTCCGTTATCTGAAATTGTTGAGCCGTAAACCTGTTGCCGATTTGTCCGAGATTGTTGTATATGATGAAAAAGGACATGCGGTCGGTTGCGTGCCGACAGACTCTTGTTTTAAAAAAAGTACCGATCGTGACCCGTTGACGTATGTCCGCTATGTAAGAGATAATAAGAAAGAAATGGTAATCGATCTGAAAAGTCTTGTCGGGATAACCCGGGTCGTATGTGTGCCTCGAAATGACGGAAATTCGGTTTTCCCGGGCTCTGTCTATGAACTGTTTTATTATGGTATGGACGGATGGGAATCGTTGGGGATAAAACGGGCTGAGGATTATAATGTGGAATATGAAGATGTGCCTGCCGGGGCGTTGTATTGGCTGAAGTGTCTTACCGGAGGTGTTGAAGAGAGAATATTTACGTTTACCGATAAAGACGGAATACGTTTTTTTTGAAGACTGAATTTTTATCGGAAAATTCAGACGGGTTCTTAAACGAGTTATGAAATAAAAAATATGTTTTGTGTAACATTAAATCGGATTTGCCATGAAAAAGTTTATGATTATTGCCTGCTCGGTGTTGATTGCTTGTTTCGTTTGGGGTATTGATTTGACGAATGATTCGGGAAAACAGGTCGGGATCGATACCGGTACAGAAGAGGTTGAAGATGCTTCCGAACCGGAGAGTATCGGAATAAATAAAAATTCCGAGTCAGCGGTGCGGTATAATCCGGGACGGCAAAACCGCTCGGTCAGGAATTATCCGGAGGGGCGCAGATATACAACAAACCATCTTTGGGTGCAACCCGAAGGCGATTATTGTTGGGTCGGGATAACCGATTATCTCCAAGAGCGTTTGGGGGATATCGTATATGTCTCTGTCGATGAAGTCGGTGATGAATTTGTTAAGGACGATGTATTTGCCACTATAGAATCGATTAGCGAGGTTTGTGATTTGTATATGCCTCTTTCGGGCACGATCTTAGGCGTGAATAATATTTTGAATGATTCTCCGGGTATGTTGAATTCCAATGCTCATGAATATCCGATTATTATGCTGAAACCGGATGATAGTCTGGAATTCGAAGAATTATTGCCAGCCAACGAATATTCTGATTTTATTGATAGTTGGTAAATCGTTTAGAGTTCTTTCTTCAACAGTTCTCGGATTTTCCTACATTTATATATGTGTGAATCTTCATTTGTCCGGCAAGTTCCATAACATGTTCATCTCTATCAATTTTATCAGTCATGTTGCAAGCCAATGGAATAATTATATTAAAATAACATGAGTTTGATATAAAAAGCCAACTAATTCACAATAATTTGATTATGAATCAGTTGGCTAATTTTTATTATTTACAGAATCTACTTAGTCGTTCAGGATTATTTTCTTTGCTTTACCATCTGGATAGTCCCATCTTCATTATAATACAATCGGTCTACACAAATGGATCTCAACCAATCATGATTAGACAATGTACTATTATGATAGAAAGCAAACCATTCGCCTTTATATTCTACAATAGAGCCATGATTTGTGTAACTGTCGGTAGGTTCCATATAGATACCTTGATGTTTCCATGGTCCCAACGGGCTATCACTGATAGCATAACGCATCCGGTTATCACCTTTGACTCCATCATTCATATTTTCATCGTGATTATCCGAGTATGACAGATAATACTTTCCGTTATATTTATGTACCCATGGTGCTTCATGAAAATCTACCAATCCTTCCATTCGGAGCATTTCACCATCCAGTTCCATCATATTATCTTTAAGCTTTCCGCCTTTACATATACCACCTCCTCCATGATATATATAGGCCTGTCCATCATCGTCAATAAATATGCACGGATCAATCAATGAATCCATACCTTTTATATATCCTTGAACTTTAAAATCTCGGTCAGGATACCGACTGGTTGCTACTCCGATTTTCCAGGAATCATTCCAAGCCGTTTCACTCGGATGCGGGAAATAAAAATAATAAGTTCCGTTTTTATAGGCACAATCGGGAGCCCACATGAAACCTCCTTCCTTACGTCCCCAAGCAACCTGAGATGAATTCAATATCTCTCCATGATCTGTCCAATGTACCATATCATCGGTAGAAAAGACATGATAACGGTCCATCAAATCACATCCCCGTGGAGGATCGATATCGTGGGATGCATAGATATAAAGTCTTCCATCCTCCCATACATGCGCCGAAGGGTCTGCTGTATACATATGTGTAATAAAAGGGTTGGATGCCAAGCTGTCTATACCATTTTTTTCTGTGACCTTGTTCTTGACCGACTGGCACGACATCATGCAACCAATAAAACATAAAGCTCCAATAGAGTGTAAAACTTTCATAAGCAGTTAGTATTAATCATGAAACAAATGTCAATAAATTGACGGAGAAACTACATCCTTTTATGCCCCCATTCCTTATTTGGCATATCATATCTTTACGGGATATTCCGCATCCTGTAAATACCAAACACATTGTGAGATATAGAATATTATTCTTCATTATTTCTTCATATTACAAAAGTCGGACAATCGGTTTTAATGCGGACGCTTGGGCAATGTAAATGTCAAGGGTTTTTTCCCCTTGAGAATTAACGAAGCCTCTCCTGTCAACCATAAATAATGATCAGAAGGCATATTGTCCATTCCCACAAATTGAATATTCTTGCCTACCGGTGGATTATCAGTACATTTGAAGATAGCCGTACCCTCATTCACTTCATCGAACATAGCTATATACAGCATTCTGGCGCCACAGTTTATGGCCGTAGAAATCTGCTGCCAATAAAAACGACCACCTTGACGGGGTATTGAACCGGAGGGTTTAACATCATCCGGAAATGCATATCGACTTAAATTATACCAACTGAATCCGGGTGTAACACAAGGAACATATTCTATACCGTTCTCCTTACACCATGACATATCACGCAGTATCACATCGCGATAACGGTCCATGTCATTATGCAACAAAGGAGTAAATCTTTGTACCATCCAAGGCATAATTAAATCTGCTTCGCGGATAATTTCATGCAAATAAGGATCATGCACACAGTCGGCACCAAGTTCACGCCAATAGGTAGGTACTCCCAACATAATGCTGCATCCTCCATACTCGGGATCATTACATAAAAAATCTATAAAACGTTTCAGACCGATGTTCCGAATATCGTAAGGCCTGTCAGGAAAACCTACTCCCCAAATTGTAACCAATGGCTTCCCGTTATGGAAAATATAAGTATGAGCTCCGTCCTGATTTGTAACTTTTAAAGAATCGACTAAGAATTTCCAGTCTTCAATCAAAGATGAACAATCCTCGCCACGAGCTTTCAGTCCTGACAAATCATACATGATGCCGATTGCGCGGTTATACTTGGAAGCAGCTTTAAAGGCATGACTGATAACAGCATTCCCTTTTGTGTTATCTTTACGGGCAGCGTTAAAGAAACGCTGCATAAAGACACCGTCTACCCCATACTCTTTCATCCAACGGAAATGGAGGTCTACAGTACTCTCGTCGGAAGAACAAAAGAATCGTGCTGTAGAACCGTCGGCGTGTTTCAGACCTGTTGGATAAGTTTTTGGATATTCGCTTACATCAGGCCACATGTCAATTCGCACATTCTTCTCATCGGGATACATCATTCCTTTTTCCGGTTTATGAAACCATCCTTGATAACCGGCCATAGCGAGTCCGTGGTAAGACGGATAATTTGTATCTGCTGCATGCTTGGGAGATGCAGACAAACTTAATACAAAACCATTAAATAAAAGGAATACGCTTATCTGGATTCTACATGCCTTGAGACTACAATATTTTTTAGTAACAGAATATATCATCAATCAACTATATTACAGATTTAGAACAACATTGACTATTTATTTTTTAACTTGATTTGTTCTACTGCCTGATCACAAAGACCAAGCAGTAGGACAAATACACGGATTTATCTTGCCGGCCAGGATGACTTCAAAGGAACTTCTCCTCTAAGCATCCTGCGACCTTGCCCGGTGAGCCATAAATAATGGTCTGTCGGAAGCCCGTCTTCCACTCCCTGAAATTTAACCTTTAGATCCTTAGCCAACTGACACCATTCATTAGCCCCGGTCACTTCTACCTTAGATTGAGTCATGCGATAACTATTATTTTGATATACAACATAATAATCGTCTTCAGCTTCATTGCTTGGCACATCGCTTTCATTCAAGCATTTGAAAATAGCTGTACCTTCGTCTATTTCATCGAACATGGCAATATACAACATTTGCGCACCTGACTTGATACAGAAATACATCTGATCCCACAAGAATTGGCCTCCGTAACGCGGATTAATCGAATTATTCGGGTGCATATTACGGTCTGAAGAGCCTGGGAAACATAAAGGAGCATAGGCTACATTATTTTCTTTACACCATGCAATATCTTGCTGAATCAAATTATGGAAGTTAGAATATTCACTTTTCCCATACCTTCCCACAAACCAAGGCATAATCACATCAGCCATTTTGATAAGGTCATGTAGTTTGGCATCTGGTATTGCATCATTTCTTCTTTCTCTCCAATAAGTCGGAACTCCCAACATGATACTGAAACCTTTTTCTTTCAGCCCATTCATCAGTTGCTCTACATCATTCATGTTATAAGGACGATTATCGTTAAATCCGACGCCCCATAATACGATCAGCGGTTTCTCGTTTTCATACAAATAGTATTTCTGCACATTCCTGTCTTTCAATCGATATGTATCCAATATTTCTTGCGCATCGGTCAAAACAGCATCTGCATTACGAGTATTATCAGACATAAATCCTCCCAAATCATACATGACACAAATAGCACGCTGATACTGATTTGACGCTTTCATTGCAGAAGCCAGTACTTTATTGAAATGAGCTTTTCCATCAGGATTATTTATAACTTCGCCTACGAATCGCTGCATAAAGACACCATCTAATCCGTAATCTTTCATCCATTTAAAATGTAACATAACGGTAGATTCATCATAAGAGCTGAAGACTGTCGCTTTTTCACCATTGGGAAGAATAAATTTGCCGGGAGTATATTGAGTCTCATACTCACTCATATCTGGCCAGAAATCAACTGAATTTCTCAAGACTCCGGGTTCAAAGCGGTCGTTTTCACGATAATGATACCATGCGGTATTGGAATGGTCACTGTGCGGACACCCGTCACCGGGAGCGCCGAACCAACCTTGATAGCCGGCCATAACCAACCCGCGATAAGTATTGAAAGGTTCTCCATCTACGTGGGGAGTAAATCCTAAATCATTATAGATTTCAGGATCTGCCGGTTTTTCCGGTTCTTGAATGGCAGGTGGGATATAGTCATCATCTTTGTTACTACAAGAAATACAACACAAGCCTATTACAGCCCAAAGTATGTATAAATTATATTTCAATTTCATAAGCAACTATTCATTTTTTTACGTTCGGGAAAAGATTTCTCCTTTCCCGAATCGAACTTTATTAACTTTAATATGTCTATTACTGAGGTACTTCGACCTTTACTATTTCGGTATAGTTATGTTTTTCAAACGAATCCTTTACTTTTGCTCCCATACGAACAAAGTAAATATATCCGCGTTTTACAGGAACGGTAACCTCAAATGGAATAGTTCTGCCGTCTCCCTCTTTTTCGATCTTGTCCCATGATTTCATCACATTGACTCTAAAATCATTGGTATTGTAATAGTTAATGCAGTTGGATGCTCCGCAAAACTGATTTAAGCTCAAATATGGACGGACTTCCATTATTTGTGGCAATCCCTCGGTTATAGGTGCATCCAGACGGCAGGACATCGTAAGATTTTCGCCTTCCAGATTCACTTGAAAATCTATTAACTTCAGATAGGGAGTTACCTCAAAATTCTGAGTTACCGTTTTCTTTCCAATCCCGACACGGATAGTATCGCAAGGCCACCAGGCTCCTTCCGGAACGACATCGTATGTTCCGGAAAATAATTTTGAATTATTATATGTACCATCCTGTTTCACAGGGATATCCTGATTTGCAGGATTCAGGCTGAAACTTTTCTCCCAGATACGGACTCTGCATTCACCCTGGTCTGCCAAAATATTCTCGCCTGTAGTGCTATCTATAATACGACCGGTTACATGAGCTTCAGGAGCATCGAAGTTGTCTACTTTCATGCATGAAGAACTCGCTAACACGGATGCAACAAACAGAATACTATATATTGTCTTTTTCATATTGTGATCGTTTATATAGGTTTGAAATTAATAACCATCATTGCGGATCAAGTTTGGATTCTTTCCGATTTCACCACTTGGAATCTGTTCATAGTACCAACGTTTTTCAAACGTCACTTTACGACCTTCGCGTTCCACTTCATTCAAGAAAATCCACTTATTTTCATCCATCACATAATATGGCAACAATGTATGGGTGTACATACCATTCTGGAACATGATATCCGCAACTCTCCAACGACGTAAGTCGAAAATACGATGGTTCTCATAACATAATTCACGAGCACGTTCATCACGGATATACTGAAGGTTCTCATCAATAGGGAAACCATAAATTTCAGAACCTATATCTTGCGGACTTTCTACCATATCATGGCGACGGGCGCCTGCTCTATCACGAATTTCGTTGATATGATCGAATGCTTCTCGTTTTAGATTATTATCATTTTTGATAAGTCCAAGTTCATAAGCGGCTTCTGCCCAATTCAACAGAATCTCTCCGTAACGGAATACTTTCCATGACTGAAAACTTCCATGTAGAACTCTACTCGATGCGTCAGCATTATAGTTGACATATTTGCGTATAAACGCACCCGTACGAGTATATCCTTCATCACCGGTGCCTTCGGCCAATCCATGCTTCCCGCTTACTTGAACAGATTGCCCGTTAATGACTTGAGTTTCACCGGGACTTGCTGCTCTTACTCTGTAAGTATTAGTATAATCATTAATACTTCCGGGAATTTCAGACTCTCCATCGCTTGCCAAACCCGGGTATTCCTTATATACACCACCCCGTATGTCAAGGCTAACCCCGGAAACAGACTCGGTCATACCGGGGAAAAAGAAATTGGCTCGGCAACGAGCTTCCATCTCGTCTGTATCCCACAATTCATTGACACTATTGAAGCGAATCGGTTTACCTTCTTCATCTTTTATTGCCGGCATTTCATATAAACTTATTATTTCCCAAACCGGTTGTAAAGCACATCCGACATCACTGGCCAGACCTTCACCTCTCGGTAAAATCATAGTATCCCAAGAATGAAACAAGCTCGTGTTCGCCGGAGTAGTAGTCTTGGGACCATACTGTTTAACAAAGATATCTTCTTCATTGTCTATCAAGAAAGTTTCAAGATAAGCTTTTTCCTTATCAGACCCGGTATGCAATGTAAAACCGGATTTTTTCAAGAACGCACAAGCATCATAGGCATATTGGAAAAACTCTGCCGCTTTGTCCGACGGAATTCCCATCAATCCTGCAGTAACTGCAGGACCTGTCGTCCCGACATAACCTCCATATTTGGCAATTGTTCCGGCATATAACATCGCTCTTGACATTAATGCAGCTGCAGCATACCGATTTGCTCTACCGATTTCTGCTTTGGATGCAGATGCATTATTCATTGCATATAACAAATCATTGTAGATAAACTTCCAGCAATCGTATTCAGTATCTCTCGGCTGTTGGAGTTCGGCAGTCGGAGCACTTGGGTCCAATACTTTATCTACAATAGGGACTCCTCCATATCTTTTTACGATACCGAAATAGTAGAAAGCGCGTAAGAAACGTGCTTCTCCCATATACGCATTGTAATCTTCTTCTGTGTAATAGCTACGATATTCAGGAAGTTTCTCAATGAAATTATTAATATCGCGGATTCTGTCATAAGGCCAATATCCCCAACCGTCACCGTATGAAGGATCGCGACCGGCAGCTTCTGCTCCAGCAGCGGCCGGGCTACCTTTTTGGGCTTGCCATTTATTACCGGTATGCCAACCTCCTTGATTGACCGTCGCAAAGCCTTTTTCATCACCATTTTGTTTATAGTTGAAGTCTTCAATAGGCAAATCTTGGTATATAAGGGCCATATATTTTTTTATGCCGTTATCAGACTGAAACAAAACATTTTCGTATAACAATCCTTTTGGTTCCAGTTCCAAATCATTACAAGAAGTAATCGAGACTCCCAAAGCGGCTAATATAAATAAATATTTAAAAGTTTTCATATGCTATTCCTTTGATTAGAATTTAATAGTCGCACCAATATTGAATGTACGATTTACAGGATAATTATAGTAAAGGATACCACTGCTACTACCGCTATTGCTTCCCCCTTGATATCCGGGTCGTTCAGGGTCGATATTGTCCAATCCGCTAAAGGTTAACAAGTTATATGCATTTACATATACTCTCAGATTTTTTACTCCGATCTTATTCATCCATACTTTAGGGAAAGTATAGCCGAGTTCAAGTGTTTTCAGACGTATATAAGATGTATTGTGTATACCTGTCGAACCTGTGTTAAAGCTATGTCCCGTAGCCGGATACAATCCTTCTACCCATTGAGTATTAGGATTCCACGGATCATCATTGACATTTACTGTATGCCAACGGTCCTTATACATGTCAAGGACTGCACCACCGTTGAATGGTCCGACTTCTGTAAACACTTCATTATACGAATTATATACACCTGCAGCACCTTGCCAATTCATTGATAGGTCAATGCCTTTCCATGATGCTCCCATAGAAATACCATAGTTGAAAACCGGCAGATTAAATGTGGCTACAGGATGTCTGTCCGCATCATTTACGATACCGTCTTCATTCCAATCTTTATACCAATAGTCACCCGGCAATGTTCCCTGGTTATAATTCGCACCGGTCGTTCCATGATATCGAATTTCATCATAACTTGTAAAGCGTCCGCCTTCCTCGTATGTAAACCAAATATCCTTGTTACGTCCGGATACATCGGAACGATACCAATTCTCCATCGAGTTACCGGCTTGACTGTCCAAATGATAATCCCAACGGTTCTTAGTTGCTGAAATCTGGGTATTTACCCAATAATCGATATTAGCTACACGATTATGGTGTCCCAGACTGATTTCCCAACCGAAAGTTTCGTCACTATTGATATTTTCTTGAGGCATAGAGGCTCCCACAGTACCTGGAATAACAGCCGATGACGTAGCTAACAGGCCTTCGCGTTTACGTTTAAATAATTCCAATGTACCGGTGAGTTTCTGACTCCATAAGTCAAAATCCAATCCCAAGTTATATGTTTTAGCTGTGTACCATGTCAGTTTCGGATTAGGGATCGATGTTGCAGAAACACCTGCTATAAATTTTCCATTATAAAAATAACCGATCTGGTCTTTATTAATATTATAGGCAACTTGCGTCTGAGGATATGTATTTGCACCGGCATCATCTCCCATTTCACCATAAGATGCACGGAGCTTTAAATTGGTCAAGAATGGTACTGCCTCTTTTATAAAATGTTCCTCGCTTATTCGCCAACCGGCAGATATCGCAGGGAAGAATCCCCAACGAGAATCTTTAGGGAAACTTGATGTCCCGTCGTAACGGAAAGAAAAATCAACCATGTATCGACCTTTATAGTCATAATTGAATTTACCGACCAAAGCCTTTCGGGTCTTATCACCGGCACCGGACATTGAACCGACCTGTTCTTCATCTTCACCATAAATCAGATAATCTCCATCAAGCATCATCACACGCTGAGCATAAAAGTTATCCCAATTATCATATTGTTCCTCGAACAAAAGCATACCGCTTACATTATGATCGCCGAACTTATTCGCATAATTCAAAGAAAGTTGCAGTACGGTTCCATATTTTGGATCCGTATTTCTACGCAAATAACTGTCACTATTTCTGATAAATGATTGTAATTCGCCATCTCCCCCTCTATTATACAGTTTATAAGTACGACGATATTCTGTATTATTCGTTGTATAATAATCATAACTGTAAAATGCTTTTGCAGACAAACCTTTAACGCCGGGTATATCATAGTTCAAGGCTAATGATCCGTTGAAATTATACCGCTTTTCTCTACGATAGCCGGTGAATTCGCTATTTGTTGCAGCCACCGGATTTTCACTGTCCAGCATTTCATCATCATACGCTGGCAGACTATGATCACCGTCAACCCATGCAGACGATGTAGGTCTGAATGTCCATGCCTTCTTATATACTGCCCAAATATCGGTAAACGGTTGATTTTTTTCATCCATATAACCACTCAAAGCAACGGTAGCTTTCAAACGGTTAGTGATCTTGGCATCTATATTTGAACGGAAATTCCATCTATCATAATTCAAAGAACCGCTTTTATATGAACCTTCCTGTTTCAAATAGCCCAAGTTGAAGAAGTACCTGATCCTGTCAGAGCCACCATCCATACTGATATTGTATTGTTCCTGAGGTACATTATTGTCAAACAACTCATTTGTCCAATTTGTACTCTGTTTTTTCCCTGTACTATATTCCATCATCTGCTCCCAAGTATATTTAGGAGTTGTGCGGATAGGATAGTTCCCATCGAATGAATTATAGCCTTTCTCATTGATAAGGAGCATATGATCTACTGCACTTGCTGTTTCCGGGACATATAAGAATTGTTGCCATCCGTAATTCGCAGAAAATGTAATGTTAAACTTACCATCGGAACTATCACCATGTTTTGTAGTCACCAAAATAACACCGTTTGCAGCTCGGATACCATAAATAGCAGCTGATGCATCTTTCAAAACAGATACGCTTTCTATCTCATTGGCATCCATACGTGAAAAATATGCCTTATCTCTTGGGATTCCATCAACAACAATTAATGGTTCTCCCATACCACGAATATCAATAGTGTTATCAAACTCACCGGGTTGAGAACTATTTTGAGAAATTCTGACTCCCGGAATTTTACCGGTAAGCATATTGACAACATTCTCATTCTTGGTAACTGTAATTTCTTTATTGGTTACAGCAGATATGGCTCCTGTTAAAGTAGCTTTTTTTTGAACTCCATATCCTACCACTACCACTTCATCCAAAGTCTTGGTATCCTCTTTCAAAATGACCTTAATATTTCGTTTATCACCAACAGAAACTACGGCATCCAAATAACCGATAAACGATATGGTAAGTTTCTCATTATTTGAGACATTTATATCGAACTCTCCATTGAGGCCTGTTACAGTACCTCGAGTACTACCATCCACTCTCACGTTGGCTCCGATAACCGGTTCGCCGGAAGTATCCAAGACGACACCGTGTAGAGCTCTATTCTGAGCAAAAGAAGGAAGCGATGAACAGATAAAAAATAGTATCATCATGGTTTTCCATAAATATGGGCTTCCTATTATTAGTCTTTTATGTTTCATGTTTTAGATTCTTAAAGAATTAGACGAATAATATTAAATTATTCTTTAGGAGCCGGCATTGTAGCACCTTCCGGAGCCAAACGACGATTAAAGAAGAATAATCCGAATTGGTCTGCTTCACCTATCTTCTTGACTCCATAAGCATATTCATATCCTGCACCTACACCGATACGGAAGCCATAGCCTGTATATGTTTCAGGAAGGGTGATGACACCTGTCTGTTCATCAATCTTAAAATTCCAGGATGAAACCGGATCATAGAAAGTTGTCGGATTATTGATATATTCACTATAAGAGCCTAACCAGAGATCATAATCATATCCTTCTCCTCCGGCATAAGATTTACCATTTGTCCCGATGTATTTACCATCTTCTACGGCCAATGTTTCAGGAACATAAATTGCAAATCCGCGATAGAACCAATAAATCCCACGAGATTTCGCAGCATATTCTGCGCCCAAATCTCCTAAAACTAATTTAGTTCCGTCGCAATAAATAATGTTATCCTCATTAGGAGTAGAAATAGCGATACTTGACCATTTTGCAAAGAAGTCATCTTTTCCGCTATGAATTATTGTATAATCACTTTCATAGTTAGTAAATGTAGCTTGAATATCAATAGTTTGTGCTCCTAATGACAACGATTTTTCACGACCTCCCCATTCTGCTTCAGCTTGTTTTAAACCTGCATTAAAATCGACATCGGCCAATTCATCGATAATTTTCAAATAAATTTTAGCCTTTACTACATCATTGGATACTATATTAAACAAGAATCCGGGACGGTCTTGATTGGAATTA
Source organism: uncultured Porphyromonadaceae bacterium (assembly GCA_900545915.1). GTDB lineage: Bacteria > Bacteroidota > Bacteroidia > Bacteroidales > Coprobacteraceae > Coprobacter. The sequence goes on from URAV01000028.1 coordinate 14,805, forward strand.
AAACTTGTTCCCGGTCTTTCGGCAAATGCCCATGTTCCATCTTTCTGCAAACTGTTTGCCAACAGAGTATATTTATTCTGCGCATCACCGACAGGCTGCTGATCTATACCTGCAATTCTAAATTCTGCATTTTCCGGTAATTGAGAGAAGAAGTCCTTAAAATTCAAATTTTTTAATAGAGTAACGCCGTTTACAGTCATTTCACTATAATTTTCGTCCAAACTGGCAGGATTATATTCTGATTTTATTTCATAACCACCAATCTGTTCACCAATGAAAGAAAAGTCTTCGGCAATATGCACATTAAAATAATTAGATCCTATGACTGTTCCACGCATATTCATTTGTAAAGAGATTGCATAATGGTTTCCGGCCTCAACGTTTAAAGCCTTAAGAGGAACAGAAATGAATCCGTTAGCTAAGGTTGCCTGACCATTTACTTTAAACTGCTCACCATCTCCTGCACGGGTTACCGCGTGTGACTCGGCAATAGAAAATTCAGCACCATCCAGACTGTTTAATGAAGGTCTTACTAAAAATTTTACGACCGCACCGTCATTTCCGATTTCTACGATACCATCCAATGTTTCAGGGACATATACCAATGAGCTTACAGATGCTCCTAAAGGAAGGATATATTCTTGACCATCTATTGTTATGACTGCGTTGGTATCTGTTACTACAACAGAGATATTAGAACCTCCTCCTGCCTGGTTCTTAATTTCAATAGTCTGCCCATTACTTAAAGTAATGTTCCAACTTCCGTCGTCTTTTTGTTCTACCTTCGTTATACTAGCACCTGTAACAAGAGCATTCTGCAATTGCGACTTAATATCATCAATGGCAATTTCTACCACAGACATTCGAGATTTTAATTCATCAACATCATCGTTACATGAAGTAAAACCATTACAAGAAAGGATAATTGTTCCTAATAGGAACGCATTTAAAATGTGTTTATTCATCATGATTAAATTTATAAATTAAAAAAATAATGAAATCAAGGCATCGTAATTCAATATTTGAGCGGGAATTATATTGGGATAAAAGTATGCTTGCAACCTTAACATTTTCCTTAAAAAAACATTAATAAATACGCTATGTGTCTAAAATATTGCTATTATAATATTATTATATAAAGTTGTACGACAAGCTCTTAGAGAAATAAGCAGAAAATCTTCACGGATAATTTTCGTATTTATTTATAGGAAAAGTTACTTTTGTTTAATTGCATATATTTCTTGTGTTTTATCTATGAAAAGCGTACTGAATTTATTAACATTTTTGTTTATTTCAATATGTACGGCGATTGCTGCATCTCCAAAAGAGTATGGATTATATATTCGAACATATCCATACCCCAAAGACGAATTTACTAGTGTCGTATTAGAAAATGGGGATCCGATAAGAACTTTCCAAAAGAAACTCACCTTAAGTTTCAGTATATTCACAAGAGAAGAAAATGTTTTTGGTAGCATATTCCGAATGATAACCGACAATAATCAGAATATAGATTTATTATATAGCGTTGATCAAGATGATAAACGCTACCCTATTTTAGTCACAGGTAAAACAGTACATCCTCTTTCTGACGAGAATGTAAAAAAAGGAGTATGGGTTAACGTCTCAATAAGTATTGACCCTAAGACCGGTGATATAAACCTGATCTATGACAAGACTTCCACATTTATTAAATTTCCGGAATTGAAAGATACCGAGAGTGTTCGAATCGCTTTTGGATATTGTCCGTTTGAAAACTTTTCTTTAGCAGATGTTGCATCAGTCAATGTCAAAGACATAACTATCAACAGAGGGAAAGAAGAAATACGAAGATGGAAATTGGGTCATCATGACGGAAATACTTGTTATGACGAGCTATTTTACAAACCTGCGACTACCTCTAACCCTCATTGGATTATCGACCAATACATAACTTGGAACAAATTATATTCCGCAACGTTCGATTCATCTCTTTCTATAGCGTTTGATCCTAATATAGGGACTTTTTATATGGCTACGGCTAAAGATAATTTATATGTGTACCATCTTGGAGAAAAGAAAACAGATACAATTTCTATAAAAGGAGGAGAAATAGCATCAAATTATCCTAATCAATTAGTGTTTATTCCTGATCAGAATCAACTTCTCTCATATAATTTGGATGAGAACACATACTCACCGTTGAACCCTATCAACCATCGATGGGGCAATAATATAGCCTCCAAAAAGGACCATGACTATTGGAACAATACTTGTGTATTTAACCCTAAAGATTCCAGTCTGGTTAGCTTTGGAGGATATGGACATTATCGTTATAATAATGAACTCTTGATCAGCTATCCGTTCCATACGAAGCCTCAACAGAGATATATATTAAAAGAGATAGATCCACGATATTCATGCGCCTCAGTGATAGTCGATGATACTTTGTATGTTTTTGGCGGACGAGGATGCCCATCCGGAAGACAAGAATTATCTCCACAAAATTATTATGATTTATATGCTATTGATTTAAAGACTTATAATGTACATCGATTATGGAAACATACTGCTCCAATAGAAGGAGGAGAATTCCAACCTTGCGAACACATGATTTACGATAAAGTCAATAATTGTTTTTATGTATTCTGCACCCAAGAAGGAGGACTATTAATAAAAATAAATAGAGACAATCCTCATTTTGAAAAGATGTCACTCCCCATAGGCAAAAAATTTGATTTACAATATTTATATACCGATATATATTTCTCCCGACAATTAAATAAACTATATTTAGTCATACATGAAGCTGAAGTATCGGGGAAATCTTATGTAGAAATTTACGAATTAGACTACCCGCCAATTCCTGCAACAAGTTTTATACAAACCAACAATACAGAGGGAACATCACAAACGCATAATTATTGGACAACTATTATTATATTATTATCCCTTATCGCTATCGCTATCTTAAGCTACATTATCTATATCAAGAAAAGAAAACATAAGGTTGCCTCCGAATATAAGGAAAGTCTCAATAACAGTTTAGATGTCGATAATATACATAAAGAAGTATTCTCTGCAAAGCAATATGATTTTTCGAAACAATGCATCTGTTTTTTGGGAGGCTTCCGCATTGTAGATAAAGAGGGGAATGATATAACCTTGTTATTTACACGTACCCTGAAAATGTTACTTATAGCATTGATATTATATACCGGAAAATGTGAAAAAGGCATAAATGGTAATAAGCTCATCCAAATGCTGTGGCCCGGAAAACCTGAAGATGCCGCACAAAATATCCGTAATGTATATATGAGCAAATTACGTAACATACTTGAAAAGATTGGCGATATCAAAATTATTAACCAGAAAGGATTTTGGAGCATAAAATTAGATCCCGATGTTACATGCGATTATCTTGAAGTATTATATCTCCATAACAAAAATGGCGACAGTAATAATATTGAACGATTATTGGAATTATTATTGCGTGGAATGATGCTTCCTAATATTGAGACAGAATGGGTAGATACATTTAAAAGTGATTTCTCCAGCCAAACAATTGATTTACTTTGTAACTTACTTAAACAAGAAGACTTGCCAGATTCCCTCAAAATACGAATATCAGATGTTTTATTCCAGCATGATTACCTCAATGAAAATGCTCTGTCAACCAAGATACGTATACTCTGTGCCCAAGGAAAGAAAGGTGTTGCTAAAAGTATTTATGATGCATTCTGCAAGGAATATTATACAACATTAGGCGTAGAATACCAATATTCTTTTATGGAAATTATTAAAGATACTCTGGAAATAAGATAATATGGAATGCCTCTAAAAGTTAGATAATTATAGAAGGATGTCTGTATATTTCTCTCGGAGTTTCAGTTTTATTTCAGGATTATCTTTTATCTTTGAATTATAGGTTGTTTTTAGTTTGTCGAAAAAGGAAAGAGACGATCTGAGAATAAATCGGATGCGATTCTTTATTTTAAAACAGTAGGAAATGAAAATTCTGATTGTCGAAGATGAACCTTCTTTGAGAGAATTGATGCAGAGAACGTTGGAGAAAGAGCGTTATGTTGTCGAGGTTGCCGCAACTTACGGTCAGGCTTTGCAAAAGATCGAAGACTACAATTATGACTGCATTTTGCTGGATATTATGCTGCCGGACGGTAGCGGTTTAGATTTGCTCGACCGTTTTAAAGCGTTACGAAAGCAGGGAAATGTCATTATTATATCGGCAAAAGATTCGATAGAGGATAAGGTGTCGGGGCTTGATTTAGGTGCAGATGATTATTTGGCGAAACCTTTTCATCTGGCGGAGCTGTCTGCACGAATAAAAAGTGTGATGCGCCGTAATCGCGGGAATGGAGAAAATACGATCAAGTTGGGAAATGTGGTCGTGTCGCCCGATAAATTTCTAGTATCGGTAAATGGCGCTGATGTGCCTCTGCTTCGTAAAGAATACGATATATTGTATTATTTTATTCTTCGTCCCGGTCATTTGGTCGATAAATCGGTATTGGCGGAAGCCGTATGGGGCGATCATATCGATCAGGCGGATAATTTCGATTTCATATATGCGCAGATGAAAAACCTGAGGAAAAAGCTGAGAGATGCGGGAGCTGAAATTGAAATAAAATCGGTGTACGGATTCGGTTATAAACTTGTCGTTGCCGGATAACCGGTTATAGTGGAATGAAGCTTATATATCAGATCATATTGCGGGTTTCGGTCGCCTTGGTGATTTTACTGACGGCTTGGGCGGCCTTTTTTTATTTTGCATTGCAGACGGAGATTAACGATGAGGTGGATGATGCGCTCGAGAACTATTCCGATATGATTATTATGCAGGTGCTGGCAGGAGAGAAGACTCTTTCATCAGGCGACGGGTCGAATAACAGTTATCAGATCAGAGAGGTAACCCGGGAATATGCCGAAAGTCATTCGGCCATCAGCTATACAGACGCGAAAATTTACATTCCCCGTTTGCAGGATACCGAACCGGCAAGAATCTTGAAAACCATATTTCAAAACGATTCGGGTGTTTATTTTGAACTGACCGTAGCGACACCTTCTTTTGAGAAAGAAGACTTGCGTAATTCTATTCTGAATTGGATCATCGTGCTATATGTTACTTTATTGTTGATTATTATCGGGATAAACACATGGGTTTTTTACCGGAGTATGCGTCCGCTTTATACATTATTGCATTGGCTGGATGATTATACTGTGGGGGGAGAAAACAAACTTTTGAAAAATGATACGAAAATATCGGAGTTTAAAAAATTGAATGATGCGGCGATTCGTTATGCGAGAAGAACCGAACAGCTATTCGATCAGCAGAAACAGTTTATCGGGAATGCTTCTCACGAGATACAAACTCCGTTGGCGGTTTGCCAAAACCGTCTCGAATGGCTGACAGACAATACCGAGCTTACGGAGGAACAGTTGGTTGAAATCTTGAAAACCCGGCAGACGATCGAGTATATAGTCCGCCTCAATAAATCTCTTTTGTTCCTTTCTAAAATAGATAGCGGACAGTTTACCGATAATGTTTCTGTAAATATGAACGAATTATTGGAACGACAACTGGATCTGTATAAAGATATATATAGCTACCGGAACATAAAGGTGGAATTGGAAAAGCGCTCTCAGTTGATTGTTTATATGAATGAGTCGTTAGCGACGGCGCTTGTTACGAATTTATTGAAGAATGCCTATGTCCACAATTCGGACAACGGTTATATCCGTATCATAACGGACGCTTCGGGAATTATGTTTTGTAACGGTGCGGTTTCCGGAGCTTTAGACGGAGAGCGTATTTTTGACCGTTTTTATCAAGGTTCTAAGAAAAAAGGGTCGACAGGTTTGGGCTTGGCTATTGTTAAAGCTATAGGACAATATTATGGAATAGAGGTCGATTATCGGTATGTCGGGGGAGAGCATCGTTTTATCCTTTCATGGAATAAACTGCCTTAGAACCTGTTCAAATTTTATTCGGGTCGGCGGTTTTGATAATTTCTTTCGGTCTGTTTTACTGTTTCTATTTCAAGTTCATTTCAGATTTGTGTTTCATTTTTGTCACATACAGTTATTCTTAACGGCTGTGTGACAGTTGAATTAAAGGTCTTTTTATAAACGAAAAAAGGAGATTATGAAAAAATTATTTGTTCTGTTTATCTGTTTGTTTACCCTTAGTACTGCGACTTATGCGAGAGAAGATCGTCCTATTCGTGTGGATCAGCTACCGGCAAAAGCCCAGCAATTTATCAAAAAATATTTCCCCGATCTGAAAGTTGCATTGGCAAAAGTGGATAAGAGTTGGTTCGATCAGGAATATGAAGTGATTTTCGTGAATGGCAATAAGGTCGAATTCCGTAAATATGGCGATCTGAAAGAGGTAGATTGTAAATACAGTATGGTTCCTGCCGGTATTGTTCCTGTTCCGATTGCCGAATATTTAAAGGAAAATCATCCGGATATACCGGTTATTAAGTTTGAGCAAGATACGAAAGAGTATGAGGTGAAGTTGAAAGGTGGCATAGAGTTGACATTCGACAAGCAGTTTCGCCTGATAGATTATGATGATTGATCTTTGCAGAAGATTACAAGGGTGCGCCCGGAAGGATGAATTGCTTCCGGGCGCACCCTTGTAAAACTACATCGAGATGCGGGGGAATACGTATTTATCGGATAATGATGTAAAAGTAAGTCGGACAGGAAAATTGTTCCGCTGGATATCCGGATAGAGTCTCGCCAAATCTATTTGTTTTAGTAACCGGAGATTTTCGGCATCTAATGCATATATTTTGTTTTCGTCCGGATTAGATAAAGATACCGTCCAGTCGAAAATGTTTCCGAAAATGGAAATTTCATCCTTCTGCGGGTTGAAGTGAGAAACACCGCTTTTTTTGAGTTCGTAAGTTTTGGTATATAAAACATACAAGTCATTTTTGTCATCGGTCAGGAAAGCATGGTATTTCCGATTTTTAAACTCTGTCGGGAAAATATATTTTATTTTCAATCCGTTCGGAATTTCTATTTTCCTGAAATACGGGCGTCCTTTTACCTGTTTCAAATGATATAAAGATCCTGTCCGGTCTGTGATGAGATAACCTTCGTCATAATCTTTTCGGGCAGTCGGATTTCCGGCTATGATATTCGCCGGGAAACAAAATCCTTTTTTCTTCATGGCATCTGTATAAATGTCGCTTTTCCTTTCGTCGATACTGTTTGTGTTTATATCTATGAACTCGATACCGTTGTTATTTATCCTGAAAACATCATCCGGCATTTTCAGATCGACTCTCCCGGACATCGATTCCAGAAGAGGATAAAGTCTCGGTTTTTTACAATTTACGTCAGACGGTTGATGCCGAAAAATGAAATTTTCCGTTTGTACGATTTTCGGAGTCAAGACGACACCGTTTATTTCCTTCGGGAATCTTTCGTCCGCGATTAATTGCCGGTAGTAGAACATCGGCAATATGCTGTCGAATTCCGATTCGGTATAGTATTTCCCTTTCAGGTCTTTTCTTTCCGTTCCTTTTCCGTTATTTTCTAAAATGGCGAAATCATTTATTACCGTACTGTATAAAATAAACGGATTTTTTTGAGGTTTTGAAAAAATGAAATCGTATCCCCACGGAATCAACCAAAATAATAACAGAATTATGGTTATATACAGGAGTATTTTGCTGAAACGTATCATGATTTTTAGTTTTATATTAGTATCTTAATATTAATCCTGTTTCCCCGCTCTGAATCGTGATATCGACAATAAGCTGAAGAATAGTGTCAGTATTGTAAATAAGATGAGTATGGGTAAAAAACAGTTATAAGATTCGGGAACAGAAGATAAAAAGAAAATACGGAGTATCGCTGCGGAAATAAAAATATTGAGTATTCTGCGTTTCCATGTAGGTTCGAGGCATATCCATGCAGTTAATAGATATCCGGTAATACCGGCTGTAAACCAAGGAATAGCAGTCAACAATATCCTGGATGTCAGTTCTGAAGCGAAAAACTTCTGCAAATAAAGCCATAACAACAGAAAATTCGATGCAAATCCGATAAGCAATAAGATGATTCCGAAAGATAGCATGATCGATATTGTCTTGTATTGCGATACCGGCAGATGTAAAGTCAGCTTTAGTCGGTTCTGCTGCATCTCAGGAACAAATTGTACCCACGCCAACAATATTCCGATCAATAACGGTAAATAAGTCAACAAGTCGATAAAAACCACGTCTTTCCCGAGCATTACCTCCCATAGATGAGGTGCGCCTTTCATGGTTATCGCTCGGTTGATTTTAAGTATGCAGTATCCGGTCATGCCCCATGACACGAGTATTGCCAGGAAGTAATAGTATCGGGTTTTGATCCATTCTTTATAACATAATGCTTTTTCCATTCTGAGAAGAGTCTTTAATGTATTAATATTTTCCGGTGAGACCGATAAATGCGTCTTCCAGATTGACTGATTCGGCTTTTAATCCGGAAAAGGGGATTCCGAGAGACTTGAGTTTCTCCTCCGCTTCTTTCTCCGAAAAGAAAGAAAATGTTTCTACGTGATTTCGTATTTTCGAAGGATAGTAAAATCCGGGACATTCGTTTAGTTCATATCGGTCGGGCACGGTAAACTCATACCGTTTTACAGAGCCTAAAAGTTCTTTTACCGGTTGTTGGATCATTATGCGTCCGTAATCCATGATAATACAATCATCGATAAGGCGTTCCATATCCTGAATGATATGAGAAGTGAGAAAAACCGTTTTTTGTTCTGCTCGGGCATATTCACGCAAATAATCGACGAAAAGCCTTCGGTAACCGGGGTCAAGACCTAAAGAAAAATCGTCCAAAATCAATAATTCGGGATCTTGAGCAAGAATAAGTCCGAGAGCTATTTGAGATCTTTGTCCGCAAGACATGCGGCTGATACGTTGAGTCGGGGTGATTTTTAATTTCCCGACCAGTTCGTAAAAAGCCTCTTTTTTCCATTTCGGATAAAAAGAGGCATAGAATTTCTCGATTTGCCGGATATTCATGAATGAGTATTGGATGTGTCCTTCTATCAGTAACCCTATATTACGGCGTAATGACGGCTTCATGTTTTGCACGTCTCGCCCGAATATAAGGCATTCTCCTGATTTAGGTTTCAGATAACCGTTCAGAATATTGATCGTTGTTGTCTTTCCTGTTCCGTTTTTTCCTAAAAGTCCTAAAATCCGGCCTTTCGGGACATTGAAACTCAAATCTTTATAAATAAGCCTTTTCCCATAATAATGGGTCAGGTTTTTACATGATATGACGTTTTCCATTATTCTTATTCTAAGATCTTATAGGACTCTGCTTCTACAAAATAAAAAGAGAGATAATCTTTTCCGGTTTTCGCTTTGCGTTCTGCTATTTTTTTTCTGAAGTCTGCAATCCGTTCTTCTGTCGTGTTTCCGGTTTCTCCCCGAGCTTTCTTCTCGGTACTGCATCCGGCTTCTCCTGTTCCGTGTTTCTCTCCGGTTTGTGCTTTAACTCGTTCTTCCCATTGTACCAGATATTCTTCGTCGATCCGTTGTTCTTTTAATATACCGTTTACTTCTACTATACTGTTTACGCAATCGGGACTGAATTGCCCTAAATCTCCGGCTTCAATGCGTATAGTCTGTGTATCGTCACTTCCCATCAAGAATATCTTTTTAGCGCCGTGTTTGCAAGTGTGTGTACAAATACCTTGTACCGTTATATTTTTTTCAGCCAGCGAATCGGCGTTTGCAAGAAGAGAATCGACTTCCATTCCGGTAGAGACGACAGTTTGTTCTTCTATCGTATTATTTTGAGATGCTTGTTTTGTACTGTTTCCGCAACTGATGCTTCCTATGCATAGTAATGAGGAAGCGATGTAAAGCATTGTTTTATTCATAATGATTTTTTTATAACAAAAAGCATCCATTTCCTGTAATAACAGGTTTATGGATGCTTTTTAGTAAATTAATATACAACTACTTTTGATTTGTTTACGATATAGATTCCTTTAGGTATGGAAATAGAGTGCTTACCGGCAGATACGGTTGTATTTTTCACGATTTGTCCATAAGTATTCAGTATTTGTACATCCGAAGATTCTCCAGCTTCTACAAATATCTGATTTTTACCGCCGTAAACTTTGATGCCTTGTTTTTGGGATATTTCTGAAGAAATTAATCCGGTTGTTTGTCCCAGTTCCGGAATTTCGAAAGAAGCAAGAATCGTGATCCATGATCCGGCATCTTTTCGGCCTTCTATCGTGTAAGCTCCGTCTAAAATATTATTAGCAGATGTTGCTCTGCTGCGGGCAAGAGTCAGAAGTTGTCCTCCGTCGAACAGGCATCCCCATGCGGTAGTTGATCCGCCTTTTACCAAACTATATTCATTCTCTATCTCCCATGTAGAAGTATTATAGGTTATAAGATAAGCATTTCCTAAAGCATAACCGTATGTGTAGATTTTTCCGTTTTCATATTCGAATGCGCCATAATATCCTCCGATCGAGTTCTCACCGATAGCTCCGCCTAACCAAGTCCCGTCAGTTGCGCTGCATTTGATAAGGAAGCCTGTCTGCATAGTGGATGATCCTTCGATCAGCGCTTCGTTTTTATCTGTCCCAAAACCTCCGATGACGTGTCCCATCAGGTATAAACTTCCGTTTTGCACTTCCATTTTTTTGTTTTGGGTAGTGTGTTTTCCGTTACTGGCTGCAAATGCAGGAAAATGTTTTACCCATGCGACGGTCATATCGGGATTAACAGCCCCTACGATAATATCGTCGAATTTTGTCGGCTGTATAGTAGTGTCACCTAATTTTATTTCTGAATCTTCTGTCGATGCTCCTTTTACCATACCCAAGAAATAGATTTTTCCGTCAGCGTATGTTATATCGTTAATACTTTCTCTGGCTGCAACTCCGGTAGTAGTTACGTGTCCCAGATAATTTCCTGCTTCATCTAATTTTACTAAAAACAGGTCTCCGACACTTGATTGAGGATCTCCGGTCCAGCCTTCGGTATTGTGAGGTGTCAATATAACTTTTTCTCCATCCTTTTTAACGAATGTCATTTCTTTTCGATAATTTCCTGCAATATATAGATTCCCGTCGTTATCTTCTGTCGCACCGTAAAAGTAAAATCCTTGCGGAGTATAGTTTTTGTAGGTGCTCGATGTCGTTCCCGGTACAGGGGAATAATCTACATTGATCAGTTTTGTCCATTCAACATTTCCGTCCGTACTGATTTTTACTAAAATTCCCTGATATACCCAGTATCCCGGATATTCCCAAATAACATCTGTCGTTTTACCCGATGCATCGACCAATGACAGTAATTTCCCGTTTTTTGCGGCATCGTAGTTGGTATGATAAAACTTCAGAGCAAGGAATGCTCCTCCGTCGGCAGTCGGGGTGTAAGCACAGTCAGAAAGAGAGGCTCCACCCCAGCAACTATATACAGACCAAATGAGATCACCGTTCTTTTCTAATTTTTGAAATGCAATGTTTAAATTCCCGGAAGAACTGCTTCCGCTATAAGGTGCTCCATGTCCGATTAATTCATCGTTATAAGAAAGAGAATCTGCAGCTCCGGACGATCCGAAATTGGTAAATGCAAATACTTTGTCGTCTGCACTTTTGGCAAGAGAATGTGCCCCTGTTCCCATAGGAGAAACAAATGTTTTTGCCCATTGAAAATCAATGTCGCTCGCATAAGCAGTCAACCCACATAAAATCGAAACAAATAGTAAAATCTTTTTCATTATCACTTAGTTTTAAATATATTTTATTGCACGGCAAAAATATGTACCGAAGAAAAATTGTGAAATCACATAATTTAGGTATTTTATAAAATACTAATCAGTATTTATAGGTATTGTCCGGTGAAAATATACCTCTTATTTTCGCATCGCATTAATATTGTGTAAATAATGTGATTATTCGAGGATGAATTTTAAAAAAGCGATTCTGATTTTTTTAATGATGCTTTTGTATTTTTCTTTTGTCCGAGCTATCCCGGATAAAGTAATTTGCAGTGGCTATGTAAGGGATACGGTTACTAACGAACAGCTTGAGTTTGCTACGATACAATTGAAAGGGAAAAATACATTTTCTGTTTTATCTGATAGAAATGGTAATTTTAAATTTTCTTCCATTCCTCCCGGAGAATATATTTTGCAAGTATCTTATTTAGGCTATGTGCCGTGGCAAAGAAAAATCATATTGAGAAAAGATTTGTTTTTGCAGATAAATATGACTGCTCGGTCTAATAGATTGAAAGAAGTCGTAATAACGGCTGCCGAGTCGCCGGGTATTGTTAGTTCGTCGAAAATCGATAGAGCTGCGATGGCGCATTTGCAACCTACAAGTTTTGCCGATTTGTTGGAGCTTTTGCCGGGAAATATATCTCAGACCCCTAATATGGGAGTAGCCAATACGATAACGTTACGCGAAACGGGTACGTTGAATGCTTCCGGAGAAAAAAGTGACAATCCCGATTATTCTATTACCTCTTTGGGAACTTTGTTCCTTGTCGATGGAGCTCCGATTAACGGTGATGCCAATATGCAGTATATTCCTTCGGGCTCTGACTCGAGTTCTCCCGAGTATAAAAGAAATATAACGAATAAAGGTGTAGATATGCGTTCCATATCTACCGATGATATAGAAAGTGTGGAGATCGTTCGTGGAATACCTTCTGCAGAGTATGGGAATCTTACCAGCGGTTTGGTGAATATTAAGCGGATAAGAAAATCGACTCCGTTTACCGCTCGTTTTAAGGCAGATGAATACAGCAAACTTTTTTCTGCAGGTAAGGGCTTTGTTGTTCCGGGGCAAGATTTGATTTTGAATATAGACGGGGGATATCTCGATTCGAAAGTAGATCCGCGAAATAATCTCGAAAATTATAAACGCATCAATGCTTCGGTACGTTCGACATGGAATTTTAAAAGAGAGACATGGAATATGGGATGGAACTCGGGAGTCGATTATACCGGTTCGTTCGATAATGTAAAAACAGATCCCGACTTGTCGTATCAGAAAATAGATAAATATAAATCTACGTATAATAGGACGGCCTTTACGAATAATCTTACATGGACTTTCCCTAAGGTGGATTTGATAAAATCTATAGAACTCTACTCTTCTGTAAGTATTCAGTCCGACAGGCTGGAGAGGACCAAGTTGATGTCTCCTCAACGGGCGACAGTAGCTCCGACCAGTATGGAAGAGGGAGTGCATGACGGGACTTATCTTTTGGGACAATACGTTGCAGATTATTTAAGTGAAGGTAAGCCTTTGAATGCGTTTTTAAAAGTAAAAGGGGAACTGGAATTCTTTTTGGGAATAGTTAAAAATAGCATAAAAGCCGGAGGAGAATGGAACTATTCGAAGAACAGAGGTCGAGGGCAAGTATATGATATAAGCCACCCGATTGTAACGAGCGGATGGACTACACGTCCGAGAGCTTATAAGGATATACCTGCATTGCAAAACCTCTCTTTCTTTCTGGAAGATAATATTACCGTTCGTGCAGGTAAGCATAAATGGGAGACGCTTGCAGGTGTTCGTTCGATCTCTTTGGTCGGTATGAGTCCGGCATATTTGCTACAAGGGAAAATCTATCTTGATCCGCGTATTAACTCTCGATGGAGCTTTCCAGCTATCCGACTGGGGAGTCATAATTTGAATATAGATATATCAGGGGGGTATGGATTGACGACAAAAATGCCGACCATAGATTATTTGTATCCTAACAAATGGTATAATGATATTATTCAGTTAAACTATTATGATGTTAATAAACCGTTGGAATATAGTCGGATTAATGTACGCACTTATATCAAGGATATCACGAATTACCGATTAAAGCCTTCGAGGAATCGGAAATGGGAAGTAAGAAGCGATATATCTTATAACGGTAACCGCCTATCTGTGACGTATTTTAGAGAACGGCTAACTTCCGGATTCCGTTACTCTTCTTATTATATGCCTTTTGAATATCGTAAATATGATGCTTCTTCTATTGATGCGGGTTCTTTGCAAGGACCTCCCGCATTGGAGAGCATTCCATATACAGATACCCGGAAACTGGATGGATATACGCAAGCAGCAAATGGTAGTCGGTTAGAAAAAGAAGGGGTAGAGTTTCAATTTACATCGCAACGTATCAGGCCGTTGAGAACTTCCGTCATTATTAACGGGGCATGGTTCAGATCTACTTATACAAATAGCCAGCCTATGTTTGAGACTGTTTCGGAGGTAGTAGATAACCGCCCGATTCAAGAAGAATATGTCGGATTGTATGATTGGAACAGCGGACGGATAAATCAGCAATTCAATACCAATTTTATGTTGGATACTCAGGTCCCGGAATGGGGACTTATTTTCTCGACATCGGTACAGTGTATGTGGTTTGTTTCTACTCAAAGAATGTTTCAGAACGGGATACCGGTCAGTTATCTTGATGTGAATGATGGTCTTTTACATCCTTATACGCAGGAGTCTGCAGAAGATATGAAATTACAGTTTTTGGTGAAAACATATAATGCCGATTCGTTTAAGAAACAAACTGTTCCGATGGCTATGTATGTTAATTTTAAAGCGACGAAACAGATCGGTAAATATCTGAGACTTGCCTTATTCGCTAATCGTATTTTAGATTATCTTCCGGATTATACCTCTAACGGATTACAGATAAGAAGAAATGTAAATCCTTATTTTGGTATGGAGTTAAATTTCAGTTTATAACACATGTAAAATTATATAAGAACAATGAGATTTAGGTTATTCCCTTTAATTATTTTTTTACTCCTTTTTATCGGTTGTGAAGAAAAAACGGATATTCCACGTACATCGGTGAGCATATCGGTTGATTATCCCTCCGATTTAGACGGTCTGTCTGTTCAGCATGAAACAGTAAAATTCAAGAATGTATCTTCGGGTATGGAAACCGAGTATTCAGATTCAAAACAATTGTCGCTTCCTGAAGGGTTGTATGATTGCAGTTATGAAGCGAATATCACCTATTTAAAAAATGGGGAAACGGTAGAGGGAAAATTGAGAGGTTATCAGGCTTCTTTAAAGGTGCTCGGAACAAATGTGAAGGTTGCCTTGGATACTTACTTGTTGGAGGATAAAAACGATTTTATTATAGAAGAGATTTTTTTTACCGGAACGTTACAACCTTCCGGAAAACAGTATTACGGAGATCAGTATGTTAAGATTTATAATAATACCGATCACGTTTTATATGCAGATGGGGTATCTTTTATGGAGTCAAAATTTGTAACGGTGACCAAATATGATTATACGCCGGATATTATGAAAGAAGCGATGACCGTGCATGCTGTTTATACGATACCGGGAAATGGGACAGAACATCCGGTACAACCGGGAGAATCTCTGATAATCTGCGATACCGGGATAGATCATAGAGTCGCCAATCCGAATTCGTTCGACTTAAGCCGTGCAGATTTCGAGTGGTATGATGAATCGACAGTACCTGCACATATGGATATAGATAGCCCGACAGTCCCGAATTTGGATAAATACTATTGTTATACGCTTAGTTTCTGGCTTCTTCATAATCGAGGTTTCAGGGCTTTTGCTTTAGCCCGTATTCCGGAGAAAAAAGAGGACTTCTTGAAAAATTATCTTTATACTTATAAATATGTCATGGTGTTGCCTGCCGGAACTTTTCCTATGGAACAAACGGCCTATAAAGTTCCTAATGAATGGATTATAGATGCTGTGAATACAAGTGTTCAGGCCAGTTATGTATGGAATGTTACCGATCCGTCTTTGGACTCGGGTTGGACTCATTGCGGAACGATCGATGGGGATAAAACCCGTTATTTTAAAAGCGTACGCCGAAAGTTGCTGTATATAACTCGTGATGGAAGAAAAGTGTTGAAAGATACGAATAATTCCTCTGACGATTTCAATACCGAGTGTGTACCTTCTTTGATCGAAGAGCAACATACGGCTACAGATGCCAATGGCACTCCGGCAGTAAATGTTACTTATGATGGTGTAACGCTTAAAACCGAGTAAAATAAACTGAATGCGAGATGAAAAAGGTATGTGCTGTCATTTTATTGTTTTTGTTGTATCCGGCTTTCTCGTATGCTGGGGATACCCTTTCTGTCGTGCAGCGGAATATGCAGAATAATTCGGTCGGAGAAACCTTTTTCAATTTGGTTTATTATAATCCGGCAGAAAAATATTATCAGCATGCTCTGACTCTTACCGAAGTAAATGCGATTATTGAGTATTCGGATGAAGATCAGCCGATATTTTTGCAAAAAGGAGATGGTTTGATTCGCGGGTCGTTTGATGTAGATTCATATATTGCTTTGAAAAATAGAAAATTGTGGGGACAGGCTCATTATAGAAATGGAGTGAAACGAAACGTCGTTTGGAGCGAGACATCTGATTATGATTGGGTATATCCTTATGTTTTGGGAGATTCGGTCGGTGGAAATTTAAGATGCGAGGAATATTATTTTGCCGGGGGATATGCCCGGGAATATGCTCGTGTCACTTGGGGTGGAACGTTGGATTATAGGGCTGCCGTGGAGTTTAGAAATATCGACCCTCGTCCTAAAAATGTTATTGGAGAGTTGAATGCTTCGTTAGGTATTTCGTTGCGGACAAAAACTCATTATGGTATTGGAATATCTGCTTTTGCAACAAAATATAAACAATCTAATGAAATAAAATTTTATAGCGAATTAGGTCAGTCAAAAGTTTATCATTTTACCGGAATGGGAATGGACTATGTCCGTTTTTCGGGGAATAATAACAGTGCATATTATAAAGGAAAATCTTTTGGTGGAAATATCGGAATCTCTTCCCATAAACAAAACGGATTTTCCGGGACGTTCTCCTATCGTTATTATTCTTGTGAGAAAATAATTTCATCTTTGAATGAATTACCGATGGCTTTGATACATGAACATTCCGGAAAATTTGAAATAGGTTACCGTAATACCACGAAATACGGGGTATGGGGTGTAAAGGGGTATGGTAATGTTTCTCGTAGAAACGGAATTGAAAATCTGTTTGACGATGCAGCCAATGAAATCTATCCGAAAATAGGTGAAGTAGAACAATATCATAACGATGTTTTCTACACAGGTATTGCCGGTATGTATGAGGCAGAAGTTACAGGAGGATATAAATTGTCTTTGTTGCCTGAGGTTATCTATAAGCGAAACAAAGCATCATATATTTATCCGTCTCGTTCGCTTGAAGAAAATCGTTTGACCGGAAACTTTTCTTTACGGGGATATAAGGTGTGGGAAAATTGTTTTTTGCAAATAGATGCCGGAATTGGCTATTCTCGTGCTTTTGACACGGATATTGCTTTATCGAAAATGGAGATTACAGATCCCGGAGTTTTGAATATGCTTTATCATAATTATCGTTTTATTTCATCAAACAGCATATTTTCTGATATTGGCATACAGTTCTCGCATCAGATTCTGAAGAATTATCTGTTGCAGATTAAAGCCGCTTGGAAGCATGGTTGCTATACGGGCAAAGTCAAGTCTGACTATATATCAGGGACTATAGGAATCTCTTTTTAATATAGGCTTTTAGAAGGTAGGAAAAGAATCGATAAATTGTTTATATCGTTTTTCTGCATTTTCGATAAGATGTTGATTAATAGAGATTGTTTTTTCGAAAAAAGATGTCTTTATAGTTATCCCAGATTTGTTTCGAAGAAGTTCCCAGTTGCCCGAAATTTTTCCGTTATGTAAGATAACAGGGTAAAATATTCCGTAATTGTTAAATGCCTTTGAACGAAATTTTTCGTTTAAAACCTCACTTCGGTCTTTATAACTGATCAAATATTCATCGAATGAGGGTAAAAGATGAAAAATATTTTTTTGAGGTAAATTTTTGTTTGAATATGATTCATGGATGAATATTTCTTTTTGATTGTCGAGTCGTTCTTTTAGTAGACAAGGTTTGATATGGTCGATAGCTTGTCGGGCTTCTGTAATAGACAATCCCGACCACCATGTAAAATCTTCTAATGTGGCAGGAGAATGACTTTGGAAATATTTGTTTGCCAGTTTAGCAAGAGCTTCGTCTTTCGTTATTTCCTTGGTTGGTGAGACACGTTCGTTAAGTAGAGCATAAGTTTGTTTGTTTCCTTTGTTTATTCCACTACAAATGATTTTTTCTGTCTCTGCCCGGATAAGAAATCTATTTAACCGAGGTATATCGATTTCTATATTTTCTTTCTTCAAAATATCTCCGATCTCTTGTTTGGTGAGGTGGTTATGTCCTGTTAGGTGTTTCTCTATTAACCGGTTGCATTTTGTGTATAGCTTTTCTGTTATTCCCAGATTTTTCCCGAAAGACTCGTTGGCCGATCTTATTCGCTGTGCCGAGAGCTCTGACATCCACTGTATATCTTCTGCAATAATAAAGTGCCATGTAGGACGCAATATGTGCATTCGTAATATTTCTCCCTGTTGAAGGGCTTTTTCTATGATGTTATCTGTAACGTCCTTGAGTCGGATACCGATTGCCCATTTCGCCATATTGTAGTTTTGTGCTTGAATAGCTCCCATCCATGATACGATTTCTTTGGGGGTATTGAATACCGGTTTTGTCAATTGTTGGCTATATAAGCGGATGTTTATAAGCATATACTTTTTTTACCGTAAAAATAGATAAAAAATTAAAGAATAAAATTTGATGTGAGCTATTTTAGAGCCTGTTTAAATTTTACTCGGGTCAGATTTGAGAATTTCTTCCGAGTATGTTTTTCTGTTTTCAGGAGGAGGATAGCGGGCTATCTGACGAGGGAAAACGGGAAAAAAGACCGGAAGAAAACGCAAAAATGACCTGATAATATTTTCTAATTGGAAAATTTAAACAGGCTCTTAATAAATGGTATTCTTTTACTAAGAATAAGCAGAAAGGAATAAGGTATATAAAAAATGTAAAAAAGACACTTGTCGGATTATTCATCATTTGATTTTAGTATTATTTGTTTAAATTTGCAAAAAGACTTGGGTTTTGTCGTCTAAATTTTGTTCGGGTCAGATTTGAGAGTTTTTTTCGAAGATATTTTTTTCGATCAGAAGTGTAGGTTATGTGACGTACAGGAACAGGAAAACAAACCAAAAAAACTTAAAGAGTATGGAGATAGTTTTTATCAAAAGATTTAGATAGGTTCTTATATGGTTATCTTTTGTTAAATGAAAAATATTGCTGTCTATTCTCGTTTTAGAAAATTGTCCAAATATTAAAGAGGATAAATTATAAAATATAATACACCCATGAAAAAAACATCCATTTTTGCATTATTGTTTTTGGTTATGATAGGTGGTGCTTTTGCCCAGAATCCTGACCGGTATGCCGAAATAACCGATCCGAAAGTTGTGAGTATAAATAAAGAACCTGCTCGTGCCAGTTTTATTTCATTTCGGGACGAAAGTAGTGCGTTGGTAGGAAATCCTTTGTCGGGAGCAGATTATTTGTTACTGAACGGAAAGTGGAAATTTAATTATGTCGAGCGATTCAATGATCGTCCGGTCGATTTTATGAATCCTTCTTACGATGTGAGCAAATGGGCGGATATTCAAGTGCCGGGAAATTGGGAAATGCAGGGATTCGGAGATCCTATTTATACGAATATCCCTTATGAATTTGTCTCTGCAGGCTATAGTAAGTATCTGCAACATCCTATGCCCCCTTATGTTCCTAAAGAATGGAATCCGACAGGAACTTATCGTCGAGATTTTGATCTTCCCGATTGGAACGGGAAAGATATTTTTTTAAGTGCCGACGGAGTAAAAGGTGCAGCTTATTTCTATCTGAACGGGGAATTTATCGGGATGTCAAAAGCCGCAAAAGCTCCGGCGCGTTTTAATATTACAAGGTACGCTAAACCCGGTAAAAATACGTTAGCGGTACAGATACATCGTTTTTCGGACGGAAATTATTTGGAATGTCAGGATTTTTGGCGTTTAACTGGATTTGAGAGAGATGTGTATGTCTATGCCCAACCGAAAGTGCGGCTGGCCGATTTTTTTGCACGCACTCCTTTAGACGTTTCTTTTAAAAATGGTATGCTTGATTTGGATATAACGCTGAATAATGCTTCGGGCACAGTCCAATCATATACTGTAATGTATAAGGTTCTCGATAAACAGGGTAAAATTGTTGCTGACGGAGAGAAAAAACGTCCTTTTTCAGAAGGTCTGTCTACCATGAATTTTAAAACGGTTCTTCCGAATGTTGCTGCATGGACTGCCGAAACTCCAAACCTTTATACTTTACAGATAACTATTAAAGACGGGAATGGAAAAATCTCTGAATCGATAGCCAGCCGTATAGGTTTCCGTACTGTTGAGATAAAGGGTAAACAGTTGTTGGTGAACGGGCAACCGATCCTTGTAAAGGGAGTAAATATTCATGAGCATAATGGGTATACGGGGCATTATGTTCCGGAAGAACTGATGCAAAAAGATTTCGAACTTTTTAAAAAATATAATGTGAATACTGTTCGCACCAGTCATTATCCGCAGCCGGAACGTTTTTATCAATTGTGCGATGAATATGGCTTATATGTGATTGACGAGGCGAATATAGAATCGCACGGAATGGGATATGACATACAAAAAGGACATTCTTTGGCGAATAATCCGGATTGGGTAGATGCCCATATGGATCGCACTCGGAGTATGGTCGAAAGGGATAAAAACCACCCGTCGGTCATTATTTGGTCTTTAGGGAACGAATCGGGAAATGGGGTTTGTTTTTATGATACTTACCGGTGGATTCGAGAAACCGATCCTTCCCGTCCGATACAGTATGAACGGGCTGGAATGGAGTGGAATACCGATATTTTCTGCCCGATGTATAGCTCCATAGAAGGGATTAGAAACTATGCTACGAATAAAAACTCCGATCGTCCGTTGATATTATGCGAGTATGCTCATGCTATGGGAAACAGTCTCGGAAATTTCCAAGATTATTGGGACACGATCGAAAAATATGATTTATTGCAGGGCGGATGTATTTGGGATTGGGTAGACCAAGGATTGATCGTTAAGAATGCAAAAGGAGAGTCTTATTGGGCCTACGGGGGAGATTTCGGAGAGGAAGGTACGCCTACGGATGGAGACTTTTGTATTAACGGTCTGGTTTATCCCGATCGTAAAGTTAAACCTCATACGATCGAGATGGGAAAAGTTTATCAAAATATAAAATTTACCGATTTTGATCCGATACGGGGAACTGTGAATATAAAGAACGGTTTTTTCTTTACCGACCTGAATAAATATAATATCGTATATACGATAAAAGCAGACGGTAAAGCTGTTGAAAGTGGTAATATATCTCTTAGTCTTGCTCCTCAACAAGTTAAACAAGTCAAGATAGAAAAGTTACCCTCTGTGCACCCTGCTCCGGTTGATTATCAGATTCTTTTTGAAGCCAAAATAAAAGATGCAGAGCCGTTTTTGCCCGTAGGTTATGTAATTGCCAGTGAACAGATGCCGATAAATACTTATGTAAAGGAAAAAGCAAAATTGCCGCAAGGAACGATCAGCGTCAAAGAAGATAAGAATTTTGTAACTTTATCCGGGAAAGATTTTAAGGTCGTTTTTGATAAGAGTTCTGGTTTTATGACTTCATACCGATATAAAGGAACTGAATATATCCTGAATGGTTTCGGGCTGAGACCTGTATTTTGGAGAGCTCCTTTGGATAATGACTACGGATGGGATACCCCTAATTGTCTGAGGGTCTGGAAAGATGCGACATACCAAAATCTTGTGCCCAAAAATTTTACGATAGAAAAAACAGAAAATGGCGTAAAAGTGTCATGTCGTTATCCTTATCGTCGTATCAATTCTCATTGGGATGTATCGTATAGAGTTTTTGCCGATGGGACAATAAATGTAGATAACACATTTACTGTAAACAATAAAGATATTCCGGCAATACCGCGTATCGGTTTACGGATGCAAATGCCGGTCGATTTTACTGACCTTACTTATTATGGACGAGGTCCTTGGGAAAATTATCAGGATAGAAAAACAAGTTGTTTTGTCGGAGAATATTCTTGTCGTGTAACAGATATGTTTGAGCCGTATATTCGTCCGCAGGAAAATAGTCACCGTACCGATATTATTTGGTTCTCGTTATCCGATAAAAAAGGAAAAGGCTTGTTGGTTGTAGCAGACGATAAGTTGGAGATGAATGTTTCGAATTATACCCTTGAAAGTTTAGATAGTGGGGAATTCAGGGATGATATTCCTCAACGTCCGTCGGTTTTGACCCAACGCCATACGTGCGATGCAAAACCTCAGCAATTGGTAGATCTTTTCATCGATTATAAAATGATGGGTATCGGAGGAGATAATTCATGGGGAGCTCAGCCTCGTAATGAATATCAGATTAAGTTGAATCCCGGTAAAGTTTCTTATGGCTTTACGCTTGTCCCTTATGATACGAAAGCGGATAGGAGGAGTTTTATAAAACAGTATTAAGATAGGATGTTTAAAAGAGAAAAGCAGGAATCGGTAATATTACCAGTTCCTGCTTTTACATTCACAATACACACACATACTAAAATAACACTCTTTTAGTATTTCCGTTACAAAGATAAGTATTTCAATCGGTTATCAAAATAAAAAATCGATAAAATACTTTGTTCCAATGTCGGAAAGGTGTTTTTTTTATTTAATCTCGTTAATTTATACCTGATTTGAATGCCCGAATAAAAATATATTTATCCTTTTTTTAATCTGCTTTTGTCTCATTTCGTAATGTAAATTTCCAACAACAGGCACATTTAGGGTCGGTAATATCGGGGAAGCAGCTTATTGTCTCACAATCAAATCTTGGATCGATCTCTTTTGCAAAATAAGTATATTCTATGATTCCTACCGATTTACAAGGATGTAAAGGCATTCCTTTACGAGTGCGGGCAGTTTGTACACGACAGTCAATAACTTTGTAAATAAGAGTGTTATTTGTTATTTGGGTCTCGCTTTTATTTAAAAAAGCATTGAAATGAAAATCAAGAGCTTTTTTTAAACCGTTTATACCCGCTTTTTCGGGTAATTTTAAAAATGCTTTAATACGTTTGGCTTCAATTACAGTATATTTCCTCCATGCATTTTGGTCATGCTCTATGGCTTCATCCATGCCGAGCTTAGTCTCTATGGATTGAAACCATACACCGTCTAATGCCAGCATATTTTTAGCAAAAATATGTACTAATTCGATGAGTTCTTGTTTTGATAGTTGTTCTAATTGATCCATAAAAATTTAAAAATGCCTGTTTTCTCCATATAATGCAATATACTTCCATAAAGGAGCAGCATGTTGGGCTTGAGTTACTTTATTATTTTCCAATAGATCTTTTACCTCTTCGATAGTCAAGAGCTTTACTTGTATATCTTCTGTCGCTTCTAAGTGAGGTTCGGATATTTTTTCTACATTAGTAGCAAGATAGCAATAAGTTAAGTTTGTATGGGTTCCCGGGTTGGGTGATATGATCATAAACTCCTCCCATTCGCCTTTCCCGTAACCGGTCTCTTCCATTAATTCCCTTTGTGCGGAGATTAACGGAGACGAATCTTCTTTTTCACAAACTCCGGCACACAACTCGTATGAAGTACTTCGCAATCCGTGACGATATTGTCGTTCGAAAATAAATTTTCCATCTTTAGTAATTGCGATTACATTGACCCAATTAGGGTATTCTAAAACATAATATGAATCGATCGTGTTTCCGTTAGGGAGTTGCACTTTTTCTTTGCGTACGGTAAACCATGGCTCTTGAGATATATACTGACTGCTCAATACTTTCCATGCCATGTCGTCTTTTTCTTTCATTTCTTTGCAAATAAAGTAGTTTGGAGAACAAATATATATCATGTGATTTGTTTACGAGTAATTTTATGAGCTGTTTTTCATCTTTGAATAAAAAACAATACCTTTGCGCTCGACCTTAAATTAAGTTCTGTATTCAGGAAATAGTTTGATTACGACATGTCGAAACGTATCTTAAAGCAATATTGTACTAAAAATTTTCGTAAAATAAGACATCGGAAAGGTTTCGGTGTCCATTCTCCGTTTGCTTATAATTTAATAACCAAAGTAATAGAAGAAACTTATAGCTATTATGCCTATCAACAGATCGAGGAAGTGTGGCATACTCGGGTATGCAATAGGCTTACTCAAGACGATTTTCAACGACGTAAACCTGTTTCGGAAAAATATGGGCGCTTGCTTTTTCGTATGGTCAACCGATTTCGTCCGGGTATAATATTCGAATATGGTTCTTGTTGGGGTATTTCGTCTTTGTGTCTTTATTTAGGGAATACCCGGTCTCAGCTTTTTTGTGCAGACCCAGATCCTCGTATTTATAATTTCTCGAAAGATGTCATACCTTCTGATTTTCAAAACATTCATTTCTTTAATTCTTGTTTTTTAGAAGGCTTGTCAGAATGCCAGAAATTCGGTACGCCTGGTTTTATTTGTATTCACTGTCCGGCTGACACACAAGAATATGAATCAATTTATAATCGGTTATTTTCCTGTTTGGGAGAAAATACAGTTATCCTCATAGAAGGAATACATTCGGAGGGTAGAGCCTTAGATGCGTGGCACAGATTTATCTTGGACGAAAGAATCCGGGTGACAATGGACTTATTTGATTTGGGAATTGTATTTTGTGATCCTAAATTAAATAAACAAGATTACATTGTCGCATTTTAATATTGCTTTTCAAAAAAAATTTGTATCTTGCTTTCGCAAAATAATTTGAAATAAGGTGTCCCTATGAGTTTTTGTTCCGATAGGGGAAGGGGTATCTCTTTTTCGGTTTATTGAATTTGTTAATCACTAATCACATACGCAAATGAAACGGTTATTATCTTTATGTTTTCTACTTCCTTTATTAGTGGGATGTAACTCCGGTCCGAAAGTGACTTTGTTACCTGATTCGCAATTTGATACTATTATAGATGGTAAAAAAGTTGCGCTTTATACGTTGAAGAATGCCAAAGGAATGGCTATGCAAGTGACGAATTACGGGGCTCGGGTAGTCTCTTTATGGGCTCCCGATCGGGCAGGAAAAATGTCTGATGTAGTTCTTGGATATAAGGATATTCACAGTTATGTCAATAACCCTGGCGAACGTTTTTTAGGTGCTGCTATTGGTCGGTACGGGAATCGTATTGCAAACGGCAAATTTACTTTAGATGGCAAGGAATATCAGTTGGCTGCTTATAATAATGGACAGTGTTTACATGGAGGTCTTAAAAGTTTTGACCGGGTGGTTTGGAATGTAGATAGCGTGATGCCGAACAAGATATGTTTTTCTTATTTATCTCCGGATGGAGAAGAGAATTTTCCGGGTAATTTGAATGTCAAAATGACTTATGAGCTTACGGATAATGATGATTTTGAGATTAATTATACTGCTACCACAGATAAAGCTACACCGGTTAATTTGACGAATCATACTTTCTTTAATCTTAAGGGTGAAGGGAATGGAGATATATTGGCTCATGAGTTGACTATACGGGCTTCTCATTTTACTCCGGTGGATAGTCTTTTGATTCCCACAGGAGAATTAAAGGAAACTCTCGGAACTCCTTTTGACTTTCAGAAACCTCGTCAAATCGGTAGTCGTATAGATATGGATGATCCTCAATTGCGGAATGGTCAAGGATATGATCATAACTGGGTGTTGGATCGTCATACTGATAAGAATTTGGAATGGGCAGCGACTGTTTTCGAACCGGTAACAGGGCGTCAGCTTGAAGTTTGGACCACAGAGCCCGGATTACAATTTTATAGTGGAAATTTCTTTGATGGGGCAGCTACCGGAAAATCAGGACAGCCGTATGATTACCGTTGCGGTATTGCTTTGGAGACACAGCATTTCCCGGATTCACCTAACCATCCGGATTTCCCGAGTACGATTCTTAAACCCGGAGAAACTTATCAGCAAACATGTGTTTATAAGTTCCGGATAAAATGATCGGATGATTGCATGAGAATCATATAATTTGATTAAATTAGCACTGCTTCGGTAGAACCGGGTGGTGCTGATTTGTTTATTATATCGATATAATTGATGAAATATGGAAAAAAGTAAAATTTATACGAGAACGGGAGATCGGGGGCAAACTTCTTTAGTGGGAGGAAAGCGAGTTTCGAAATATGATGTGCGTTTAGAGGCTTATGGAACAGTTGATGAGTTGAATTCATACTTAGGTATGTTGATAGCGACTTTGCCCGTTTCATCTTCAGATACAGAACTATTGCAGTTTATCCAAAATAAGCTGTTTGTCGTAGGTTCTTATCTGGCAACTGATACCGCATTTTCCGAATTGCGCGAAGCAAGCCGAATGAAAGTTGCGGATGTAGAGCGCATAGAACGGCGTATCGATGAAATTGATCGTGTATTGCCACCGCTCAATCGATTTGTTTTGCCCGGAGGAGTTCCGGCTGCGGTTAAAGCTCATATTTGCCGGACGGTTTGTCGTCGGGCGGAAAGACGTATTTGTGAAGTTGCCGGACAATATGAGGTAGATGAACTTATTCTTCGTTTTGTAAATCGATTGTCGGATTATCTGTTTGTCTTATCGCGCTTTATGAATGTAGAAGAAGGTATAGAAGAAATTTATTGGAATAATAGTTGCGAATGAGAAATTTTATTCTATTTTTGCGGAAAATTTAGACAAGCTCTTAGAAGGAAAAAACATTAAAAGCATATAATTATGTACTGGACGTTAGAATTAGCATCTAAATTGGAAGATGCACCTTGGCCTGCAACTAAAGATGAGTTGATTGATTATGCAATGCGTTCGGGAGCCCCTCTTGAGGTAATCGAAAATTTACAGGAAATGGAAGATGAAGGTGAGATATATGAGTGTATAGAAGATATTTGGCCTGACTATCCTAGTAAAGAAGATTTTTTCTTCAACGAGGAAGAATACTAATAGCCTACAGATAGGTTAAATAATTGAATATCAACGCGATAAACAAAGATAATTTGTTTGTCGCGTTGGTGTTTTAAGGCCTTTTAAGGTGTGATTTGTTTGTCTAAATTACGGTTTTTCCTCTCAAAACCGGAGTTTGTTTGTCTAAAATACATTACCTTTGCTTCTCCTCAGGAATATTAAAATAGGAGGAAAAAGCATATGGGAAGACCAAAAAGACTATATCCGTTGGGTAAATATCGTCTTCGCACTCCGAAGGTGATAGATAAAGAGAAAGCCTATCCTATTGAATTGGAATATACTTGTAACAGGCAAATAATCCGTAAGACTACAAATGTCTTTGTTAAAGTTGCGGACTGGAATCAGAACGGTAATCAGGGACGGGGTGAAATTCGTGTTAGTTATGGTAGTGAATTTAAACGGCTCAATCAACTCTTGTTATCACGTGTTGAACGTATAGATTCTCAACTGGCAGAGTATAACGAGAAACATCCTAATCAGATTACTGCTGATGTTATATCCGGTTTCCTCTCAGACAAACCTCTTTCACGTCGTGATCAAGGAAAAGATTTTGTTGAATTCACATTGGAGCGTCTTTCTTCCGATTATTCAAGAAATAGAATAGGAAGGAGTCGATATGAGAACGGAAGAAGTTGCATGAATATCTTCCAGACTTTTTTAAGAGCTACCAAGCAGGCGACATGTGGAAACGATTCTATCTATGTGGGTGATGTAACACCTGAATTGTTGGATAGTTATATTGCTTGGCGTAGAGAAGTCAAACAGAATACCGATGCCACGATAAACCATTCACTGACACCGATATTGAAAGCTTGTGCTTATGCATGTGAAATGAATATCATGGAACCCGCTATAAATGCGAGGATTCAAGATATGCGTATCATTACCAAAACTTCATTATCTGAGGAAGAGAGTGAATTTGACGGTAAGAGTTTGAATAAAGAACAAATGCAGGCTCTCATGGAATATTACAAAACCTGTCAGGAACCACGCAGAAAAGAGTTTCTTGAAATGTTTTTCTTTGCTTTTCATGCTTGCGGATTGCGGGTTGTCGATGTAATGACATTGCAGTGGGGACATGTAAATTTTGAAAAGAAAGAATTGAGGAAGATTATGATAAAGACAAACAAACGCCATGTGATTCCTCTTACAGAGCCTGCTATACATATTTTGAGGCAGTGGCAAGAAAAACGTGAAGGCTGCCGCTATGTGTTTAATCTGGTAAAGGAAAATCTGGAACTTGATGATGAGGAAGCTCTTTATAAGGCTCGTAATAACGCAACCAAATGTATTAACCAGTCTTTGGCAGTGGTAGGAGAACAGATTGGGTTACCTTTCAACTTGTCAATGCATGTGGCCAGACATACGTTTGCTGTGTTTGCTTTGAATAAAGGCTTGTCTATGTCTGTAGTCAGTCGTCTTCTTGGACATGGAAGTACGGATGTCACAGAGAAGGTCTATGCCCGCTTCCTTCCGGAAACACTGTCCTCGGAAGTGGCACGTCTAAAAGATGAATTTGCTTCACTTGAGATAATATAATTATCATTAATTTATAGTAGTTTGTTTTTGAACAAATAATTAAATGTGTTTTATGTTAAGAGTAATATTTTTGATTATTGGTATTTGTGTCATCATACTTGCTTTATCTTTTGTTTTTAAGAAACATGCAAGAACGATACTTTGGTCAAGTGCAATAACTTTATTCGCCGGTACTCTATTACTTATCGGAATTGGAGTTATAAATCCCGTTGGTGAGGATAAAACTGGTTCTGTAGAATTTTGGGGTGCTATCATCACTTTGATTTCCGGAGCAGCTTTAGCTTTCTGTGCGGAGAAACTAAAAGAGAAAAATAATGGAAAAATAACCGAAGTGAAAAATGAAGCACTCATTGAGGATTCTAAACAGGAGGAAAATCCTGTATGCAATGAAGGAGAGGTCGTTTTGCCGAAAATATTAGATACAAATACAGCCAGAAAAGTTTTTGCCAAGGCAATAGAAGCCGGATATATTACGGAATGTGGCAGCTTTTATAAATGGAATAATTCAAAGGTTCTTCTGGCATATATGTGTGGTAGGATATATTGTGGAGACAAACCGAATTATTCTAAAATAGAAGAAAAAACGTTCTGGAAATTCGGAAGACAAGATATGTTCCCAGATGCTGAATTAAAAGTTTTGTTTCAAATACAAGATTTGGGACAGTCAAGAGCTAATAGAAAAGATGCAATAGTCCCATTTAAATCTGAAGAAATAGATAAATTCTTTGAGTAGCAGGTGTGCTACTCTTTTTTATTCATTATCAGTAAGTTGCGATTCTAATCCTAACTTCATCCTAATATCAGTCCTAACCTATCCTAATCTATCCTAACATCATCCTAACATGTTAGTCTAACTTATCCTAACTTTTAAGCCCCTAAGGAGTTGCTAAATTCGCAGTGGTTACGGATGATGTGCACAATCGTACCGTGACAAATAACCCGGCTTAAGATCCGAATGTGCATAAGGAAGTTTAAGCCATAAAACTGTAGAATATGGCTGAAGTTAAATTAGAAAAAACTCCGTGCGATCGAGAACTTATAGAAAAGATTCTCGCCATATTGGAAAAGCATGAAAAATTATTGCCGCAGTTTTTGTCAGACAAACATAAATTGTATGATAATAAAACTTTGATGGCAAAATTAGGGGTGAGAGAGAAGTATCTGAAGAAGTTGCGTGACAACGGTTATCTCGGCTACTCGCGTGAAGGTGATAAATACTGGTACACGCAGGAAGACGTTGACTGTTTTCTACGCCGATTCCATTATGAAGCTTTTGCTGTTGGCGATGAACTTCCTAAACAGGAAGGAGGTAGCTATGTTTGATACTCTTCATTTGACCAACATGCTTCGTTTGGAAGTGGAAAGTATTCCGGAAACAGGTCTTCCATTGGATGCCTTTCCGGACAAAATACAGGAGATTATCCTCAACCTTGCCAGATACGAAAATTTTAATGTGGAATATACTGCGTCTATTATTCTGTCCGCCGTTGCTACTGCAATAGGTAATTCTTGTCATATCCGTATAAAGGGAGAGTGGAAGACTTGCCCTTCCCTTTATATGATGTTGGTAGGTCGTCCCGGACTTGGAAAGACTCCTCCCCTCGGTTTTATTTATAAGCCGATAAATGAGTATGATGACCGGCTGCATGAGAAATATAACGAAGAATACGATGAATATGAGAGAGCCATGTCAGCAGGTAAGCACGGTACTGACGGGGAAGAGCGGTTGCTCAAAAAGCCTAATTTTATAACTACTGTCATTTATGATTCCACTCCTGAGGCGATGATGAATATTCATCAGCATAATCAGCGTGGGATAACATTGGTAGTCGATGAAATTCTGGCTTTGTTCAATTCCGTTAAAAGGTACAACAGCAAGAACAACCTTATTGAAGATTTGCTGACAGCTTATAGCGGACAGCCTTTAAAGATTATCCGCAAGTCAGAATCACGTCCTGTTCTAATCAAGAATCCATGTATAAATGTCATAGGTTCAGTACAGACAAATATGCTGCAGGAAGTCTTCCGTACAGAATTCCTTGCCAACGGATTGCTTGATCGCTTTCTGTTTGTCTATCCTAAAAACCGGAAGATATCCGGATGGCGACGGGAAGAAAGAAATACACTTCGTCCTGACATCATGAATCAATGGAGGACAATAATCAACAGAGTTTTCAGCATCCCTTGTATTCTTGATGACAAAGGAACAACGGTAAATCCTCGTATCCTTACAATGTCTGATGATGCGGAAGAATGCTTTTATGAATGGTATAATGGAATAATTGATGCAGTAAATGCCATTGAGGACGATGCCGATGTTGAAAGCCGCAAGATGAAACTCAACGGGCATGTAGCACGTCTTTCCCTATTGTTCCAGGTAATGAAATGGGCTACTGATAGTGGCGATATGCAATATGTCGAACAGGATTCCGTGGAATCAGCAATCCGTATGATTGATTATTATGAGGAAACATACCGGAGGATTCAGGAAACCATTGTCACAAACAGTATTGGTGAAACGAAGGAAGCCTGGCTCTCCCTGCTAGGAGAGAGGTTTACTTCTGGGGATGCAGTTATTGCCGGTAGAAAAGTTGATATGTCCAGACGATCTGTTTATTATGCGCTTGACCAATTGTGTCGGCTTCAGCACCCTCTTATAGAGAAGCTTCAGCATGGAGTTTATCGTAAACTTATGACAGAAAACACTGATGCACCTTGCACTATTGCACTTTCATCATGTCAAGATACTGTGCAATCTTCTCAAAGTGCAAAAGTGCAGAGTGCAACAACACTAAAATCAGAGAACCATGGGTGAATACAGATTTCATTTACAGAAATACAAACCCGGAATCAAGACTGCTTGTCCGAGTTGTGGTAAAAGCCGATGTTTTGTCAGGTATATTGATGAATTGGGCAGCATTATCTTTCCAAACAATGTCGGTAAGTGTGATCATGAGAACAGTTGTGGCTATCACTATACGCCAAAGGAATATTTCAAAGATAATCCTGATAAATTGGAAATGAATGTGGATAATGGTAAGTCACTGCTTTCAGCCTCTTATAAGTCTGTAGATAAAACATCCGTTTGTATTACCCCTTCGTATATTCCTTCATCTTATGTGTTAAGGAGTCAGTCACATTATTCAATAAACCCTTTGTATCAATATTTCTGTCGCGTATTTGGTGAAAGTGAAACAAACAGGTTATTTGACATGTATCGTATAGGAACATCAGCAAAATGGGGAGGTTCAACGGTCTTCTGGCAGATAGATATAAATGGACAAGTAAGAACCGGCAAGGTAATGTGCTATAATGCCGAGACAGGCCATCGGGTTAAAGAGCCTCAGGCTTTTGTCAGCTGGGCACATTCCGAGTTGAAGTTGCAGGATTTTCATTTGAAGCAATGTCTGTTTGGCGAACATCTGTTGTCTGATAATCCGATCAAACCAGTAGCTATTGTGGAAAGCGAAAAATCCGCTTTGGTAGCGACCCATTATATGCCGGAGTTTATATGGTTGGCTACCGGTGGAATGCACGGATGTTTCAAGCCTGATGTGATAAGTATTTTGAAAGGAAGGCCAGTTATGCTATGCCCAGACTTGGGAGCAAAAGAAGTTTGGCAAACCAAAATGCCTTTGCTTACTTCCGTATGTTCCAAAGTTGTATTGAGTGATAGTCTGGAACAATGCGCTACAGATGAACAACGAAAAAAAGGATTGGACATTGCAGATTTCCTTCTGATGAAAGATACTCCGCAAATAATACTCTCCAAAATGATACAACGTAATCCGGCTTTGCAGATGCTCATTGATGAATTGAAATTGGAGTTAGTGGATGTAGAACAGATGTAATAAAAAGATGAATAGGACAGCTCGCTGTCTTTGGGAAAGGGTTTGTAAAATCCCGTAGCTTATTAGGGCATTTTCACCGCTTTCACTCTCCTAGTGGCAGTAAAAAAGCCCATAAGCGGAGGGATACCCTCTCGACACCCGGTTGTCTGCGGCACGTAGGACGGGATTTTACAAACCAAT
Organism: uncultured Porphyromonadaceae bacterium; assembly: GCA_900545915.1. Lineage (GTDB taxonomy): Bacteria > Bacteroidota > Bacteroidia > Bacteroidales > Coprobacteraceae > Coprobacter. The sequence goes on from URAV01000028.1 coordinate 47,396, forward strand.
AATCAGAGTAATAACAGCATAAACGAAAGATATATGGGTAATACACAATATGCAGTCTGTCACCTGCAACGTGGCAGCGGTAATGACTCCGGTATGTCATGCCATATAGAAAGAAAGGATGCCAAGGGGAAGAAGTATATACCTTTCAATGCCGATGCGAACAGGACACATCTTAATCGGGAATTGGTTAAATTTCCAGATGGAGTAAAAAACAGGACGGAAGCCATACAATTCAGAATAGACCATGCCGGACTACATCGTAAAGTCGGCAAGAATCAGACGAAAGCTATCCGCATCATCCTGACCGGAACACATGAGCAGATGATGAAGATTGCCGATGATGGCAAGTTGGATAAATGGATAGATGCCAATATGAAATGGCTAAAAGACACTTTCGGAAGTGAGAATCTTGTATAAGCTCAGAAATTTATAAAAAAGGAATCCGCATATTTGAGGAAAATAAAGAACTCAAAGATTTAAATACTAAAATCCAAGAAGAAGAAAAGACTCTTGCTGCTATTGATATGATGCAGAGTAAAATTGATAAAATTTTACAACAACAAAACAACTCAATTTTACAAATAATCAATGCTCATTGTTCTTTTAAGAAAAGTGCAAACCAAGTTTCAGAACAACTGTCAATTTCGTATGACGGTCTTGATATTCATATAGATATTAATTTCCATAAAAAGGATTTACAGGATTTTTTGGAAACCAGGCTTAATCAAAGAGGGTATGAACGACAAGGATATTTGCAAGAGTTGCTAAATAATTATGATGATAATAATGAAAGCAATAGCAACGCCTTTTTGAAAGACTTGCTAACAGGTGATGTTCTGTTAAAGAATGGATATGATGCACAAAATGTTGCTGTAGAATTTTTATCACGGAACTGGTATAGCCTTAATTATGGCATAACGTATCAGGCTGATACTTTCGCCAATATGTCAGAAGGGAAGCAAGCTTTTGTTATTTTGAAATTACTTTTAGATTTTAGCGACAAAAGATGTCCGATACTTATAGATCAACCTGAAGATAGTTTAGACAATCGTGCCATATATAACGAATTGGTAGCATATATTAAACGCAAAAAACGAGAGCGTCAGATAATATTGGTAACACACAATTCAAATGTTGTAGTTAGTGCAGATGCAGAGAATGTAATTGTTGCCAATCAAAATGGTACTGATTCCCCAAATTGGGGCGGTTTTAAATTTCAATATATTCATGGAGCATTAGAGAACACTAAATGCAAAGATAAAACAGATTCACAAATATTATCTTCTCAAGGAATACGAGAACATATTTGTGATATTTTGGAAGGTGGACGCGAAGCCTTTAAAAAGCGTGAACAAAAATACGGATTTAGGAGGTGAGTGCAATCAAGATATATGTATACTCTTCCATATAAACTCCGATGAAGTTGCGGCTTCATCGGAGTTTCCGTTTTCATACATTCGAGATTATTCTTTGCCAACGCCATTTCTGCAATATTCTATAATACCGGGTGAAAATCCCATGTCACCGATTGCGATATGCTGGATATACTCCACATATTCCTGACCTTGAAAATTACTGCTCGTGAGGTTTCTGAAAATCATTTTCATGCCTATTCCGTCATCACTATACAAGATGCTTTCTCCGTTCTGTCTGATTGCTTCCATGATAAAAAATTGTTTT
>URAV01000029.1 GCA_900545915.1 uncultured Porphyromonadaceae bacterium
ATCGGTTATGATATTACAGCAAAGCAATCCGAATAGTGTAAATAGAATTTTGTGATTCATCTTATTTATATGTTTTGAGTTCGTCCGTGAAAATATTTCTCTTTAAGTGTTTCGACAATATAAATAGATGTAGACAGCTTTTTTATAGATAAAATGCTTGTTTGTTTTTTATATGATAAAGAAAAGCGGAGAATAAAATCTATTCTCCGCTTTTCTTTATCACTTGTTTTTAATAAAATCAAATTGTGATACCGATAATTCCTTTATCGGAACTTTCAATGAAATTGATCAAATATTTGATTTCCGGACTTTCAGGAATCAATTCCTTGATTCTGAGAAGAGCATTTTCGAGACTTGTACCGCATTGGTATATTTGACGGTATGCCTTCGCAATATCATCTACTATATTGTCCTTAAATCCTCCGGCTTTAGACATCAATACCGCGTTAATTCCATAATAAGTAATCGGATTGTGAGCAGCGACAATAAAAGGAGGTACGTCTTTGTTGGCACGGCAACCGTCCCGTAAAAGAGACCAACTACCCACATGGCATCCGTGTTTCAGAATAACACCGCTTCCCAATATTGCTTTATCATCGAGTTTACAATTTCCTGCGGTTTTAGTGCCATTTCCTAAGATACAATCATTCCCGATATAAGTATCATGGGCGATATGTACACCTTCTAATAGAAAGTTTCCATTACCGATAACAGTACTATCTCCTTTATTTGTTGCACGGTTGATAATGACTTTTTCCCGAATTGTATTGTTGTCTCCGATGATTAAAAGAGTTTCATCGCCTTTAAATTTGAAATCTTGTGGCGCGGCTCCGACGATTGCAGCTTGGTAAACGATATTGTTATTTCCCATACGAGTCCCATCCAGAATACTGGCATAAGGCATAATCGTACAATTGTCACCGATCTCTACATTTTTATCGATGTACGCAAACGGGTGAATAGTGACATTTTTCCCGATTTTTGCGCTTGAATCGATATAAGCTAATGGACTAATCATATTACATGGAATTTAGGGTTAATTTATTCTGTTCGTCCTCCACCTAATGCGTGGTATAAATTTACGACAGCTTGTATGCGTTGGAACTCATCCGATATTCCGGATAATTGGGCGCTTAACAATGATTGCTGTGCCGTAAGAACTTCTAAATAAGTAGAAGTTCCTAAAGTTAGCAATTGTTGTGTATATTCGACCGATTTTTCTAAGGAATTTATTTGTTTTTCCCGTTGGATGGTCTTCTCGTTAGCTGCTTGATATTGATAAAGGGCATTGCTGACTTCACTTCCTGCATTTAGTATAGATTGCTGGAAATTGAGAGCTGCAATCTCTTGTTGCGCTTTGGCTGTTTTCAGTTTTGCTAAGTTAGCACCTCGATAAAATAAAGGTTGAGTCAAAGTTCCAAGAGCAGACATGATCATTTTGGGGACATCGAAAATCGGCATCCCTGTGACACTATTTGTCCATCCTAACGTTCCTGTTATAGATATTTGTGGATAGAAAGCCGATCGTGCTTGATTTGTACTGTAATAAGCTCCGGCCAAAGACATTTCAGCAGCTTTTACATCTGGACGATTAGCTAATAATTGTATAGGAACTCCGGAATTAAGTACTTCGGGAAGTTTTTGTTCTTCTAATGTTCCTCTTTTGATTTTTTGCGGAGCTTCTTTAAGAACGAGAGAAAGAGAATTTTCTGTTTCTCTGATTTGTTGTTTCAAATCAGGTATTGAAGCTTTGATCATATAACTGTTGGCTTCGCTCTGTACGATTGCCGCCTCATTAACCATTCCGGCTTCTTTCATCGACCGCATGGTCTCGATACTTTTATCCCAGATGATAGAAGTTTCTTCGGTTATAGCCAATTGTTTGTCCAACATCAGTAATGTGTAGTAGCAATTTGCAATTGTTGCTATTACCTGTGTTTGTACAGCCTGTTTATAAGCTTTACTTTGTAATAAAGCCACTTTGGCACCTCGCTTTGAATTAAGAAGTTTCCCGAACAAGTCGATCTCCCAACTTGCAGATATAGGGAGCGTATAAGTCCAGCTTCTTTTAGATCCTTCTAAATGGCTGACTCCTCCTTGTGGTGCAATTGCAAGAGAAGGAGCATAAGCCAGCCGTGCCGACATAAGTCCGGCTTCGGCTGCTTTTACATTTTGTATTGCACTTTGTAGATCCGTATTTTGCTCTAAACCTAATCGGATGAGAGCTTGTAATTGGGGATCAGTGAAGACTTGTTCCCAAGGTAAATTACCCATATTCGTCGTATCCGAAGCGAGAGTATCGTTATCTGATACCGGATCTCGATACAACCCTTGCATGTCCACTTCAGGACGATCATAGGATTTATATATGTGACAGCTACTCATCATGGCTGTCAGACATACAGTATATAAAATTATTTGTTTCTTCATCTTTTTTTCTTTAATGTGAAAACCTTTATTTGGTATATTGTTCAATCTCTGCCTCGATCTCACTATTGTCCGTATCGTGCCATTCGATAGGTTTGAATTTTTCTTGTATTATTTCAAATATAACGAAAAGGGCAGGTACGATAAAGATCTGACAAATCATACCGATGAACATACCTCCTACAGCTCCTGTTCCTAACGTGCTGTTTCCGTTTGCTCCTACACCGTGAGCGAACATCATGGGAAGAAGTCCTATAACCATAGCCAAGGATGTCATAAGAATAGGACGTAAACGAGCTGCTGCTCCTTGTATGGCTGAATCGACGATGCTCATACCCGTTTTTCTACGGTCAAGGGCAAATTCGACGATAAGAATTGCGTTCTTTGCCAACAATCCGACCAACATGATTAGAGCGATTTGCAGGTAAATATTGTTTTCTACACTCATCATCCGGGCGAAAATGAAACTTCCTGCTAATCCAAATGGTATGGAAAGTATTACTGCCAACGGAAGAATATAACTTTCATACTGGGCACTTAATAACAGATATACGAAAACAAGACATAAAGCAAAGATTATCACTGTGGTATTTGCTCCGGTACTTTGTTCTTCCCTTGTTATACCTGAAAATTCGTATCCATATCCGACAGGTAATGTTTCGGCAGCTACTTCTTCTATGACCTTGATCGCATCTCCTGAGCTGACTCCGGGAACGGGTGAACCGTTTACTTTCATAGAAGTGTACATGTTGAAACGAGTGATATTGTCCGGACCATATACTTTCTTTAATGTCACAAATTGAGTAATCGGAGCCATTTCATTACCGTTGCGCACTTTGATACTGTTTAGTGTTTCCGGACTGATACGGCTTTGCGGATCAGCTTGGATCATAACACGGTATAGTTTACCGAAACGGTTGAAGTTTGAAGAATACAAACCTCCGTAATATCCTTGTAATGTAGTGAGGATATCTTTCGGACTGATACCGGCTTGCTTACATTTTGCCGCATCGATGTCGATCATGTATTGGGGGAATACCGGGCTAAATGCTGTTTGCGCTGCGGCAATTTCCGGACGTGCATTCAGCTTTGCAAGGAAATTTTGAGCAACTTCGAAGAAATCGTTCAAGTCTCCTCCGGTTTTGTCTTGTAAATTGAGCTCGAAACCGCTACTTACTCCATAACCCGGAATCATAGGAGGTGCAAAGAAAAGAATCTGGCCTTCATTAAATGTTTGGGCAGCTTTCCCATATAACATTTTAATGATATTATCCGAACTTTCTTCCGAGCTACGCTCTTTCCAATCTTTTAGTTTGACGATGATAGATCCATAAGAATTACCCTGTCCTGCAACAAAGTTATATCCCGTAATTTGAGTTCGCCCTTTTACGGCCGGGATAGCAGCGATCATGCTGTCAACTTTTTGCATCATGGCATCGGTACGTTCCATAGATGTTCCGGGAGGCATAGATACCATAGCAAAGATTGTTCCTGTATCTTCGTTGGGTACTAACCCTGTCGGGGTTGATCTCATCAAGAAAACTAATACTATAACGCTAAGAGCTACCGTTCCCATAGAAAGCCATTTATGATTTATGAAGAACGATGTCTGGCGTTTATATTTTTTGAGTACAATATCGTATGCCGTGTTGAAAGAAGTGTGAAAACGGTCTATTAAACTCATTTTCTTTTCTCCTTCTTTCTGATGAGGTTTCAGGAACAAAGCACATAATGCCGGACTAAGGGTCAACGCATTGATAGCTGAGAACCCGATGGCTATGGCCATAGTCAATCCGAATTGGCGGTAGAATGTACCGGATGTACCTCCCATAAAACTTACAGGGATAAATACGGACATCATTACCAATGTAATAGAAACGATAGCGCCTCCTAATTCACTCATGGCATCGATGGAAGCTTTACGGGATGATTTATATCCCTGATCAAGTTTCGCATGGACGCCCTCGACGACGACTATCGCATCATCGACGACTATCGCAATGGCAAGCACCATAGCACATAGTGTCAACAAGTTCAAACTAAATCCGATCAGGTACAAAGCAAAGAATGTACCGATGAGGGCTACCGGGATAGCGATAGCCGGGATCAATGTAGAACGGAAGTCTTGTAAGAATATATATACTACGAAGAATACGAGAATAAATGCTTCGATTAATGTTTTGATAACCTCTTCGATAGAGGCGAAAAGGAAGTCATTGGCATTTAATAAGACTTCGGTTTTTATTCCTGACGGGAATTGTTTTTCCGCTTGAGCAAGATATGCTTCTATATCTTTGATGATTTGGGTTGCATTCGATCCGGCTGTCTGGAATATGATCGTGGTTACACCGGTATGCCCGTTGACTTTGTTGTCGAACCCGTATGTCAATCGTCCGAGTTCAATGGTAGCAATGTCCTTTAATCGTAGAATTTCTCCGTTTTCAGTAGCTTTGATAACAATGTCTCCAAACTCTTCTTCGGTTTGTAAACGTCCCTTATATCGCATGACATATTGAAACGACTGATTTCCGTTTTCACCGAATTGACCTGGTGCAGCTTCGATGTTTTGTTCTGCTAAAGCGGCGGATACGTCGGTAGGCATCAATTTATATTGTGCCATGACATCCGGTTTCAACCAGATACGCATGGAATAGTCTGCACCCATCACCATTGCATCTCCGACACCGGGAATACGTTTTACTTCAGGTATGATATTAATATTTGCATAGTTTTCGAGAAATTTTATATCGTATCGATCATCTGCACTATAAATAGCAAATCCTAACAACATACTGGTTTGACGTTTCTGTGTCGTCACACCGATTTGGGTAACTTCTGACGGCAAGAACCCTTGAGCTTTGGTAACACGGTTTTGTACGTTTACGGCAGCCATATCCGGATCTGTTCCCTGTTTGAAATAGACCTCGATACTTGCCTCACCGTTATTAGAAGCCGTTGAGGTCATATACATCATGTTTTCTACCCCGTTTATCTGTTCTTCCAGAGGTGCGATTACACTATTCAATACAGTTTGGGCATTAGCTCCGGTATAAGTTGCTGATACACGTACGGTAGGGGGGGCGATATCCGGATACTGTGTAATAGGTAAGGATACCAACCCTAATATTCCCAAAATGACTATCAAAATGGAAATAACCGTCGAAAGCACAGGGCGGTTTATAAATCTATCTAGCTTCATATCTTTATTATACTGTTTATGAATTTATTATTTATTTTTCCCGGCAGCTTGTGTTTGTGTCATCGCTTTCAGTTTAGCTGCAGCTTCTTCGGGTGAGATCGGTTTTATTTGAGCACCGTCTTTCAGGGTACCTGCACCTTCAAGAACAATTCTGTCTCCCGCTTTCAGTCCTGACGTTACTACAAAGTTTTTCCCGTCATCTACATTTAGGATTTTTATTTCCGTATTTTTTACGGTAGAGTCATCTTGTACGATATATACAAATCGTTTATCTTGCATTTCGTATGTTGCAGCTTGTGGAACTAAAATGGCTGAATCAAGCTTTATCGGAACAAGTATATCTCCTGTATTTCCGCTACGAAGCAACTGGTCGGGATTTTGGAATGCAGCGCGCAAGTTGGAAGTTCCTGTTGATTGATCTATGATTCCGCTGATTGTAGCGATTTTTCCTTTTTTACTATACAAAGTTCCGTCGGATAATTTTAGTTGTACTTCCGGAAGATTTTGTACCAAATTGTTTGCTCCATGTTCACGTGCCAATTCGAGAATTTGTTTTTCGTTTAATGAGAAATAGGCAAACATCTCGGAGTTATCGGAAACGGTCGTTAATGGAGTTGCCGAGCTAGGACTTACCAAACTTCCTACACGTAGGGGAATTGTACCGACAACACCGTTAGACGGACTGACCACCTTAGTATATGATAAATTTTGTTTGGCATTGATTAATTGAGCTTTTGCTTGTGCCAATGCTGCTTTTTGAGTAGCCAGAGTATTGAATGCCATTTGTTTATCATAATCGCTGATAATGTTCTTTTTTGCCAGTTCCGCTTTGTTGTCTGCTGTTAGTTGGGCTGTAGCCACATTAGCTTCAGCAACTTTAACTGCTGCTTCGGCAACTTTAACTGCTTCTTCATATTGGACAGGATCTATAACGAATAGAAGTTGTCCTTTGTGAACAGTTGCACCTTCATCTACACAAAGTTGTGTAATGAATCCGCTGACATTAGGTCTGATTTCTATATCCTGACGACCCTTGATTGTTGCCGGATAGGAAGTATTCAGTTCTACTGATTCCGGTTGTAAAGTGGTGACAGGGTATTCTTTTACCATGTTAAACCCACTTTGTTGTTGTTTACCGCATGAAAAAAGTGACAAGCATATTGCTGTCGATAAAATTACTCGTTGTGATTGAATAATCATAGCTTTCCGAATTTTCATATTTGTCTTAATATTGATATATCTAATACCTATTTTTTAAAGTAAGGAATAGAATGTATTGTGCCGTTACGGAATCGACTTCCCTACGTGAATTTACCAATCTTCTATACCTTAAAAATTCAAACAATCTAAATTTGGGTACAAATGTACCGTGATAAAAGGAATTGTATTTTGATATATGTCAAAAATATTTCTTTTCAGATTGTAAATCTCGTTAAATGCTGTGTTAAATTAACGATTTTGACTCTTATAAATTAACATATCGGTTAATTTATTTAAAGCGGATATTTTTCAGAACGTATTCGGCTGATCGTTTCTTGGGTGATTCCTAAGAATGAGGCGATTTGTCCTAATGTAGCTCGTTGTAATAAACGAGGGTAACGTGTCACGACCCATTCATACCTTTCACGGGCGCTTCTGCATTGTAAATTGATGATTCTTTCTTCCAGAAAATAGCTGTAATCGAGCAGAATGCGGTTTATGCGTTGTGCTGTTGTAATATCTTTTATTTTTAAAGGCTGTGAAAATAAATTGATATTTATGGTTATTACATAAGAATCTTCGAGGAACTCGATGATTTTAGGCAGTTCGGGCTTATTGATTTGCGAATTGAGGCAGAGGATCAAGTCTTGATCAAAAGCAAATGAAAAAGTAATCTCTTTTCCATCTTTAAGATAAAAAACCCTGGCGCCGCCTTGGGAGATAATATATATATGCTCTTCGATCTCTTTTACACTACTGATAATTTCTCCTTTTTTGTAGAAATTTTCCGATAATATGGATTTTAATTTCTCTCTGTCTTCTTGGGGCAAAACTGAAATCGATTCATTTAGATAATCGATATTGTTATATTTTAACTCCATGTGCCGCATTTATTGATTGTTCGCAAATATAGAGAATATAAACGGTAAAGAATGCAAGTTCTTCTTAAAAACGTCTATAATATAAAAATCTGTAAAACTTTAATTTTCGGCGATAAAGACCGGTACATGAATTTGTGTTTCAGGTTCGAACCCAAACCAATAGTTTCCCGATTTGTAAGGCAGGCGGCAAAGTTTTAGGGAATCTTTATATTTCCCTTGTAAAATATTCCATGCAGACGGGGGATTTTGATGTTTTGTCATGACTCTTTCCGCAGGAGCTTTTTTTAAGGAAAGTCCGGCAGTAATCCATGCAACAGACACGTGGATAGTATGTTCGGGATATACCTGTTTACAAAAGTCATAAAGGAGCAAACCTCTTTTCTCTATACTTAAAGGCTTATCTATTACATCGGAAGCGATAAGAAAGTTCAAAAAACTTTTTAAAAATCCGGGTTCTGATAATATCATTTGGCGTGTGATCTTTTGCCAGACAGGAGTGTTGTAGTAACCATCAAGTAGCCGGGATAATTGTCTTGCGTATTGTAATTCTTCGGTGGTTATTTCGTTTGTTTCCAATACTTCGTATGGAGGATAAGGAGAATAACGGATACCCCATTCTTTCGCTCTTTTGCGCATTTCTGTTCCGGGTAGAACTTTTAATGATTCAAGTTGAATTTCTCCAGCTCCGAAATGGGCGAGGACATGGACGTCTTCGAATATTTGTTCTAACTTGTATAGAGGAAGTCCGGCTATCAGGTCGGCATGTGTTTCCATGTTGGTTAAAGAACATAAATATCTCAGCCCTTCGAGAGAGCGTTGTAAATCTCCTGATCGTTGGCTTTGCATAAGTACGTTTTTATGCAAACTCTGTATTCCTGCTTCAAGGTGCAGACTGCCGTGAGGCATATCTGCTAATGCTGTTTTAAGTTCGTCGGTCAGTAATGCCGGATGAATTTCAAGGTGAAATCGAATTTCCGGAAATTCTCGAAAAAGATTCAGTAATTCCAGAGCACGTTTGTTGTTGTAATTGAAAGTCCTGTCCAGTACCCTGACGTTTTGTATTTTATGTTGCTGTATTATTTGCAATCTTTTTCGGATTTGTTCTACATTGATAATGCGTACAGGTTTTTCTCCTCCGCTTACGCAAAAAGCACAAGTATTGAAACAACCGCGTGTAGTTTCTAATTGAACGAACGGTTTCTCCCAATTGAAAAATTTGCTTTTTTCGGGAGGAATCAGTTTTTCAAAATTCCGTACACGAGCTATCCCCGTATCTATATATTGTTTTTGGGAATCGAGAAAACAAATCCCCTCTATCGTATTCCACTTTTCAGGGTTATCCCATATTTGTATCCAAAGAGGAATGTTTTCTTCACCTTCACCTCGAAATACGCAGTTTACAAATGGGGTTGAAAGTAAAAAATCTTTGTTATTTCCTAAAAATTCAGGTCCTCCCAGTATGACTTTACTATCGGGTAGTAAGGCTTTTAGCCTACAAATGATATGTAATAATGGTTCTTTATTAAACAACCATGCAGTTGCTGCGATAATATCAGGCTTGCATTTGGCGGCCGTTTTTACGATCATACCTATATTCTCATTGATAGTACAAGATACGATTTCCCATTCGATGTCCGGATTTTCCTTTATCTGTGCATGAATTGCCGGTAACGCCAGAGAAGCGTGGGCATAAGAACTGTTTAAATCTATCCAGAGAATTTTCATATTACATGATAACTTTTAATAAATTGCAAAGATACAAATAGCTAAACTATTTCATTGAATAATATGTTATAGCGTTAAAGATTTTACAGACAAAAACATGGATCTGTATTCTTAAATTAATTGGTAGGTCGATGAAGTGGTTGAAAATTCCTTTGTTTGCGATTTTTATGTCCGTAATCAGCAGTTGTAATCACCAACAATCTGCTTATAAGAGTTATGAAGATTATCCGGTTTATTCGGGAGATGATTTGGGAGTAACTGTTGCAGATGGTAAAACTTGTTTTGTATTGTGGACTCCTGTAGCAGAAGCTGTCCAGATCAGGATATATGATAACGGAGAAAATGGAGATCCTGAGAGAATAATCACTATGGATAAAGATGCTGATACAGGAGTGTTTAGAGCGGTTGTCTCTGAGGAACTTTATGGCAAATATTATACTTATCAGATATTAAAAGATAAGAAATGGCTTTCTGAAACACCCGGAATTTGGGCAAAGGCTGTCGGAGTAAATGGCAACAGAGGAGCAATTATACGCATGCAAGATACAGATCCTGAAGGTTGGGATAAGGATATACGGCCACCGTTAAAAAACTTCACGGATATTATTTTATATGAGATGCATTATCGGGATTTCTCGATCGATTCGACATCCGGCATTAAAAATAAGGGTAAATTTCTTGCTCTCACCGAGCGGGGAACTGTGAATCCTGAAGGTCTGAAAACGGGAATAGATCATTTAAAAGAACTGGGTATTACACATGTCCATCTTTTACCCTCTTTCGATTTCGGTTCTATCGATGAAGCAAAGTTATATGAAAATAAATATAATTGGGGGTATGATCCTAAGAATTATAATGTACCGGAAGGATCTTATTCGACAGATCCTTATAAACCTGAAACCCGTATCCGTGAGATGAAGCAGATGATACAAGCTTTGCATAAAAATGGCATTCGGGTAATTATGGACGTAGTATATAATCATACTTACGTAACTGACGGTTCGAATTTTAACTTGACGGTACCCGGTTATTATTACCGGCATAATCCTGACGGCACTTATTCGGATGCTTCGTATTGTGGAAACGAAACGGCTTCAGAAAGAGAAATGGTGCGCCGATATATTATTCAATCTGCTCTGTATTGGGTAAAAGAGTATCATATCGATGGTTTCCGTTTTGATCTGATGGGAATTCACGATCTGGAAACGATGAACATGCTCAGGGATTCTTTAAACCGAATTGATCCTTCCATATTTGTTTACGGTGAAGGCTGGACTGCCGGACCATCTCCTTATCCTCAAGAGTTACGGGCAATGAAAACAAATGCACCTCAAATGCCGGGCATTGCCGTGTTTAATGATGATGTGCGTGATGCAGTAAAAGGTAGTTTTAAGAAAGACGAGAATCGAGGGTTTGCTACGGGAAAATCAGGGTTGGAGGAAAGTGTAAAATTCGGTATTGTTGCTGCTACTCAGCATCCCCAAATCGATTATAGCCAGATAAATTATTCTACATCGCCGTATGCTTTGCATCCGTCGCAATCTATAAATTATGTATCAAGTCATGATGATCTGTGTCTGGTCGATAAACTTATTGTTTCTGCACCGAAAAATACTTCCGAATCCGATTTGCTTCGATATGATAAATTAGCGCAGACTATTATATTTACGTCTCAAGGGATTCCGTTTATGTTTAACGGAGAAGAGGTTTTCAGAAGTAAAAAACTGGTGCATAATTCTTTTGAATCTCCTGATTCTATCAACCAAATTAATTGGGCAAATAAATCGGTATATTATGATTTGTTCGATTATTATAAAAAATTGATCGCTCTTCGAAAAAAACATTCTGCATTTCGTATGGTTACAACAACCGATATACAGTCAAATTTACATTTTGAAGAACATTTGCCGGAAAATGTTATAGCTTATCGGTTGGATGGAAAAGCTGCAGGGGATGTTTGGGACGAAATATTCGTCGCTTTTAATGGCAATAATTCTCCTCAAGAAATTTCTATTCCGGACGGAAATTGGACAATTGTTTGTTTAGATGGAAAAATCGATGAGGCCGGAATATCCTCAATCTCCGGAAATAAAATGAATTTGCCTCGTTCTTCGGCAGTTATATTAAAAAGATAAATTTTTGAATTATAGTGCATTAATTGTTTTATCTCGCCCCAAGAGATAAAATCGGATCGGAATAAAATCATATATATCATTAAAAATAATTACGGATATATTTCAATATTCGATCAGAATCTCTATATTTGTGTAGAATTTGATATAAAATGGCGGACAATCCGAAGCGAGTACTAGATACTTTGCGGGCTCATGTGCAAGAGTTGATGAGACGTTGTAATGTTCTGAAGCGCGAAAAAGAGGAATTGGAAAAACGCATTGAAGAACAGGAAAGTACAATTGCAACCTTGCAGAGGGATTTGGATGAGATGAGTATCAAATATCAGGATTTACTGACTGCAAGAGGGCTGGCTCTCGGTGAGAGTGATATTAAAGCAGCGCGGAACAGATTCGGTAAATTGGTGCGGGAAATCGATAAATGCATCTCTTTATTAAATGAATAGATGCTATGAACGATAAATTTAAAATTCACTTAGAAATAGCCGGGCGCAAATACCCTCTGAATATTAAAAGAGAAGATGAGGAGATCGTGAGGCAAGCGGCTGCATTGGTAAATAAAAAGCTGGCTACTTATAGAGAGCAGTTTGGCAAAGATAAATCGAAATCGATATATGATTTTTTAGCGATGACAGCAATCGATTTATCTCATGCATATCTAAGGCTGAGGGAGACACGGGATGTTGAGATTTTTACCGGAATTGTTCGGGAAATAGATGAGGAGTTGGATAGCTATTTGAACCAGAAGTAGATTTTATTTTTAAAGAGACATATATTCCTGCACTACAACAGGGCATTCCAGCCCTTGATGTAGTGCATTTTTTTAATAATTAAATAAGAACAAATGGAAATTATATCATTGGTAATTACGGGACTCGTTTGTTTGCTGGTGGGTGCGACAGTGGTTTTTGTAATAGGAAAGACCTTGTTGAAGACACGGGCACAATCGATTATAGAAGAAGCTGCAAAGGAAGCTGAAGTAATTAAAAAGAATAAATTGCTTGAAGTAAAAGAAAAGTTTCTACATCTGAAAGCAGATATGGAAAAACAGGCGAACGCACGTAATGCGAAATTGCAGTCTGCAGAAGCTAAAGCAAAGCAACGGGAATTGCAGCTTAATCAACAACAGCAGGAATTGCAACGAAAGAAAGCCGAGTCTGATGCAATACGTGCCAATTTGGACACACAGATAGAAATTGTAGAAAAGAAGAAAGCCGAATTAGAACGTTTACATAAAACAGAAGTAGAACGCTTAGAACATCTTTCGGGGCTTTCGGCAGAGGAAGCGAAGGAGAAGCTTATCGAATCGTTAAAAGAGGAGGCAAAGACTCAGGCGGCGTCTTATATCAATGATATTATGGATGAAGCCAAATTGACAGCAAATAAAGAGGCGAAACGGATTGTAATACAAAGTATTCAGAGGGTAGCGACTGAAACAGCGATAGAGAATTCGGTAACTGTATTCCATATAGATTCAGATGAAATAAAAGGCCGCATTATCGGTCGGGAAGGTCGTAATATTCGGGCTCTGGAGGCTGCGACAGGTGTAGAGATAATTGTAGATGATACTCCCGAAGCGATTGTGTTGTCTGCATTTGACCCTGTTCGTCGAGAGATTGCTCGTTTAGCATTGCATCAATTGGTAACGGACGGACGTATTCATCCTGCCCGTATCGAAGAAGTCGTTGCGAAAGTAAGAAAGCAAATCGAGGAAGAAATTATCGAGACAGGAAAACGCACGGCGATAGATTTAGGTATTCATGGGTTACATCCCGAATTGATCAGATTGGTGGGAAAAATGAAATATCGTTCTTCTTACGGACAAAATTTGTTGCAACACTCTCGGGAAACAGCAAATCTTTGTGCTATAATGGCTTCGGAATTGGGATTGAATCCTAAGAAGGCTAAACGTGCCGGTCTTTTGCACGACATCGGAAAAGTGCCCGATGAAGAACCGGAATTACCGCATGCTTTATTGGGTATGAAATTAGCGGAGAAATATAAAGAGAAACCCGATATTTGCAATGCCATAGGAGCTCATCATGATGAAACGGAAATGACAAGTCTGCTTGCTCCGATCGTGCAGGTTTGTGATGCTATATCGGGAGCACGTCCCGGAGCACGCCGTGAGATTGTAGAAGCATATATCAAACGTCTTAATGATTTGGAACAGTTAGCTCTTTCATATCCGGGAGTTCTGAAAACGTATGCGATACAGGCCGGGCGTGAGTTGCGTGTGATCGTCGGAGCAGATAAGATCGATGATACTGAAACGGAAAACCTGTCAACCGAAATTGCGAAGCGTATTCAAGATGAAATGACCTATCCGGGACAGGTGAAGATTACGGTTATCCGTGAAACTCGTGCGGTAAGCTTTGCCAAATAGGACGAGAGATCGGCTTATCTGCGACAAATAAATAGTTAGGGCTGCAGGCTTCACCAAAATCTATGATTCTGAGTGCAGACTGTGGCTTTTTTTGATAAAACAGATTATATGAATAACACGTCAGATAATAATAACGAAAATACCCCGATATCGAAAAAAAAATGTAGGGCGAATAAGCTTGAGTGCTATGATTGGCTGTCTGATCTGCCGGAATCTCACAGTGAGACGGAGATGGTAGAAGTGCAGTTTAAGAATACGCGTAAAGGGTATTATAAAAACTCCACACATATCCATCTTGAAAAAGGAGATATGGTGGCTGTCGAAGGGAATCCTGGGCATGATATAGGAGAAGTGACTTTAACGGGACGCCTTGTCTTGTTACAGATGAAAAAAAATGGGGTAAAATTGGATAGTCCCGATTTAAAAAGGGTTTATCGTAAAGCTAAACCGAATGATCTGGAAAAATACGAAGAGGCTAAATCCCGTGAACATGACACGATGTTGCGTGCTCGTAAGATTGCAGAAGATTTGAATTTGGATATGAAAATCGGTGATGTTGAGTATCAGGGAGATGGAAATAAGGCCATTTTTTATTACATCGCAGATGATCGTGTCGATTTCCGTCAATTGATAAAAGTGTTGGCTGAGGCTTTTCGGGTACGTATTGAGATGAAACAGATCGGTGCTCGGCAGGAAGCTGGACGCATCGGAGGAATAGGACCTTGTGGACGTCAGCTTTGTTGTTCCTCTTGGATGACTAATTTTGTATCGGTGGCGACAAGTGCAGCCCGTTATCAGGATATATCGTTAAATCCGCAAAAGTTGGCGGGACAGTGTGCCAAGCTGAAATGTTGCTTGAATTTTGAAGTCGATGCTTATGTCGAAGGGCAGAAAAAATTACCGTCTCGGGAAGTTGCTCTCGAAACAAAGGATAATACTTATTATCATTTTAAAACCGATATATTCAAACGGCAAATGACCTATTCTACAAGTAAAGAGATTGCTGCAAATTTGGTAACTGTGGATGCTTCTCGGGTTTTTGAGGTCATTGCATTGAATAAAAAAGGTATAAAACCCGATAAGTTAGAAGTTCTGGACGATCAAGAACCGGTAAAAAAAGATTTTGAGGATGTAGTGGGTCAAGATAGTTTGACTCGTTTTGACAAAAGTAAAAAACGAACGGGTAATAATGGCGGAAATGGTCAGAATCGCCGCCGAAAAAAATCGGGTTTTAAGAAGAATAACGGGAATGATTTTTCCGGAGCTGCTGCAGGGTCAGAGGCTGCTTCTTCCCAAAACGGAGTTCGTGGAAATAATAACCGAAATGGTAGCAACAATAATGGAAAAAACAATAATAATAACCGGACGGGGAGTGTGCCTGAGTAGGGTAGTACTGTTATTCTGTTTACTGATACTGTTTTTTTCGTGTAATACAAATACAAAAGAGGTGTATCATACGTTTAATCACATTCCCGTTCGGGGATGGGATAAACGTGTGATAGAGCGTTTCTCTCCGGTAATTGAAGATACGGTAAGTTTATATGATATAGATTTATCTCTGCGTTATACCAACGATTATAATTATAGAAATTTGTGGCTTTTTATTACCTGTGAGGCAGAAACAGGAGAGGAGTTCACCGATACGTTGAATTGTGTTTTGGCCGATGAATATGGAAAATGGTTCGGTGCGGGTTGGGGAGCTTCTTATCAGCAGACGATTTCTTATAAGACCGGTTTTAGCTTTCCCCGTAAGGGAAGATATTCTATTTCTGTTCAACAGGGAATGCGCGATGACGTAATTCCCGGAATTACAGAAGTTGGTATAAAAATAACTCCTAAAATATCCATTACCGGAGAATGAATTTAATAAGCCCGGACACACTCATTCTCGATGTCATAGGCGCAAGCATAACGGATTAGCAAATCTGTCGTTAGCTTTACGGCATTTTCTATGCCTTCTTCACCGGAATACCCGTTGATAATAATTAGTATTTGTGTCGTATCGAGAGAAAGTTTTGTCCTTTCTTCATCACTTGTCGGTGTACCGATAGGCCCTGTTGCATCTCTATATACAGGAAGGTTTTCTATATTCAATGTGCCCCGTCCTATTGCATGAAACAGATCGTTTTCCTTACCGACACCTAAAGTCAGAAAGTTCCCGTCTATTTTATCGACATCGAAACCTCCTATAGAGTATCCGCTACGGATAGATACCAAATTGATAAGATCTACTAATGTCGAGATGTTATATAATCCCATTCCCTTTGTCAGCCGACGGCATAAAGCTTCGGCCGAAGGACGATAACGATTCGGGTCTTTCCCTAAGTTTTTATATACTTTCCGTGTTGCCAGTATTGTCTCCCGTTTATTGATCGTTTCTAAAGGGTATTCTTGTCGAATTTGAATTATTTCCTCTTCAATTTCTTTCCAGAGAAATTCATTATGTAAACTGTTTTTTACTTGAGCATAGACAAGTCCGGCGGTAAAACGAGGGCATGTTTGTTTGATAGTATCTGAGATAGAAAGTTGTATTTTCATTTGTTTGTATTGAAAATTCGGAGACAAAAATACAAATTCGTATTCTTATATATAAGAATCGTTTTAAATTTTATGGAAATGTTTTTTGACTTATTGTTTTTTGTTAACTTTATCGTCATATAGATAAATCTTTATTCGATTTCAATTTTACAATACATACATAACTATGAAAGCATCTCGTACAATAAGTTTATTAATGTTCTTATGTTGTTGCGTTTTATTACGAGCCGAAGATGAGATTCCGTTGAGGCTGGGTATTGTCGGTCTTTCTCATTCCCATTTGCATGAAGTATTGGTCAGGCTCGATAGGGGAGATTTCCAAATTGTCGGAGTTGCAGAAAAAGATGCTGCTCTTAGAGAAAAAACTCCGTTACGTAAAAAGGTAAATCCTTCTCTTTTTTATGAAAATTTAGAGGAAATGCTCGATAAATCACAACCTGAAGCTGTTATTGTATATGAGCCTATTTATGATCATCTGCGGGTTGTTGAAGCATGTGCTCCGAGGGGGATACATGTTATGGTAGAAAAACCTCTTGCTGTAAATATGAGACATGCCAACCGTATGGCGGAACTTGCACGAGAAAATGACATATTATTGTTAACCAACTATGAAACGACATGGTATGATACGAATCATGAGGCCTATCGTTTGATAAAGGAAGATGGACTTATCGGAGATATAACTCGTATGGAAATTTACGATGGGCATCAAGGTCCGGTCGAGATTAAATGTAGTGAGGAATTTCTTCGATGGCTGACAGATCCAGTGTTGAACGGAGGCGGTGCGGTAACCGATTTCGGGTGTTATGGGGCAAATTTGGCTACATGGTTTTTTAACAACCAGAAACCGATCAGTGTGTATGCGGTCTTGAAGCAGCAAAAACCGCATATATATCCCAAAGTTGACGACGATGCGACGATTGTTCTTGAATATCCTTCGGCGACTGTTCAAATTATGGGCTCATGGAACTGGCCGATGAATAGGAAAGATATGCATATCTATGGTTCACAAGGATATGTTTATCAAGATACGCCTGTCAAGATGCGGGTTTATACAGATAGAAAGGAAAATTCTGTCGTTGCTCCTCGATTGAAGACTCCGTATAATGATCCGTTTTATTTTCTGAAAGCTGCGGTACGGAAAGAAATACAAATTTCTCCGCAAGACTTATCTTCATTAGAGAACAATCTGATCGTTGTAGAAATACTCGAGTCTGCCGTGAAAAGTGCGGAAAGAGGCAAGGTGATCCGTCTGAAAAAATAAGTTTTTTGAGAGGAATATTATTAAATTATAAAATAGAGCTTAGCCGAGATTAGACGACAGGCTCTGCAATTATTATTAATCATAAAAAATTTGAACTATGAAAGATGTTTCTTTTTCCCAAAGTATGATGTTTCGTAAATCTTGGGATTTTATGAAAAAACAAGGAGTTACTATGGTTGGCTTGTATTTAGCCTTTATGGTCGTGTCTGTGTTTTTGAGTCTTATCTCGGGAGAGAATGTTACTTCGGGGCGTTATATCTTGGGAAATTTGCTGGCTGCGATATTATCTTGGGGATTTGGAATGGGGTTTGGCAAATTAATCTTGAACATTCTCGACGGAATGGAACCGAAAATGAGCGTATTCCTCTCTATTTGGTCTCGGGCATGGACTTATTTGAAGTTAGAGATCTTGATTTTATCGGTTATTGTCGTTTTTGGACTGATTGCTTTTATTGTTGCTGATTTTGCGGTAAAAGTTCCATTTGCGATTTCAGGTTTCATACCTTTACTCGGTTATCTTATTTTAGCGGTTTTGATTATTCTGTTATGTTGGATTATGATTCGCATCTCTTTTGCGGGGATGATTATACTCGATACGGAGTTAGGGTGTAGGGCGGCCGTAAAAAGAAGCTGGCAGATAACGAAAGGTTATGTATGGCAACTTGTATTGTTGTATTTGTTGATATTATTATTGAATATATTGGGATTGCTTGCATTGATCGTAGGAGTATTTTTTACTATAGTCATGAGTTTGTTTATAAGTACGATTGCTTACAGAGTGCTTTGGGCGCTTTACCGGGAAAACGAAAATATTATGGACGAGGTCTCTACAGTGAGCCATAATAATGAAGAATCTGATGAATAAGAGTCTGTTTAAATTTTACACGGGTCAGATTTGAGAGTTTCTTCCGAGGATGTTTTTCTGATTTTATGAGGAAGATAGCAGGCTATCTGACGAGGGAAAACGGGAAAAAAGACCGGAAGAAAGCGCAAAAATGACCTGATAGTATTTTTCTATTGGAAAATTTAAACAGGCTCTAAATAAGAATTCATTTCTTCGGGCCTAAAAATAAAAGCATTACCCGATAGATTTCCTTTTAGGGTCTATCGGGTAATGCTTTTTCATTTTTTATGATTACTCTTTTGAAGAGTACTGGTTGCTTCGATATAAATTTTGTATGTCCCGATTTTTCTCAAAAAATAAGGAAATAAATAGTAAGGAGTCGTTTCTCTTCAAAAAAGGTTAGAGTATTACTAAATGGAGAAAAGTTATCACCGGGTCACAGGGGTTTTCTTTTAGAGGCATTTCTCTGTTTTTATGAAAAATCGATGATAAAAACTTTTTAAATATATATTATTATACAGTATTGATTATTAGCTAATTATTTACTTTACAAGTAATATTTCCGGTTTTTTTCAATAAAGTTGACGTAAAAAAAATTGAAAGTAGCTGACGTTTTTTAAGTCACCTATTTGTCTATTAAGTGTTTTGAGAAATATAATAATAGTTTTAAATCTAAATACCGGAAATATTTATGAAAAAATAATTACTAAAAAAACTTTTCGTATTGATCGTAGTGTGTAATAAATTTCTGATGCCAGTCTTTTAGTCTTAATGAAAAAACTAAAATCAATCAAACTATATTTATGAGAAATAACTATTTTGCTAAACTAAGAGCTGCTTTGCTGATCTCTGTTGCTTTGTTGCAGGGAATGTCCTTGTATGCAGGTACGGGAGATGCAAGAACTGAAACAAAAAGTTCTGCCGAGAGCGGAGTTGCTCAGAAAAGGATCACTGTAAAAGGGGTCGTAACAGATGAAAAAGGAGAACCGCTGATCGGTGTTAGTATTGCTTTGAAGAATTCTACTCAGGGAACTATGTCTGATATGGATGGGAAATACAGCATTTCTACAGACATTGAAAATCCGATCTTGATTTTCTCTTATGTAGGTTATACTCCGCAAACTATTGTTGTCGGTGGAAAGAAAGAGATAAATGTCGTTCTTAAAGAAGAAAGTCATGCTCTCAATGAAGTCGTAGTAACAGCTATGGGTATCTTGCGTAAAGAGAAATCTTTGACTTACGCTACGCAACAGATTAAAAGTGACGACCTGAACAGAGTGCAAGATCCGAATGTCGCTAACTCTATCGAAGGAAAAGTTTCGGGTGTCGTTATTACTCCAAGTGCCGGTGGTGCCGGTGGTGCTTCGAAAATTATTCTTCGTGGTAACAAGTCGGTTTTTGGTTCCAGTACTCCCTTGATTGTTGTCGATGGTGTTCCCATGACCAATAATATTCGTGGGCAGATGACCGATCTCACGACCATGACGAGTTCGGGCGTAGGGGAAGGTTCTGATCCGCTTTCTATGATCAATCCCGATGATATAGAGTCTATTAATGTGTTGAAGGGGGCTAATGCTGCCGCTCTTTACGGATCGGCTGCCGCTAATGGAGTCGTGATGATAACGACAAAGAGAGGTAAGGAAGGTAAACTTGCTATTAATTTTTCTTCAAATCTTACTTTCGATACACCTCTATTGACACCGAAAATTCAAAATATTTATGGTGCGGAGGTAACGTCCTCGAGTATCGGAGATCAGCTTGCTGTAGATAGCTGGGGAGATAAAGTTTCGGCACGCAGTGCAGATAATTTGGTGATCAATGTCCCATTGGATGGAGACCAGTTCGGAGCAGACCGTACACATGAAGTATATCTGCGTAATAGTGCAGGTAACGACCTTGACGATTTTTACCGTACCGGTCTTACTGCCAACAACTCGATTGCATTGTCAGGTGGTACGGATAAGATTCAAACCTATTTTTCTTTTGGTAATTCTCACTCTAAAGGAATGCTTGAAAGCAACTCTTACAATCGTAACTCTTTTGCATTCCGTCAAAGTTATGAATTTTTTAAACGCCTCCATTTCGACATGTCTATGAATTATGTACAAACTGTGACCCGTAATCGTCCCGGTGGCGGTACGACCGGTAATCCGATTTATCACATGTACATGATGCCGCGTAATATCGATATCGGTTATTATCGTAATAATTATGCCATAGACGGAACATGGAATAGTAATGTAAGATCTATTTATGTACTTGACCAAGGTCAGTATGTGTTGACCCCAACTCGTGTAGCGCTTTCCGGCCCTATGCAAAACTGGGCGTATATGGAAGCCAGACAAAATAATCCTTATTGGTTGTTGAATCAGAATCGTAACAAAGTGAACGAAGACCGTTTCTATGGTACGATAACCGGTCGCGCCGATATTTATGACGGATTGAGTTTTCAGGCACGTGTCAGCATCGATCACACTAAATATAAGAAAGACAGTCGTCGTTATGCAACGACATTCCTTCCTTCAAACATGGATGATTACGGAAATTATTGGAAAGACATTGAAACGGCAAATGAGATCTATACCGACTATTTGTTGAGTTACAATAAGACTTTCGGAGATTTTTCCGTGTCGGCTACTGCCGGTTGGGTCGGACACTTGCGTGAAACGGAGACTCAAAAGACCGATGTGGTGGCTACCTATATAGATCCGAATAATCAAATGCTTTCGACACGTGTTAATTTGTTTCAGACAAATGCCGGAGGAACATCTGCCACCAAGACTACTAAGTTGACAGATTGGGATAAAGCCGCACTTATTACAGCTCAATTGGGTTGGCAGGAAAAAGTATATATCGACGGATCTTATCGTCGCGATTGGTATCGTGCTTATAAACAATTTTCTGATCGTGGGACACCTGATAACTACGGTTATTTCGGCGTAGGGGCTAATGCTATTGTCAGCTCGCTTGTCGAATTGCCTGATTGGTTCAGTTATTTGAAGTATCGCCTTTCTTATTCAGAAGTAGGAAACTCTATTCCTAATCAGGTTTATGCAAAAGGAACAGAAGATCTTAAAACCGGAGTTATCTCACCGAGTGCATACGCTCGTTTTGCTAATCCGTTACCCGAAAAGACAAAATCTGTTGAGACCGGTGTCGAAATGATGTTTTTAGATAACCGTCTCAATTTAGACCTTACCTATTATAACTCTAAGATGCAAGATCTTTATATGATAGCGACGAATGCGTCCGGTTTGTCTGAACCTGTAAACTCCGGTAAAGTTCGCAATCAGGGAATCGAAGCTACGGTCGGGTATAATTTCCGTTTCGGGAAAAACTGGTCTTGGAAAACTTCTTATAACGTATCATTCAATGATAATAAGATTCTCGAAACCTCATACGAAGAGGATGGTAGTGAAAAACTCATTTATAACGATTTGATGGGAGTTCGTGTACGTTACCGTAAGGGTGGTTCTATCGGAGATATGTATGTGACGGATTTTAAACGCGATGAAAATGGACATTATGTTCTCGATTCTGAAGGTAAACCACAATTGGAAACTGAGGCGAACAAGCAGTATGGAGTTTATGCCGGTAATATGAATTCGAAATGGCAAATGGGTTGGAGCAATACCATTCGCTATAAAGATTTCTCTCTGTTCTTCCTGATCAACGGCCGTATTGGAGGTAAAGTAATTTCGTTTACTGAAGCTTATCTCGATGGAGCAGGTTTGTCTGAACGTACGGCAGAAGCTCGTCAATATGCAGAACAACATAATCTTATAGCTTCTGATTATGGCTCGCAGTTGGGTATGTATCTGCCCGATGGCAGTAATCGTGTCGTACCGATCTCGTCTTATTATAAAGGTACAGGAGGTGCATCGCCTGCTTCTTCACAATATATTTATAATGGTACCAATTTCCGCTTGCGTGAGCTTTCTTTGGGTTACACGTTCCGTAATCTGATCGGTGAAAATAAGAATTTGACTCTTTCGTTCATTGCTCGTAACCTGTTCTTTATTTACAAAGATAGTCCGGTAGATCCCGATGTATCGCTTTCTACAGCTAACGGGGCTGGAGCATTTGAGATGTTCAATATGCCGTCGTCACGATCATTCGGATTCTCTTTGAATGTTAATTTCTAATCATAAAGCAGTATATCTTATGAAAAAAATCAAAATATTTTTCACGCTTTTAGGATCGGTTGCTCTACTTGGCTTTCAATCATGTCTGGATTATGATATCCCGACAGATGATTTCGACCAGACAGAAATAAAGGTGGATGATACGATCTACCATGGAGCAGCAGACAGTATCGATTATATGAAGTCTATTTCGGAAGAGGGATTAGATGCTGCGATTCAGGCATTGAACACCTCTTTCAGGCAGGCTCGCGGTGGAATATACGCTATGCGAGGTGGAAAAGAAGGCCAGATGCCTGGAGCACACTCTTATCAACGGCAATTTTCTTTAGGTCCGGATAATTATGCACAATTCTCGGTTGTTCCACATTCCGATTTTATGTACGGAGAGTTGAGACATATTTATGCTGTAAGTCCCGATTTCAACCCGGGTCCGTTCTCCTGTTATGAGATTTCCAAGAATGTATTTGTACCTCTGTTAAACCGTCCGGAAATCGACTCTATTCCCGAAATGAAAGCGATTTTTCTGCTTTTATTCAATTATGCTTCTCAGGAAATCGCCGATTTGTACGGACCGTTTCCGTATGTCGATTTCAAGGCGAACAAACAGAGCTCTCCGTTTACATATAATGATTTGCGAACTATTTATGTGAATATCAAGGCAAATGTAGATACTGTTCTCAAATGTCTTCACTATTTCGATCAGAAACCGGAATGGTATAAATCGAAAGTCAAAGGCCAGATGAGCCAGCATTTGTCTGATTTATCTATGATGAAAGCGACCAATGTCGAGACATGGATTCGTTTTGCCAATTCGTTTAAGTTGCGTATGGCGATGCACATTGTCAAAGTCGATAAAACTATGGCAAAAGAATGGGCAGAAGAGGCAGTGCGTGATGGTGTGATCGAGAGTACGGATGATGAGATCGGTTTGCGTCCTATGTATTTAGGAATGACTCATCCGCTTTTGGAGATTACCAATACTTGGGGAGATTCCCGCTTGAGCGCATCGTTCGAAAGTTTGCTTAAAAGTCTGAATCACCCTTATGCCGACTATGTGTTCGAAAAGAATGGAAATGCTTTTGTAAATAAGACGACAGGAGAAGCGACTCCGGCTAATACACGTATTATCGGTATGCGGGAAGGGGTTACTCCGGGAACAGGTCAGGCGGCAGGCTCTAATCCTTATAGCGGATGCAGTAAATTGAGCGCGCAAGTATTTGCAGGATATGCTCCACCTCTTTATTTGATGAAAATGTCGGAAGTGGACTTCTTGCGTGCAGAAGGACATCTTTACGGTTGGGATATGGGTGGATCGGAATCGTTTTTCTATAATCGAGGCCTTGACAACGCCTATCTCGAAGACCGGGATATGAAAATGGCATCGACTTATGTTACTCGTCTCGATGAATACAAAAATCTCGAAACTCCTGTTGCCTATACTTATATCGACCCGCAAGGTATTGTAAATAATGAACCGAGTGTTACCCAAATCGGGGTAAAGTGGAATGATGGAGATACTCCTGAGATTAAACTCGAAAAAATCATTACTCAGAAATACATCGCTGCATATCCGTACAGTTATGAACCGTGGGTGGATATGCGCCGTACCGGCTATCCTAAAGTGTTCCCGGTTATAAATCCGGGTAACGGAGATGGTTCTTTATCTGATGGTGATTTGATTCGCCGTATGCCTTTCCCGAATACCGATGATGCTTCTATTCGGGATATTCAGACTACCGGTCTTAAAGCGCTGGGTGGTGCTGATCTTCAGGCTACGCGCTTATGGTGGGATATAGACCAGCCTAACTTTTAATAATATGAGAAAACAGGAATAGTATTTCGGCATTGTGCCGAAATACTATTCATTAACCAGAAACCTAATTTTAAATTATTTGCTTATGAAAAAGAGACACTTGATTATCGGTGCTATGGTATGTTGCGCTGTTATGGGCACACCGGGCACAGCTATGTCGCAGATGTCGGAAACTACAACGAGTGAGGTGTATGATTTTTCCGGATTTGTGGATGTAGATTTAATGGAATTGTTCTATAATGCTTTGCAGGATGGACGTAATTATCCGACAGAAGAAGAATTTGCTACCAAGGGTATCCTTCCTTCCGATATTGCATTTATTCGTTCGCACGTACGTAAAGCTCAGATTATAGACCGTGCTAATCGCCTTCTTCCCGATACGTATGAAAAACGGGATCTTTGGATGAATATTCCGATGAGTACGGGTAAAGACGGGGCTGTAGGCCAGCCTACAACTAATTTTGCGGATGATGTATTCTCTATGTGGAACTACACTAATCTGTTCGGATCTTGGAATCATAGTTTCTTTACTGCTCCCGGTGCGTGGGTTGATGCTGCACACAAGAACGGAACCAATATCATGAGCGGTATTAAATTTTTCGAAAGCTGGGGAACTACTTCTGGAGAGTGGAATACAATAATCAGCGCTAAAAATAGTGATGGTTCATTCAAGTATGTGAAACCGATGATCAATTGCTTGATGTATTTCGGTGCAGACGGTATCAACTATAACTGGGAAGATATGGGATATGCCGATGCAACTACGATTGCTTTCAATAAGGCATTGTATAAAGAAGCCGCTGCTTGTGGTTTTGATAATTTCCATTTGGGATTATATACGGCAATGTCCTCTATTACAGCTAATCCGAATGCTCTGTTTGGTGATGAAACCGGACGTACTGCTCATACGATGTTGAATTATGCAGCTTCGGATTTTTCTTATAATATGGGCGCTTCTGTACTTGCAGCGGAAAGAGCTATGGGTACGTCTGAGGGACTTTATGCAGGCGTATGGATCGTAAGTATGGATCGTGGCTGGTCTCGATTGAATGCTACTGATGCTGATAAAAGATGCGGTATTTGTCTTTGGGGCGAACATAATACGAGCCGTTTTTGGTCTTATAATTCGGGCGCAGATGCTTATGAAGCACAAAGCAATTATCAATCTTTGCTCGAGCGTGCTTTTTCAGGAGGAAACCGAAATCCGTTAAATCGTCCTGAAATAAGTGATACAGGAAACAATTGGGAAAAACAAGGAGATAAATTACCTCTTTCTACATTTGCCGGTTTGGCAACGTGGATTCCTGAACGTTCGGCTATTCAAGGAAACTTGCCTTTTGCTACTTATTTTAATTTAGGTAACGGTGATCGTTATAATTATAAAGGGAAGAAAACTGCCGGTGCATGGTATAATATGGCTAACCAGGATCGTGTGCCGACCTATCGTTGGTTGGTAACTGAGCCGGGAACTCTGACGGCAAGTGATAAAATTCAACCGGAATTTTCTCATGACGATTCTTATACCGGAGGTTCTTGTTTGAAGTTGACAGGAGAAGCTACTTCTACAGGTACGGATATCGTTCTCTTCCAGACAGCTCTTACGTCAAGTGCATCGGGAGCTTATGCAAATATTGCTGTAAAAAGCGGTAAAGACGGCAATAATGCAACCAACTTATATGTTATTTTGAAAAAGCAAGACGGAACATGGTTAGAATTCCCGGTAGGTGAGACGACCGGTAAAACTTGGCAGGAAAAGAAAATCTCGCTTTCCGGAATCAATCAAGGTGATGTTATCGAACGCATCGGTTTGCGAGTAAAAGGTTCGGACGATAATTATAAACTTTATGTAGGAAAATTAGAAATTAACGATAATGTTAAGGCTGTACCGGCCAACGTACAGGATGTGGTTGTAGAAGTAAAAGAAGAAACAAAGACATCTCTTTCTATTAAAGCAAACTGGAAGTTGGATAGAGCTGCAGAAGATCGTGCTGCTTGGGATTTGTTATTTAATGATGAGGCTAATGTCGATCATTTCGAAATTCTTTATAAGAACGGTGAAGAGGGTCGTATTTCAGAAATAGCTCGCACTACGCAATGGGCTGTTTATGTTGGCGATATTATTTTCGAAGATGCCGATGATCAACCGTTTATCGGAGTACGTGCGGTTTCTACCGATTTGAAAACCTATTCTCCGATAGAATGGGTAGAAGTGGCTCGTGCAGATCAAGATGCTTTGCCTGTCAGAAATGATGATTCTTATGGTATCAGTCAAATGGACCCGAATTGTGAGGGAGCTGATATTGCACGTCAACAACGTTATGTAACCGATTTCACTACAGTCGGAGCTACTCAGAATATTGAGTATCATGCCAATGGTCCTCAGACTGACGGAACACAGTATGTGAATGCTACTGATAAAGTTTTGAAGGTAGAACAAGGTCAGGAAGTTACTCTTACAATCAAATGTGCAGATTTTTCTGACGGTTTGAAATATTGCTTTGCCGGTGGTTGGATGGATTTGGATGGAAGCGGAACTTTCAATCCTGATCCGATCGATGAAAACCCTGCTCAAGGTGAACGTCTGTTCCGTTTGGGTAAGTTGCGTGATCAAACTCCTGAATTCCAGACAACGGGTATTACTCATAAGTTTACTGTACCTGTTGATGCTCGTCCGGGTAAGAGTCGTTTGCGTATCGTATTCTCAGATGCATGGTTCGAAGGTTCGTTCTTGCCGACAGGGCTGCATGCTAAAGGGTTCTCAATCGATTTTGGAGTAGAAATTTCAGGTGATAATGAACCTCGTCCTGCTCCGGCAGATAATCATGACCAAGGTACTCCTGAAGAACCGGAAGGTCTCGATCAGACTCCGGAAGGTATCAATAACGTTAATAGCGAGGTATCGAGCTTCTATGTTGCCGATAATGTTATTAATTTTGTAAATGTTGATAAGGCTTGGATTTACAGTGTTGACGGTGGTTTAGTTAAGTATCTGACCAATCCCGATAAATATAGTGTGGCTGATTTTGCAAACGGAGCTTATATCGTTCGTATGCAATACGGTAAAGTTATCCGTTCCGGTAAATTCGTGAAATAAGTAAGATTTGTGAAAAGTTGGAGTGCCCTTCCGAAACTAAATCGGAAGGGCATTTTTTTGTAAAAGTGGAGTTGTTTGAATTGGGTGTTTAGTCCGAATGATCTGGTTACTTTGAGTAGGAGTCGAAAGAATATACGACAGGTTATAAAACTTTCCGATTTAGTACCGTATTCGTTGACCTCTTTTGACAAAATAATCTCTATGGCAATACTCCTGAATTCTTTTTCCTTCGTAATTCAGGAAGAGACGCTTTTTGCGAATGTTCCGGATGATAAGTAATAGATCTTTATAATCAGCGACTCATTTCCGTGAGAATTTGTATGATCATTACAATAATCATGATAGAGATGTAGTCTTGCAGATTTTCGCGAAGTTTTATCTCTGTACGCATTTTATAACGCTCTACCGATTTTACCGATATACCTAAGGCTTCAGCAATTTCACGATAGTTTTTGTTTTCGAATCGGCTCATTATGAATACTTGTTGGTATTCAAAAGGCAAGGTTTTCAGAGTTTCGATCATCAGAGATTTGAGCTCAGAAAAAAGAACGACTTCCTCTAAATCGTTACAGCCGATCTCGAACGGGTTTGTCATCTTTCCTTGTATGTAATTTTGTTCTATTCGGTTTCTTTGCAAATAATTCAGGCAGAAGTTCCGGGTCATGGTAATCAGATAATTCTTTGCAGAAGTTTCGATATTTATTCTGTGGCGGTTTTCCCATAAAGATGTAAAAACATCTTGAACCACATCTTCAACAACCTCTTCCGATTCGATATAACGGCGGCCGAATATACATAAGGACGGGTAATAAGATTCGAACAGTAACTTGAACGCTTTTTGACTGTTTTTTTCCGATATTTCTATTAATAGTTCATCAGCCTGCATATTCCTCTGTAAACTTAATTTGAATTATGCCGTTATTTTGTAAAAGCATTTCTAAAAAATTGAAGTATCTATTTTCGGCGTAGATTCTGTCCACAAAATCAACCATCTTTATATTTTGTAAAAAGCGTATAATTCAAGTCAGATTAAATTTAAGATTTACAATTATGAGAGTTAATAGTTATCTAAATTAAACTGCTCATTTATAAAATTTTAAATAGAATAACTTTAAATCACCGGTTTCATCTTTGATTAATTATCGTTAATATCCGACTGAAATATAAAAGATAAACTTTGCAAAGAACTTTTGGGAGTAACTCCGTTTTTGTGTTGCATGTCGAAAATATGATGCCAATCAATTTTATATTATATCCAAAAGTAATAAATCATTGTAACCCGATTTATAAACACCAAAATAATTTTGTCATATTGAAAAATCAAAGGCTAAATAAGTATAAAAAAATGGAATATACAAGGATTAATCTGTTTTTATTTTTTTGAAAAACGCTTTTTTATTTAATTGTTTTTGATGTTTTTCCTTTCACTCTTTTTATCCAAAAATCGTTCAGGTAGATATATAATATTATGAAAGCCTACAAAATCAGCTTTTTATAAAAAACTGTAGGTGTAGCTGTCTGTTTTTGCTGGAGCAGTTTGTCTATTAAACGAATTATGCAAAAACAGACATGGAAAAGATTTCAGAAAATATAAAACCCCAACCTCAAAAAGTCTTCGATTATTATAGCGGGAAGCTCGACCCTGAGGAAGGGAAAAAAATAGAAAAACAGCTTTCGGAGGAAAATGCTGCACTATTAGCTTCAGTAAAGAAGCTGTTAGCTTTAGATAAACAAATGAATGAGTTGTCAGAAATTGATACTCGTAAGGCATATAAAAAAGTATCGTCTCGTATAAATGCTAATAGACGTTCTCGTATATTCGAGATATTCAGTCGTGTGGCGGCGGTTATTGTTCTTCCGCTCATCGGGCTGACCGGAATTTTGGGTTATATGCAAATTAAGGATACATTCGCAGATACTACTTATGTCGAAGTGAATGCAGCTCCGGGAACGATTTCTAAATATCAGTTGCCTGATAAATCGTATGTCTGGCTTAATTCGGGAAGTTGGTTGCGTTATCCAACCCGTTTTAATGAAAAATCCCGAAGCGTAGAAATACGAGGAGAGGCTTATTTTGAGGTAGAGTCGGACAAGAAACATCCGTTTTATGTAAACACTCCCGGTGGATTGAGCGTTCGAGTTACGGGAACGAAGTTTAATGTGAATGCTTATGACGATGAGCGTACGATCGAGGTCGTATTGGAAGAAGGACGGGTAAGTGTTGAAAATGCAGCCGGTAATGTTAATACGGCTCTTAGACCCGGAGAGTGTTTCTATTATGACCGCCAAGATAAGAATACGTATGTGAAGTCTATCGAAACTTATGAAAAAACAGCATGGAAAGATGGAAAAGTCGTTTTCAGAAATGCCTCGTTGGATAAAATATTCAAGTTCCTTTCTCGCCGTTATAATGTAGATATTCATTTCGTAAATAAAAAGAATACCGAGTATAATTACCGTGCAACATTTACCGGAGAAGATATTTTTCAAATCTTGGATTATTTGAGCATGACTGCTCCTATAAAATGGGAGGTTGCCACTCCTACCCAGAATTGCGATACGACACTTTCTCGAAAGCGAATCAATATATACCTTGAATAAAGTGATAAATAATAATAGAAGTTGAAAATTTAAAATTTGTATGCCTATGAAATCTTGAGAAACACAACAGCAAAGCTCTTGAAAATCAGAGCAGGCCATTATTATGTAAAAATTAGAGATTAATTTAAGTTATAAAGAATATCATGAAAAAAAAGAAAAAGTGTGAATATCATACAGTTACTTCCTGTATGTTTCGAAAAATGAAGATCGGGTTGTTTCTCTCCCTGTTTGCTTTCTCTCAAATTCAAGCTGAGAATCTTTATGCTCAAAGTGGGACAATTTCTATTTCGGTAAATAACGAACCGGTAGAACAAGTTATCGAAAAGATCGAGAAAAACTCGGATTATGTCTTTTTGTATAATGACAAGTCTATCGACTTGAGCCGTAGGGTATCTGTTAAAGTAAATGACGGTACTATCGATGCCGTTCTTGATGAAATGTTCAAGGGAACAGGAGTCAAATATACCATTTCGAACCGTCAAATTATACTTTCTCGAGAAACAGTTGCTCATGCGGGAAAAATGACCGGATCGGCCTCTCAGCCGGCTGCGCAGGATGGGAAAATCTCGGTATCGGGAACTATCGTAGACGAAAAAGGTGAGCCTGTTATCGGTGCTAATATCGCACAAAAAGGGACGACCAACGGTACTATTTCCGATTTTGACGGAAATTTTACAATTAAAGTACCGAAAAATAGCGAGTTGCTTATTTCTTATGTAGGTTATGTTTCTCAAACGGTAAAAGCAACCGGAGGTACATTGAAGATCGTTTTAAAAGAGGATGCCAAAGTCTTGGGAGAAGTTGTCGTTACGGCTATGGGTATCGCCCGTAAAGAAGAAACATTGACTTATTCTACTCAGACGGTAGGTGGCGATGAGCTTACTCGGGCCAAAGAGTCGAATCTTATCAATTCTTTACAAGGGAAAAGTGCGGGACTCGTGATTACGCCTAATTCGGGAGGTGCTGGGGGAGCATCGAAGATATTGCTTCGCGGTAATGCCTCGATAATGGGTAATAACAGTCCGCTGATCGTTATCGATGGTGTGCCGATGAGGAATGAGGTATCCGGCGAGATGGATATGGATTCCGGTGGCGCTAATTTGATGGTTAGTGGTTCGGCAGAAGGAAGTGATGCGCTTTCCCAACTCAATCCGGACGATATCGAAAGCATTACGGTATTGAAAGGTGCCAATTCGGCTGCTTTATACGGTAGCGCTGCGTCTAACGGAGTGTTGATGATCACTACGAAAAAAGGCCGTGAGGGGACTTTACGCATCGATGTGTCGAGCAGTACGACATTTGAAACGCCTTTGGTATTGCCTAAAGTACAGAATACTTATGGGGCGCTGATGGCCGGTTCTACCGAAAACGGTTTTACAATGGGGTCTAACAGTTGGGGACAACGAATCTCCGATCTTTCCGATGATTATTTTAATTCGCAATATTCACCGTATCATTTGAGCCGGAATGCTTATAACCCGAGCGATTTTTTCAAAGTGGGAACTAATTTCAACAATACGGTAGCTTTAAGTGGCGGTAATAAAACGGTACATACCTATTTTTCCTATGGAAATACGACTGCAAACGGTATTATCGAAACGAATAAGTTCCATCGTCATAATCTGGCCTTGCGCGAAAATTTTTCTTTCTTCGATGATAAGCTAAAGATCGATGTTTCTGTTAACTACATCAATCAGAAAACTATAAATCGCCCTCACGGGGGAACATTCTTTAATCCGATTTATCAGTTATATACTGCTCCTCGCAATCTGGATATGAACTATTACCGTAAAAATTATTATGATTTGAACGGTACTTGGACATCTAATCCTTATAGTATAATCGAGCAACAGACGGGTAAAGACGGACTTCCTATCTCGGTAATTAAATCGGGATATACTTCTCAGCTTTCTGATGCTAATTATGGAAAACAAGTTTGGTTTACCGACGCTATTAATTTGAATAATCCTTGGTGGTTACTCAATCGCATGACCAGCGAGGATGTCGTAAACCGTACGTTCGGTAGCGTGTCTGCTAATTATCAAATTTTAGACGGGCTTAATTTGCAGGCTCGTGTGAAATACGATTATAACGAGAGAAACAGCGAAAATCGCCAATATGCCACTACTTGGGGGAATGCCGAGATGATAGACCGTGGACGTCTTATTCTCGAACACACTAAGTATTATGATTTCTACGGAGATTTTATGTTGAGTTATAATAAAAATATAGGAGATTTTTCATTAGGTATAAATGCGGGTGGTTCTATGTTTAATTCTGCTTCTGACCTGTGGAAGATTACTCCGGTTGCCAAGTCTGGAGCTCCTTATATTGTCGATCTTTCTTGTAATCAGTTTGTGTTGGAAGATATTTATTTGAATAGCAGCGAAAATTATGGAGGATTAGTCGATAAAGATTGGGAGCGTTCCATATTCGCTACTGCACAATTGACTTATAAAGATAAAGTTACGGTCGAGGGTAGTTACCGAGATGACTGGTATCGCGCTTTCACGCAGTTCCAAGATATGTCTCCGCACTTTGCCTATTACTCTGCCGGTGTTAATGCTCGGCTTTCCAATATATTCGAATTGCCGCGTCAGATCAATGAGTTAAAAGTTCGCGCTTCTTACTCTGAAGTAGGTAACTCCGTGCCTAACTCGTTGCTATTGGCTTCTGCAAAACGCAATCCGGTGACCGGAGCTTATATCAATAGCGGTGTAGTATCCTTTAAAGATCCGAAACCCGAGACGACTCAATCTTTTGAGGCGGGTTTTGATATCAGCTTGTTAGACCGCACGATCAATTTAGAAGCTACTTATTACAATGCGCTCATGAAAAATCAATATATGACATATCCGGGTGCCGGTAATAAGACGATTTTTATCAATGGTGGAAAAGTCCGCAACCAAGGTATTGAGTTGACTGCTTCCTATGTTTTGGCTCCTAACCGCAATTTCAGTTGGGTAACCAACGTGAACTATGCGTTTAATGATAATAAGATTATTACGGTGGCGCGTAAACAAAATGGGCAGCCATATAAATATGAAGTGGATATGGGAAACCTCAGCGGTTTGAAAGTAAAATTTGAGGAAGGTGGCTCTTATGGAGATTTGTATGCGGTAGGATTTATGACTGATGAAGTTACCGGAGAGGTGATTGTTGACGAAGAAGGTAAGCCTTTCAAGAAAAACGGGCAAGCCACTGAATATTTGGGAAATATGAATGCTAAACATACTCTCGGATGGGCGAATACCTTCACGTATAAGGATTTTCAGTTCTATTTCTTGATCGACGGTAAAATCGGCGGTAAGGTAATCTCGTTTACCGAAGCCTACCTCGATTATTTCGGAACTTCGGAAAGAACCGGTCAGGCTCGGGATAATGCTGTGGCGAATAATCTTTACTGGACTTCTGAGGACGGAACTATCTCCAAACCGGGAATGTATATCCCCGGTACGACACAGGTTGTTCCTGTCGAGTCATACTATACTACTATCGGTGGTGGAACTCCGGTAGGTCGCAATTATGTATATAATGCTACCAATTTCCGGTTACGTGAAGTTTCTATCGGATATACGTTCCGTAATCTTTTCGGAGCAGGTAAAAACTTGACCCTTTCGGCAAATGCCCGGAATCTGTTTTTCCTCTATAAGGATGCACCCATCGATCCCGAAACATCGCTCAGTACGCAGAATGCATTAGGTAATGTCGATATTTTCAGTATGCCGACAACGCGCTCTTATGGTTTAACAGTTAAAGCAACATTCTAAACGAATAAAGTTATGAAGAAAAAATATTTTTCCGTAATGATATTAGCGGCAACGATATCTTTGGTCGGTTGTGGAGATCCTCTATTGGATGATCTCAGCTTGAATACTCAAGTTTCTTCGAGTGATCTTTCTATTGCAGAGGATTATGATCAAGCAGTCGGTTTTTTTCTGACTGCTCAACAAAAGATGCATGACATAGGAACTTCTGGAGGTGCGCATGTCTATCAGGTACAATTTAATATCCATATCGACAATTATGCCGGTTATATGGCAAGTACCCAAAATTTTAGCGGTAATTTGCCTTCTACGTACCGTTATTTCCCGGAGTATGCCGACGGTCCTAAGGCCAGTTTCTTTAACGTAGCTCATGCAGCATTGCCTGTTATGCGGTCTGCCGATCAGCTCGATCTGAAAGAGATCGGTGCGATGTGTAATATCATGTACTGTTTCTCGGCACTGGAGTTATCCGATATTTACGGGCCGTTTCCTTGGACTGATTACAAGAATGATGTTCAAGAGCCGCCTGTTACTTATGAGCCGATGGATGTGATTTACGATTCGTTGTTTTACAATTTGAAAAAATCTGCCGAAATATTAGAGAATTTTTCGAATACGTCACAAGAACATCAAGATAGGATCAATAATGTACTTGCTCAGTATGATCGTATTTGCGGGTCGGTAGATGTATGGCGGAGATTCGCAAACTCTATACGTATGCGTATGGCGTTGAGAATGAGCAATGTTAATCCTGCAAAAGCGGAAGAGGAGGCTCGTTCGGCATATAATGACGGACTGATTGAAAAATCGATAGCATATAATCAAAACGTACATGACGGATTGTCCCATCCCATCGTATTTATTTCGACCCTTTGGAATGATACCCGTTTGAACGCATCGATGGAGAATATCATGAAACGGTTGAACTATCCTTTTATGGAGACGATTTTCCTGAAAAATGGAGGTGCAATCAAGAATACTTCTACGGGAGAAAAAGTTTGGGATGAAAATAACGGTATTGTCGGTGTCCGAACAGGTATATCGCTAACTGCTCGTGATGATAATAATCCGTATATCAATTTCTCTATGGTAAATAGTGCCTATAATACTACACCGGTTGCTCTTTTTAAACTTTCAGAGCGTTATTTTCTTGAAGCCGAAGCGGCTCTTCGTTGGAATATCGGGTCTTTGACATCCAGTTACTTGAGAGGAATTGTGGCGAGTTTTGCAGACTTCGATGTAGCTCAGACCGATGAGAAATTCCGGACTTATTGGGCACAGAAAGATAGCGATATCGATACTTCCATCGATTATGAAGATCCGAGTAACTCGAGAAATAATATTGAAGGTCTGTTGACTGTCGGTGTAACTATAAATTCGTCAGATGCTCCTGCTATAAAACTGGAAAAGATCATTACTCAAAAATGGTTGGCTAATTTCCCGATGGGGCTTGAGGCTTGGAATGATTTGCGCCGCACCGGTTATCCTCGTATTTTCCCGACAAACGATATCGGTGATGGTACATTGGGTAAAGGACGTATGATACGTCGTATTCCGTGGAATGAAACCGATGCTTCGGCTGCACAAGATATTGCCAATAGTGGATTGGATGCGCTTGGTGGCGGTAATTATGAGCGTACGACTCTCTGGTGGGATGTTGAAGATCCTGCCGGTTTAGGGGATAATCGTTGGTGGGAACGTGCGGCTGTCGGGCAATAAGAGTTATCCTTAAATTTTAGGGGGGTGATATCGGGTATCTCACCTCCCGGATACAAAATACATATTATTAATTTAAAATGGAAAAAACATGAAAACGAAGACTTGGTTATTTTCTCTGCTTTCGTGTATTGCGGTTTCTTCTGTTTCTGCGCAGAATATTCCCTCGCACGATGCATACGTGAAACTTTATGATGACGATGTTTCGCAGAATTTTTATGACTATTTCAGAACATGGGAACCCGGACAGGCATTGTCGGAGGATGAAAATTTCTTTATTTCCCGCGTACCGTTAAAAAAACGTTTTGAAAATGCAAATACGCAGGTCGATCCGAGTATGACGACCGAACGTAAATTTTCGATGTGGACTCCGATGGGAGTTGCAGATACTTATTGGCAATCATTGCCCCGTTATGTATTTGATGGCGATAATTTCAGTATGTGGTCTTATGTCGATTCGCAGGGAGGATGGTCTTTACCGTGGATACGTATTCCAGGAGCCTATTCTGATGTAACACATCGGAATGGTGTAGCGAATAGTGGCGGTTTGATCTTTTTCGATTCTTGGGGCGGAGACAATACTAATGCCAATGAATGTGTGAAAATGTTGACCGAAAAAGAGAACGGGAAATTTAAATACGCTGAAAAACTTGTGAAATTCATGCGTTATTACGGAGTAGATGGTTTAGGAATCAATCCCGAAGGTTCTGTACCGAATGCGTCGGATTTTCAAGATTTCATTATTGAGTGCCGCCGCATTGCAGAAGAACTGAATTGGCAGTTCCATGTTTATTGGTATGGTACCAGTTCGAATGACGGTAAGATGGACTTGGGCTCGGATTTTGTCGCTTCGAAACAAAACTGGTTATGGAAAAATAATAGTCAGGTAACCGACATGTATATGCTGAATTATAGCTGGTCTTCTGGTGCTTCAAGTTCTGTAAACCTCGCGAAATCTATCGGTGCTGATCCGTTTACTTTGTATGCCGGTTATGATATTCAGGGAAATTGGCTCGGTCGTGGATATTGGAGTACATTGAAAAATACGGATATGTCGATAGCATTCTGGGGAAATCATACGACGAATATGATTTATCAGAACTCTTCCGAGTTCGGTTCGGGAGATGAAGCTGTCCAATATTGTTATTTAGATAAGCAAGAACAGGTATTCTCTGGGGGGTTGCGTAATCCGGCCAATCGCCCTGCTATAAAAGATGGGATTACAAGTGCAAGTGAAGCTGCCATGGAAGCCTTTCATGGTATTGCCGAATTTTTACCTGCCCGTAGCGTATTGCAGGAATTACCTTTTGTGACACGTTTCGGATTAGGTAATGGTAAAGTATTCAGAAGCGAAGGCAAAGTGACTTTCAATAACAAGTGGTTTAATGTCGGTGTACAAGATTATTTACCCACATGGCGTTGGTGGATTACCGATGCAAACGGTAGCGTACCGTCAGATCCTATTGATTGCGGGTTTACATTTGAAGACTCTTGGTATGCCGGTTCTGCATTGAAATTGTCGGGGGCGACTAAAGTTTCCAATATCAGATTGTTTAAGACCAATTTCAATATTGCTAAAGGAGACAAGATCTCTATGCGGTATAAGGTAAATAACGGTACGGAATCTCATTTGAAACTGATTTGGTCTAAAGTAGGTTCTGAAACTGATTTCCAAAGCGCAGAGATTCCGGCTGCCGCAGCAAAGGGAGAATGGACGGAGTTCTCAAAAACCGCTAATGCATTGGGTATGACCGGGAATGTCGCTTGTATTGGATTGGCTGTTGAAAACACTTCTGCCGATTATGAATTGTTAGTAGGAGAGTTTGCTATTGTCAACAATAATGTAACTCCTCATCCGGTAACACCGACAATTATTACAGATGAAAGTAAGATATTAAAGAAACGCACTTATAACGCGCTTGATTTTAAATTCAGTTGGAAATGTGCAGATCCTGATCCGAGTGATCCGTCTTTGCCTATCTATAATGAAGATGTAGATACGTGGTATTTCGAAGTGTATAGTCAGGCAAAAGGTGAAGAACCGATCCTTTGCGGAACTACTTCATCTTGGGCTCATTATGTAGTCGGTGCTCCGGTATCTTCAGATAATTCTATATCCGAGTATCGTGTCGGAGTACGGGCTGTTGCACCTGATGGAAAAACAACCAGTGACATTGCTTGGACTGATTATTTGAGTATTCCGGTTACGATGGTTGACGGTATCGAATGTAATAAAGCTGTAATCAAGGCAGGGGAAGAATTTACCGTGTCATTGCTCGATCCTAATCAAGAAGAACCGATGTTCTGGGAACTTATCAATTCGACTACCGGTGAAAATAAAGGTACTTTTGATATGGGACGTTCATTTACGACATCTCTTTCGGAAGAAGGTTACTATGACGTGAAAATAACAAAACAAGACTTGACCGAATTGACTTATCGTGGATATGTACAGGTATCGCCTGCCGCTACCGGTGCTTTGCCGTTGATCGAAGATATTACGGCATCTGAAACAAATGTTGATTTGAGTCAATCGGATGATCCGGTTACGCTTACATTCACCGGACGTAAGGGCGAAGGTACGGTATCTCGTGGTTTGAAGATCGATGACCCGTATATGTTCCGTATCCCGTCGGCGTTCTTGCCTAGAAATCAGGGTACTTATTCTATCGGATTTTGGCTTAAACCGGATAAGTTCTCTCATGCGCAAATGGGAACAAACTTGGTAAATCAGAGAGATTTATCTCTTAGCTGGCCTAACAATAACTGGGGTGCTTTTTGGGTACATATCTGGCCGAAAACTATGTCTAAGACTGACCCTGATGAGGTTGTAATAGAGGATAATATCGTATCATTCACGATGTATAACAATGAATCTACGATTTCGTTTAACGGGAATAGTAATAAGCATGAAATACCTAATCTGAATTGTTGTACTGACGGGACATATTTCAAACAGGAATCTTATAGCCTGACACCGGGTCAATGGACTCATATTATGATTATGTTCGACGGATCTCAACAACGTATCTATTTTAACGGTAAACAGGTAGGTGCTTGTTCTGCAAGTAAGATTGGTTATAACGAATCTCCTATTTACTTCGGAGGATCGAATGTTTATCATTCAGGTTTTACAGGTGTAATCGATGATGTGCAGATATGGCATAAGGCTCTTTCTGACAGTGAGGTAGTAGCGTCGATGGCCGGTTATGACGGTAAAGAGATACCTTCCGGCTTGCAAGGTTATTGGACATTTGAATCGGATACATATAATGAAAGTGATAAAACTTTTGAAAATAAGGGATTACTTACTACTGACAGTAAAGCTTCTTATATAGAATTTAAAGGGTCGGCCGGAGAGAATTCTTCGCTTACCACTGAAGTTGTAATTCCTGCCTCGATTAATATTGAAGGTAATCCGGCGCTTTCCGGCTCGATGCCGATCACAACGACTGCAACTTATGAAGTAGAAAATGCCAAAGTTACAGGTAATGGTGACAATGCAACTGTTGCTTTTGATACTAACGGTACTTATGATGTTACTCTTACGTTGCAAAATGGTTGGGGTACAGCGACAATGACGAAATCTCAATATATTGTAGTTGTAGGCGGAACTACGGGTATTGATGAAAATAATGTCGTAGAATCCTTGTCGGTATATCCGAATCCGTTTATTGAAAATATAAACTTGCAGTTTGCCGTCGACGGTAATTATCAAGTAGATGTTTTCGATGCACAGGGCCGTCAGGTAGCGTCTAAAAAATATCAGGCGAGAGCCGGAGAAATCTGTACGATGTCGATGGATAATGCCGCTAAGGGCATTTATTCGGTTGTGATTTCTCAAGATGGTAAACGGGTGAAAGCCTTGAAGTTAGTGAAATAGTATAATATAGATTTATTACCTGCACACATTGTGCAGGTAATAAATCTATATTCATATAACGTTGAATAAAAAATTGGACTAAAATTGAAAATTATCCTGTCATCGGGTAATTTATTTAATGAACTCTCTGTAATTAAAAAAATAGAACGGAGGCATTCGTGTTCCGATATGACAAAAATGGAATAATTAAAATCTATAAATAGTATGAAGAAACATTTGTTTGTATTAGGAGTATGTCTCCTTTCATTGACTATAATTTCGTGCAAACAGCAAAATGCACCGAATACTTATTCTGTTATTCCTTATCCGAACTCATTAGTTCCGGAAGAAGGTACGTTCGCTTTTAATAAGAAAACTAAAATTATATGTACTCCATCACTCGATTCGGCATCTCAGGAGGTCGTTCGTAATTTCAGTGCGCTGCTTAACAATACGGCGGGTTTGAAAACCGAGTATATGGTTGAAGATGAGAAAGGAGAGGAGAATATCGTCTTTTTCGATTTAGATACATCTATTGCTGATGAAGGTTACTCTTTAGATATAGACCCTTCGAAGATTATAATTAAGGCAAGTTCGGCTGCCGGATTTTATTATGCCGTTCAATCGTTAAAACAATTGCTTCCCGTAGCCGTATATGAAGATAAAAAGAGTGATTCGGCACAAAAATGGGAAGTTCCGTGCGCTCATATCGATGACGCTCCGCGTTTTTCTTATCGGGGAATGCATCTTGACGTAGCACGCCATTTTTTCTCTGTGGATGAAGTAAAAAGATATATAGATTTGCTGGCCATGCATAAGTTGAATGTGTTTCATTGGCATCTTACCGATGATCAGGGCTGGCGCATAGAAATTAAGAAATATCCCAAATTGACCGAAATCGGCAGTATTCGTAAGCAGACTATGGTTGGGAAAAATTTCGATCGATATGATAATACTCCGTACGGAGGATATTATACGCAAGATCAGATTCGGGATATTGTCAATTATGCAAAAGAACGTTTTATTACCATAATTCCGGAAGTCGATCTTCCCGGTCACATGGTGGCTGCTTTGGCTTCTTATCCTTCTTTGGGTTGTACGGGAGGACCGTATGAGGTACAGGGAATGTGGGGAGTACATCCGGATGTTTTATGTGCCGGAAAAGAGGAAACGTATGAGTTTGTTACGGACGTATTGTCTGAAGTTATAGAATTATTTCCTTCCCGATATATTCACATCGGAGGAGACGAATGCCCTAAAGATCGTTGGGAAAAGTGTCCGCTTTGTCAGGCGCGCATTCGGAAGTTGGGTCTGAAAACAGATAAGGAACACACGGCTGAAGAACGGTTGCAAAGCTATTTTATGACTCGTGTCGAGAAATTTCTGAATGAAAACGATCGTCAAATCATCGGTTGGGATGAAATTCTTGAAGGGGGTGCTGCTCCTAATGCGACAGTCATGTCGTGGAGAGGTACCGATGGCGGTGTGCAGGCTGCAAAATTGCGTCATAATGTCGTTATGACTCCCAATACTTATCTCTATTTCGATTATTATCAAAGTGAAGATACTCAGACCGAACCGCTTGCGATAGGCAGTTATGTGCCTCTTGAAAGAGTATATGATTTTGAGCCTGTTCCGGATACGTTGGATAATGATTCTAAAAAATATATTCTGGGAGCTCAGGCTAATCTTTGGACTGAATACATTTCCGATTTTAAACAGGTCGAGTATATGTTGCTTCCGCGTTTGGATGCTTTGAGCGAGGTACAATGGACTCGGCCGGAGAATAAAAATTGGGTGAGTTTTCTCGATCGTCTTCAACATAATATACAAGTGTATGATCTGAAAGGATACAATTATGGCAAACATATATTCGGCATTAACCCTGAATATAGAATTATTCCGGAAAAGCATTGCATAGAGGTGACTTTGAGAACTCAAGGTGATGCTCCTGTTTATTATACACTCGATGGAACGGTGCCGACAGAAAAAAGCACGAGATATGCACAGCCGATCGAATTGACGGATGATGCCGATCTGAAAGCGATTGTAGTACGTCCGGGAATGAAGACCAATATGTTTGAGAAAGAATATGTATTCAATAAGGC
The DNA here is from genome assembly GCA_900545915.1 of uncultured Porphyromonadaceae bacterium. GTDB lineage: Bacteria > Bacteroidota > Bacteroidia > Bacteroidales > Coprobacteraceae > Coprobacter. The sequence goes on from URAV01000029.1 coordinate 41,703, forward strand.
TACGGCACGTAAGATAACATTGAACAGTGCACCGAATGACCGTTACACGTTTAAGGGGGGGCAGACTCTTGTAGACGGAATGATCGGAGATATGGGTTTTGCTACTGGTCGCTGGATCGGGTTCAGTCCCGGAGATTTGGATGCCGTGATCGATTTAGGTGAGACAACATTTATTTCCAAAGTCGAATTGGGTATTCTGTTCGATAAAGATAATTGGATATTCCCTTCTGATCGTATTTCGGTATTAGTTTCTCAAGATGGTGTGAAATATAATAGTGTAGCAGATACGGTATTGGTGTTGCCGGATCAGAGTGTGAAGAATGACCGTATGATTCAAGGTGTAGCTTTTGATCCTGTAAATACCCGCTATGTAAAAATTAAGGCCAACAGTGTAAAATCGTTGCCTGCATGGCATGGTGCGAACGGTAAGCCCGGATTTTTATTTGTGGATGAAATAAATATATATTAAGTATTTTATTCAGACGGGCTCTTAGAGCTTATTTTAAATAATACTCATAGTTTATGAAATAAATTCTTAATCCGCAAAGTGAGATTTTTCTGAGCAAATAAATTTTCCTCCGGAGAATATTTAGATTTTTCGGTATCTGTCCGAGGTAAACAGGTATAAATGCAAATTGAGATATTCTCCGGAAAAACAGATTTTGGTATGGCGAAAAAGCTGGTATTATTATCTTTTTTATCTCTATTCTTGTCGTTGCCTTTGAAAGGTCAACGACAAGAACAGATAACGCTTCAACTTATTCCTTATCCGCAGAAGTTGATATTCGGTGCGGGAACATTCTTTTCTAAAAATCCGGATGTCGTATTTTCCGGAATATCTTCTGAGGAAGAGAAAATTTTAATGAATGAGTTGCGTTCTTCGTGGAGTACGATTGACCGGAAGAAAAAAGTATCCGGGAAAGATGTTATTTATATTCAGAAGATACGAGACGGAGAAGAATCTGTCTCCGGCAGTTATAATTTGGAAATCTATCCCGAAAAAGTCATTATTTCGGCAAATAATGATGAAGGCTTGTTTTATGGGGTTCAGACTTTGAATCAGATTATGATGTCTTGTGCCGGCAGTGCGCTCCCTTGTCTGAAAATCGAGGATTATCCCCGATTTCCTTATAGAGGCATGCATCTGGATGTTTCTCGTCATTTTTTCGATACCGAATTTATAAAAAAGCAGTTGGATGTTATTGCCTCATATAAACTCAATCGGTTTCATTGGCACTTGACCGACGGTGCTGGGTGGCGGATTCAGATAAAGGAATATCCGCTTTTGACCGAAGTGGCGGCATGGAGACCGGCTCCTACGTGGAAAGAGTGGTGGAACGGAGATCGGCATTATTGTCGGCAGGATGTTCCCGGAGCTTATGGAGGCTTTTACACTCGTGAGGATATAAAGGACGTGTTGGAATATGCCCGTTCTAAACATATTACGATAATACCCGAGATAGAAATGCCGGGACATAGTGAAGAGGTTTTGGCTGTTTATCCCGATTTATCTTGTTCGGGAGAACCATATAAAAACGGAGAGTTTTGTATCGGCAATGAAAATACGTTTAAATTTCTTGAAACCGTATTGGATGAAGTTATCGCGCTTTTCCCTTCGAAGTATATTCATATAGGAGGTGATGAGGCCAATAAGGAAGCATGGAAAAAATGTCCTAAATGTCAGCAAAGAATGAAAGATGAGGGGTTGAAGTCTGTGGACGAATTGCAGAGTTATCTGGTGCATCGTATAGAAAAGTATCTTAATAGCAAAGGACGGGAACTGTTGGGATGGGATGAGATTTTGGACGGCGGACTTTCGCCGAATGCTACGGTTATGTCGTGGCGGGGTGAAAAAGGCGGAATACAGGCCGTAAGAATGGGACATGATGCGATCATGACTCCTGGAGAATATTGTTATTTCGATACATATCAGGATAATCCGTCGGGAGAACCGGAAGCTATCGGCGGATATTTGCCGTTGAAGAAAGTATATTCCTATAACCCTGTACCTGATTCTTTGACTTTAGAGGAGAGTAAACGCATATTGGGTGCGCAAGCCAATCTTTGGGTAGAATATATCCCGACGCAAAAGCATGTCGAATATATGATTTATCCTCGTTTGCTTGCACTTTCTGAGGTAGCATGGAGTAATCTCGAAAATAAATCGTGGCCGCGTTTCCGTTTGGCGGTTAATAAACATGTTTCATGGTTATGGGAGAAAGGGATAAATGCGCATCCTGTTGCCAATGGAGTAGTCATGTCTCAGGTTGTAGATACTTTGAAGCGTGAAATTCGGGTTTCTTTCGAATGCGACCGTATCCCGTCCGAAATTCGTTATACGCTCGACGGATCGGAACCGACATTACAATCGGCGTTATATGCTGTTCCTGTTTCTGTTAAAGACTCGGCGGAGATAACCGTCGCACTTTTCGGGGAGGGGAAACAGTTGACCCGTTCACAAAAATATAAAGTTTATTATCATAAAGGAATCGGAGCGAAAGTCGTTTATAAATTGCCTTATAGCGATCATTATAAAGCCGCTTGCGAATCGTCTTTGACCGATGGTTATACGGGAGGAAACAGTTATGGAGATGGCAGATGGCAAGGCTTCTCCGGAGATATGGATTGCATCATAGATCTGGGTAAAGTTACCGATATACATACAGTAGAGGTTAATTTCATGCAGCAGCCCGGTCCTTGGATTTGGTTTCCCGAATGGACGGAAATCTGGATATCCGATGATGGAAAAGAGTATTCGCGTCTGAATCGTATCGATAATCCGGTAGGTCGCGATACGGAGGGGATGATGATCCGGAACTTCGGATATAACGGATATGTGAAGACTCGTTATATTCGTTATAAAGCTCATCAAGTGCCTAAAGAGGGGGCTTATATGTTTATCGATGAAATAAATATACGTTGATCATTAAGGATACTACGATCAATCTTTTCTATGAAAAAACATTTTATGATGTAGTATGTGTAGTGTTGGAACTCCCGGGGCTTGTGAGAATAATTCCCGGGGGTAATTTTTATCCCTGTTTTCGAAAATGTATTTACGATTTCCGCAAAAATTTTGAGAAACTGTTTCCGAGAAAGAGACACAAAAAGTCGGATATATGTTTTTTGTTGGAAAATTAAGATAGGCTCTATATAAAAATTTCAGGTTTTGGTAAAAAAAATAAAAAAAGGTGACGTTTTTATGTCTGTTTGTTTGTCTATATATACAAAATAGAAAAATATTTTTCCATTAACCTTGAAGATTTTGACCATGATAGAAGATTTTTTGGAATATTGTATTTTTTCGTTCCTTATATCGTCTGCCTATGCCTTGGCAGTATGTTTTCGGGTATCGATAAACTTTACCAATCTCTATTTTGCTAAATCTTTTGATATTGATGAACTATACGATTCTATTGCTTATAGGGTAATAGAAGTAAAAGAATATTCTTTTTCTTATAATATGTTCTTTTTAAGTAGGGGCATTGAAATGAGAGAGAATAAAGACGTTTGAAAATATTGTAAAGTCGAAGTTTACTTAAAAATTAGGACTATTTGATTAATAAATCAATATATCAATGTCTAACTTAAATTTGTTTGAAATGAAAAAACTGAACTTTTTTTTCTTTCTTAGCCTTTTTGCGTTGACGGGGTATTTTGTTCCGGGAATTGCCCAGAATAAGGCTATCGATATTCCGTCTTTAACACGCTTGGAGATTCTGGATGAGGAGCTTTTGGGGACTCATTCGGAACAGGAGAACTATGATAACAGGAGGGGAAAGTCTTTTACCTATTCGGCGTGGGTAAAGATATCTTCGGTGACGAATGCTCCGGCTATCATGGGACAAGCTGCCCAAGCCCATTATTTGCATAACGGCAGTTTGGTGCTTTCTGTGACAACCTCCAATACTTTGTCGTTAAAGGTTCAATCTTATGTAGACACCGACTTATGGACACATTCAGCTACAGACGTGGCGATCGAAACGAACGTATCGTTGAATGAGTGGACATTTTTTACTATCGCGTATAATGCAGATGAAAAACTTATATCCGTTTACGTGAATGGTGAGAATGTGAAAGACGTAACGGTTGCTGGTAGCGGGCTTTCGTTTTTCCAAGACGATCCCGGTATCTTTTTTGTAGGGAATGCTACTTTTGCAGGGGCTTGCGATGAAGTGCAGTTCTATAATAAGGCATTGACCGCAAGCGAAGTGAAAGCTTCCATGAACTTGACTTCTGCTACTGACGCTCTTATCGCGTGGTATGATTTTAATACGCAACCCGCTACGACAGGAACGTTTGCCAATAAAGTGACAGATGGCGAATATGCAGCGGTAAACGCTGTCTTTAAACAGATTTCCGGAGGAAGTGATTGGGGAGGCGGAGATCACGCTTCTGTAAACGCTACAGTTTCTTCTCCTACGTTGGTGGATGGACGGGAAATCGTTCAGCAGTTTACTTATACTTACACGACAGTCGATGGAGGGTCTGTTACGGCGAAGATAGGAGATAACACTATCGATACCGGAGAAAAATTCGAAACAGGATCGGATATTGTTTTGACAGTATCTGCTAATGCAGACTATGAATTATCTTCTTTGTTGGTAAATGATGTAGAAAAGAAAAATGAAGTACTTGATGGGACATTGACAATTGCTGACGTAACATCTGATTTGGTTGTAAAAGCATTGTTCGTTAAAAAAGCAGCATCTTATTGTACTCCTGTTGGAACCACTAATGCGGATGTCTATTTAGCTGCTATTACTTCATCGGGAGCAAAAGACGGTATTGAAATTAATTATACAGCAAATTCGGATTTGCCGTCCGGTCAGCCGTATGTAAAATTAGATCAGGTTTTAACGGTGCAGAGAGGTTCTACATTTACCATAAACTATGTGGGAGCTAATAGTGAAGAGGAAAAACCGCAGATTACTTGCTGCCATGCAGAGATTTTCGTCGATTGGAACGGTGACGGAGTTTTTGAAGGTGAAGGCGAGGTATTACCGATGATTGGAGCAGATGCAGGAATGGAAACAGGAATTCCTACAGAATCGGGGCGTAATTTGGATGTGAAGAATATATTGCAATCATTTACCGTTCCGGAAGATGCTGTTATCGGTCAAGCTTGTATAAGAATCAGATATGTAGATGCTTGGCATATACGAGGGAATGAAGGTGCTGATACCGAGCATGGAGCTTGTGCGGGTATCAATAAAGGGTGTGCGTATGATATTATGCTGAATATTACAGAAGGAGAAGCTCCGGAAGGAAATCTTTATACATATAATACCGTCGCAGGCGGAAGTGTAACAGCTACTATAGAAAACTCTCCGCTTCTTCCGAATACTCGTTTTGATGATGGATCGGTAATCGTATTGACCGTAGTTCCCGAAGAAAATTATGAATTGACTTCTTTATTGGTAAATAATGAAGAAAAAGTAAGTGAGGTTGTTGGTAATACTTTGACATTGCCTGCTTTGTCTGAAGACTTGACAGTAGTTGCTACATTCACTAAACAAAGCACTCCGGTAGCGGTCAGCTCTGCAATTCATATTCCTGAGAAATCTGGCAGTAACCATTATATGTTCCGCTTTGATGATCAGTTATTAGGAAGCCATACAAACGGCAGCACAGATAACGATCAGCGTATTCGCACTTTCACTATGTCTGCATGGGTGAAAACTGCAGGTACAACCGGAGACATTTTAGGGTTGGTACAGTCTAAATTTTATGTAGAAAGCGGATCTTTCGGCGTACGTTTGAGAAATGGAAATCTTGAATTGTTCTCTCGTTGTGTAACATTACCCAGTAATTTTGGCGATGATATAAATGTGAATACAGGAGTTGCATTGCCAGTAGGAGAATGGGCGTTTATTACTGCGGTTATTGATGATGACAACAAGACAATCGCGTTATATAAAGATGGTGAGTTGGTTACTCAACAAAATTTTAATCGGGACGGTTTCGGAATGTTACCGGATAAATCTTGCTTCTTTGTCGGAAATATGGATTTTACAGGTGATATCGAAGACATTCAATTATGGAAAGGTGCTTTAACACCTGAACAGATTAAGGCTTCTCAGGCAGGATATACTCAAGCACCGGAAGATTTATTATATTATTATAAATTTAATGCAGCAGATGTTGATATGACCCAATTCCCGAATAAGGGTACTGGTGGTGAATGCGTTGCTGAATTGGCTTATGGTAAGGTTGAATCGGCCTTAGATCCAGATTTGGGGTATTATGTAGAAATGTATGTTTATACACCTCAAGTACCGGAATATGTTCAGGGTCATGTCAAAGCACAACATGTAGTTACTTATACCGGTGTTTCGAACGGTGGAACATTCACGGTTAAAAACGGAGAAGCGACGGTAGAAAGCGGTAGCAGTGTAGATGAAGGAACTTGGTTGACGGTAGAAGCCGTGCCGGAAGAGAACTATTTGGTTAAGTCGATCAAAGTGAACGGCGTAGCGATAGAAGGCTCGGGCTTCAACCTGTCTGAAGCGAGCGAAATCACGGTAGAAT
>URAV01000030.1 GCA_900545915.1 uncultured Porphyromonadaceae bacterium
AAAAAAGACCGGAAGAAAACACAAAAATGACCTGATAATATTTTTTGTCGGAAAACTTATACAGGTTCTAAGTTGGATTGGTAAAATGCGTAAAATAAAAAGCTAAATATTTAAATTATGAAGAAAATAAAGATAACATAGTATATATATCGATTATTATATCGTTATTTGCAATACAAACAAAGAGAGTTTATATCGCTCTTACTCTTCTATGAGGATTTTCTCAAACGCAAACCGTTGAGTATTTTTTTATCGTCGATCAAGATCTTTCCCCAAACCTCGTTGTTTCAATTTTTTATTATTTATTTTTATTTCATTCTTATGAATATTTACATTGGTAACCTTAGCTATAACGTTAAGGAGTCAGATTTAATCCAAGTTTTGGAAGAGTATGGTACAGTTAACTCTGTAAAATTAATTAAAGATCGAGAAACCGGTCGTTCTAAAGGTTTCGCTTTTGCAGAAATGCCAGATGACATGCAAGCAGCGAACACAATTAAAGAACTTAATGGCGCACAGTATGATAATCGTACGATGGTAGTAAAAGAAGCACGGCCTCGATTCTAAACTCTTGAACTTTCGTATTTTCATTATACGACTAAAAAATATCCGGACTTTAAAATCCGGATATTTTTTATTTCTAATATTTCCTGCCTTAGAGCCTGTCTCAATTTTGCTCGGGTCAGATTTGAGAGTTTCTTTCGAGGATATTTTTCTGTTTTTACGAGGAGGATAGCAAGCTATCTAACGAGGAAAAACGGGAAAAAAGACCGGAAGAAAACACAAAAATGACCAGATAATATTTTTTTATCGGAAAATTTAGACAGGCTCTTAAAATCAATGCGAACCGCCTCCCCAGCAAAGGCAATAAAATAAAAAAGAACGCCAACCACTTAGCGCTCTTAAACTTAGTTGCGGGAGCCAGACTCGAACTGACGACCTTTGGGTTATGAGCCCAACGAGCTACCACTGCTCCACCCCGCGATATTTACAGTGCAAATTTATAACATATTGTCCGATTATACAAGAAGAGAAATGTTAAATCTATATATTTAACACAGTATTGAATCCTAAACACAGAAAAATGCTATTTTCGAATCGAAAACGAACAAAAAAATAGACTTTATTCGAAATAGAATGTAAGCACGACCATATTAGAAGATGCCCGCTTAATCGCTTGTGTATATTTATAATCTAAAGGATCGCGCAGATCAGGACGCTTATGCTGCAAAATATCGCCAAGACCGAAACAAAACTTAAGCTCCGGAATCAATTTAAAAAAAGGTAGGTAAATATCACATCCCAATCCTACTTGCAAATAAGTATCATAAGTCTTAAGCTTCAACAATTCATTTTTCTTTTTTGAAATATCAAAAGCCCCAGCAACTCCTGCAGTGATATAAGGACAATAATTATTCAGCCGTTTTGCACTATATTTTAGATCTATCGGTATCATAATATAATTCGACTTCAAATCTACAGTACGGCGTTCATCTGTATGATCTTCCCGAAATTCGACCGTTTTATTTCCAAAATACATGGTGGGACAGAAACGAAGATTAAGATATTTACAAAGATAAAGGTCGCTGACCAACCCGACATTAAAGCCGGGAGAGAAAGAGGGGACTTCGGCATACCAAGTTTCTCCCGCTTCTGTTGTATATCCGGTATGAGTAAAGCCCAAATCTTGCGTATGCAATCCCACAGAGAATCCGAAATGTATCCTCCGCTGGTCAATATAAGGCAACCTTTCCAATTTACGTTTCTGCGCAATCCCTGAAACAGCCATCAATGACATTAAAAACAAAAGTATCGTCTTTCTCAATCGCGTCTCTTTTAATACATACATTAAACGGTGAAAAGTTTCTCTTATTGCCTGCAAAGATAACATTTTGACAAGTCCTGTCAGCGAGCCTCAAAATAAAAAAACCTCTTTTTATTTGAATGAACCGATAAAACTACTACTTTTGCAGAACATAATTAGTACTAATTCATCAATTAAAACTTAGAAACAATGGCTTACGTTATTAGTGACGATTGTATTGCTTGCGGAACTTGCATCAGCGAATGTCCGGTAGAAGCTATCTCTGAAGGCGATATCTACAAAATCGACCCATCGATTTGCGCAGATTGCGGAACTTGTGCTGACGCTTGTCCGACCGGAGCTATTCATCCTGCTGAATAAGCAATATAATCAAGATTAAAAAAACGAAAGACGGTTCTTCGAATCGTCTTTTTTTTATACCTCAATATCATCAATCGAGAATACCGCCATTAAATCAGATTTGCATAAATGTAATATAAAGAAAGTCGGTCGAAATATTTCGACCGACTTTCTTGTGAGCGGGAAACGGGACTCAAACCCGCGACCCTCAGCTTGGAAGGCTAATGCTCTATCAACTGAGCTATTCCCGCAATAAATTGTGGGCGAAGATGGATTCGAACCACCGAAGTCGTAAGACAGCAGATTTACAGTCTGCCCCATTTGGCCACTCTGGTATTCGCCCCTTTTCTTAATTGCGGAGCAAAGGTAGTCAAATTATTTTAATCTGCAAGCAAAAGCATGCATTTTTATTGCAGTTATTGCAGCTTCATCTCCTTTATTCCCATATTTTCCTCCGGAACGGTCTACCGCCTGCTGCATATTTCCGGTAGTTAACACTCCGAAAATCACAGGAATATCCAATACTTCATTTAAATGAGTTATACCGGACGTCACTCCCTGACACACATAATCAAAATGAGGAGTATCACCTTGCACAACACATCCCAATACAATTACGGCATCCGGATGATAAAAAGAAGCCATACGCTGTGCACCAAAAGTCAACTCAAATGTTCCGGGCACTCGACCGACAAATATATTATCGCTTTTTACACCATGCTTCTCAAGCGTATTACACGCCCCTTCAAGGAGTTTCTCGGTAATATTTGCATTCCATTCAGCACAAACGATCGCGACTCTCATATTACTTGCATCCGGAACTGTAGCCGGATCATAAGAGGATAAATTCTGATAAGCTGTCGCCATATCTTCAAAATTTTATTTATAATTCAACTTGTTAAAAAAAGCCACCTGAAAAAGGCGGCTTTTCACTTATAACATGCGATTTCGATCTATTTTATTTGAGCTTTAGCTCTTTCTATATATTTATCAATATCACGGCCGATCATAGACTGAGAATATTTATCTTTAATCTTCTGATAAAAATCTAAAGCCTTTTTATAATCTCCTGTTTTTTCCGCTACGATAGCGGCTTTTTGTAAAAACACAGGTGAAGCCATCTCATTTTCTGCCTTTTTTGCAGCCCTTTCAAATGCTTTGATAGCATCATCATATTGATCCATATTGGCATAACAATTACCGATCATAGCTTCAATATTCGGAGACAAAAATACATCATCTCCATCAAATTTTTTCAAATACGTCAAAGCTTCTGCATCTTTACCCAAGTTATAGTAACAAATACCGGCATATGCTGCAGCCAAATTTCCCGCTTTCGTAGAAGAATAATCATCGGCAATTGCTTCAAACCCTACAAAATCAGCGCCATTTCCCTTTAAAGCTAATTCAAAAGAATCCTTAGCGAAATAAATTTCACCTTTGTACATCGCCGCCTGAGCTTTCACTTCACGGGGCTGGAAATAGAAATGCCGTACCGAAAGAAAACCGGCTACCACAAGAATAATGATCAATACGGTAACCAACAAAGGCTTCTGATATTTTTCAACAAATTGTTCGGAGGACGACAAAACCTCATTTACCTTATCAAGTTCGTCGTGTTCAAGTTTTTCTTTTGACATATGATTTTAATTTTATTTCGCGTATAAATTTTTAAGCACGTGTTTTTAGGTTGACAAAAGTAATTTAATTATATTTATAAATGAAATTTCCATCTCATTTTTTTACATCTACCCCCTTAATATCTTGTTTTTTATCGGGTTTTAACCAGCAAATTCCCTCCAAAATAAAAAAGTTTATGTACGTTTGCATTTCAAACGTATATACGAATGATCTTATCACGGTTATCCATTATCAATTTCAAGAATATCGCACAGGCAGACCTGTCGTTCTCCCCGAATATCAATTGTTTTTTAGGAAATAACGGTATGGGGAAAACAAACCTGCTGGATGCGATCTATTATCTTTCGTTCTGCAAAAGCTATTCCCATATAGCCGACTCACAAATTATCCGCCATGATGAAGACTTTTTCATGTTACAAGGATATTATGATAATAACGGAAATGAAGAAGAGGTATATTGCGGGATGAAAAAACGACAAAAAAAACAGTTCAAAAGGAATAAGAAAGAATACGGCAGACTATCCGACCACATCGGATTCATCCCTTTGGTTATGGTCTCTCCATCCGATTCAAACCTTATTTTGGGAGGAAGTGACGAGCGTCGGCGCTTTTTAGACCTCGTAATTTCCCAATTCGACAAGAACTACCTCGATACGCTTATTCGTTATAACAAAGCTTTAGCCCAACGAAATGCCTTACTTAAACAAGAAGTCAAGGATGCCGCTCTATATGAAATATGGGAAGAACAGATGTCTGTGACGGGAGAAGAGATTTTCAAACAAAGGAGATCGTTTTTATCTACGTTCATACCTGTCTTCCAAGAATTTTATACATATATATCCGATGGTAATGAAACGGTCGGATTATCTTATCGGTCACATCACGAGCATGGAGAATTGTTCGCCCAATTGGCAGAAATAAGAGAACGTGATCGCATTTTAGGTTATTCCACTCGAGGTTCACATAAAGATGAACTGGAAATGACATTGGGTGAGTATCCCATGAAACGAATCGGATCACAAGGTCAGAATAAAACTTTTCTGATCGCTTTGAAACTTGCCCAATTCGATTTTCTGAACCGGAACGGATTCACGTCTCCGATTTTACTATTGGACGACATTTTCGACAAATTAGACTCCCAACGAATGGAACGCATCATTTCTTTAGTCTCAGAAGAGCGTTTCGGGCAAATTTTCATAACGGATACCAACCGTGAATATCTCGACGAAATTATCCGTAAAACCGGACATGATTTTCATCTTTATCAGGTAATACAGGGAAATATCGAGAGTCTAAAGGAGGAGAAATAAAAATGAAAAAGCAAGATGCTCAATCTATCGGAGAAATCATCGACCGAGTACTCAAAGAACAAAATCTCGATTTGAAATTAGATGAAACCCGCCTCATAAAGGCATGGAATTCTTTACTGGGCGAACAAGTCGCATCTTATACGACCAAACTTTATATTCAACGGGGTGTTCTGTATGTACATCTCTCATCTTCCGTATTACGCAGCGAGCTCAGTATGTGCCGAAATATGTTGATGGACAGACTAAATAAGCAAGTAGGACGTCAAATTATAACAAACATAATATTCAGATAACTCTATGCAAGACATGATTTTCAAACATACGTTACCCGTACAACTCAGATTCAACGACATCGATGCCTTAGGACATGTAAACAATTCTATTTATTTCACATTCTATGATTTGGGGAAAGCCCGTTATTTTGAAGACGTAAAACGCAGCCCCATCAACTGGAATGATGCAGATCTCGTCATCGCGAATATCAATGCCAATTTTTTACTACCGGTCTTCATGCACGAAAAAATAGCTGTGCAGACCGCCACAATATCTATCGGAAATAAAAGCCTGAAAGTTGCCCAACGAATCATAAATATCGAGACAAAAGAGATAAAAGCAACTTGTGAAACAATCTTGGTCGGATTCGACGTGAAAACATCTTCGGCAAAAGAAATTTCCGATGCATGGAGAGAGGCAATTTCGTTTTATGAAGAACGGGATTTCTCTAAAAAGCCACAAATCAGACCCGAATAAATTTAAACAAATCTTTTAAACCGGTAATTACAGACAAAAAGTTTTTTACTTTTTGCCCGTAGTAACACGTTCATAACAAGATTCTCCCCACACAGCATTCGCCTCATAGTCATGACTCAAGCCATTATATTGAGGATTTATCTCGTAACGGCCTTCTTTATTTATAAATCCTATATAATCCCCGACCCAAACTGCGGCTAAATTACCCACAAAAGGGAGAGCCCTATCGAATTGGGGTTTAATAACAACCATACCTTTTCTGTCGATATACGCCCATTTCTCCTCAAGGAGTACAGGAGCCCTGTCTCCGTCAAAAAAGCCGAATGCTTTCTCAAAACGGGGAGAGATTACTATTTCCCCGCTAAGGTCACACCAACCCCACAAGTTTTCTTCAGACTTCACCTGAAACCATTTTCCATCACTACACATCATCTCAAACTGAGGGTCAACAACATATTTACCCTTCTCATCAATGGCTCCCCACAATCTGTCCTCTCTCACCAAAGCTACACCCCGATCATTAAAAGGCATTGCTTCATCATAACGGCATTCAATAACCGCCTCCCCGCCTTTATCTATAAAACCCCATTTCCCTTTAGCATCCCGAACTGCGGCTTTACCCCGAGAAAAAGACATTGCCCCGGAAAAAACCGGTTCTATTACCGGTTCTCCTTTTTTATCGACATATCCATAACGAAGTTTCCCTTTTTCACGGATCGAATAGAGTGCCATATCTTCATGATAAGTCTCCACACTTTCTGCATCCCGAAGTGTAAATTTCAGCTCTCCCTTTTGATTAATGGCACAAGGTGCTTCTCCCGGACGAACGACAAAAGCCATTCCTTCACGAAAAACCGTTGCCTGTGTATAAACAGCCGGCAGAACAAATTCTCCGGAATTGTCGATAAACCCGATACGAGCACCACGCCCGGCCGTCTGTACCAAAGCAATATCCTCACGGAAAAGCGAAACCGAAGGATATAGTCCGTTAAACTCCATTTTATCTTCAGCGTTTATATATAAACAGCTATCTCCATGCCAAACCGGAATAAGAGTAACAGATTCGATACGTCCCGATTGTGAATTACAGGCAGAAAAAACAAACAGCGATACCAAAACCGCTCCAAGACAATACTTAACTTTCCGTGCAACCATCTGTCTACAACTTTTATGTATAACTACAAATATACGGTTTTGTTTCATATTTTTCATCGAAAAAATTCAGGCAGGCTCTTAAAACAGCAAGAATACAAAAGTCTATACCCGTTTCAACCGAGCTTTAAATTCATCTACTTTATCATTCATCACCAATGCTTCCGGAAACTCGGTTTCCCTCAATAAATCATACAGCCTGTCATAACAGGCTATATCGAATGATATATGGGCATCGCTCCCGAGAATAACAGGGACTTCATACTTTTTACACAACCTCAAAATTTCCAAATTATTTCCACGAGCGGCACTTTTATTACGAACAGGATTTAAAGAACTATTGTTTATTTCAAGCAATGTTCCGTATTCTTTAGATGCCAATACAATCGGTTCAAAATTCAAAAGAGCAGTTCCATCTCCGGGATGACTTATGATATCGATATGCGGATTGCTTATAGCTCCGATTACCGCATCGGTATTCTGATCTGCCGTTCCGGAAGAATAACAAAAAGAATGAATCCCTGCGATACAAATATCCAAAAAAGAAAAATATTCTTCCGGCAAATCCACATTTCCTTTATAATCAACGATATTGGTTTCCGCACCTAATAACAACTCCACTCCATACATTTTCCGAGGAACTACGTGCAAATTCCTGAAATAAATCAAATCGCACGTTCCCGGAATGCCGGGAGTATGCTCTGTTATTCCCAATAACCGCAATCGTTTTTCTGCAGCGCTTTTCACCATCTCCTGCAAAGAACTGAACGCATGACCGCTCGCAATCGTATGAGTATGTACATCCAACAATATATCCATAAACATTTTTAAATATAAAAGCAAAAAGGACATCTTTATAAGATGTCCTTTTACAGACCTATTTCATACAACTTCGGTTATACTATCTTTATATTTGATTTATCATACGTTTCGATATGCCGACTTCTTTTCTCCTCCAGAATTTCATCCACAGCAATCAATATCCCCGACTCCTCCACATCTCCGAATTCATCATTAATAGCCGTCCCAAACATCCTCATCGTAGGAGATAGACTCATATAAGCATTTACCAAAGGAGGAATATTGAATCCCAAAGATCTCACATATTGATTCAAGACCTTATAATCTTCTTTAAAATCATTATTTTTAAATAACCCGGACATTTTTTCATAATCCATATTAGTTTCTAAAGGTGTTCTTGGCCACACTAAACGATCAGGATCTGGGAAATGCTTATTTAAGAAATAAAGAATCATATTGCGTCCCTCTGCAGAGAAAGTAGGATACATCGTCACTTTACCAAAAAAGTATCTGATTTGCGGATATTCCACCGTTAAAGCGCCTAAGCCGTCCCAAAGATTGTCCAACGCGAACAAGCCCTTAGAACCCGAACGAGTAGATTGATACTCCAACGTCACAAACGATCTTCCCAGTTCCAAAGTGCTGGGCATATATTCATCAATAAATTTCGGAGAAAAATCGAACATATGAGAAGTTGCGATCATTGGATGTCCGGATTCATCATAACGGACATTTTCTCCCAATATAAACCGATAACCGCCTAATATTTCCTCTGCGTCCGGATTCCATACCAAAAGCTGCTGGCACGGCTCATCCATCAGATCATACCTATCTATATCAATCTCCTTTCCCGTTCCACCACCAGCATGACGAAAAGCTATCTCCCGCAACCGTCCTATTTCCCTCATTGTATGAGGAGCATTAAAACAGTTGACTATATATATATCATTTCCCCCTTTACGAGTATGACGAAGAAAGCGTTCCGGAGTAAGTTCGGCTTTGATCAGGTCTCTATCTATCGGCGCTATAATTTCTTCCATAATATCACTGATGAATTTCTTATCATTTTTTTAATTCGTACACCTTATCTTTCACAAACTGAGCCCATTCAAAAAGGCTTTTCGATTTATCAAAAGTTTGCCAAGGTATAGGCTTACCGATATGTATTATAAATGTTTTATTTTTACTTTTAAACATTTCACTCGGCAAATATATCATTTCTATATTAAATTTCAACCCCAGTTTCTTACGAATACGAGCAAACCGATAAAAAAAACCGGAATTTAATCCCTCGAAATATATAGGAATCACATCCCGGTGAAACTGGATAGTCTTAGAAATAAAAGCTTTTTTCCATTCCAAATCGCAAATTTGACCATTTTGTCGTCTGGATACCAATCCTGCAGGAAAAACGAACATTTGATCATCCGATTCATACGCACTCTTCAATACATCGGCAGCATCTTTCGCCTGACGCCCATGCTTATTTATCGGTAAAAACACGGGGGCTAAAGGCGCTACATTCATCAATAAATCGTTTACCTGAACTTTAATATGAGAATCGTATTTTTTCCCGAACACAGATACCAAAGAAACACCATCCAATCCTCCCAAAGGATGATTCGATGCAAATGTAAATTTACCTTCAGCAGGAATATTCTCCTCTCCCTCCAACTTCACCTTTACATTCAACTCCGATAACAAAGCATCTGCAAAATCAACACCTTTGCAATCGGCATATTCCCGCAGAATATAATTCATCTTCTCCTGACAAATCGTTTTTTCTAAGAAACGATATACAAATCCGGGAATTTTTTTCCCAACCTCAGGAGCTTTTTTCTTAATAACCTTCTCAATATCAATCTGTATAGGCTCTTCCTTTTCCATTTCATCCATAAAAAGAGAAACAAAAATAGCATATATTTCTTTAACTCCCTTGAGCTTCATTCTTATTTTTTTAATTTTTATTCCTTATCTCTTAAAATTTTCAATATCAAATACCGTTTTTTTCCGAAGATTTTACATCAAAAAAACAATTTTTGCATATTGTTTAACACGACAATAACTCGCCATCCTACAATCCCTTACAAAGCTATATTTTGTTGATAACTTTTGATAAAAAAATAAAGCTCCTATAAATAATTATTCATACCTTTATCAACTAAAAACTATTTCATATTTATCGGCTATCAAAAACTTATGCAAAGCACTGTATATCATATACCTGCATTACTCAACGAATGTATCGAAGGATTGAATATCCGACCGAACGGAATATATGTCGATGTTACGTTCGGAGGAGGAGGACATTCTAAAGCGATACTAAGCCAACTAAATAATAGCGGACACCTATACGGATTTGACCAAGATGCCGATGCCGAACAAAATATCTTACATGACAACCGGTTTACTTTTATTCGCAGTAATTTCCGTTTTCTTAAGAATTTCATGCATTATTACAATGTTGAAAAAATCGACGGATTATTAGCCGATTTAGGTGTTTCATTTCATCATTTCGATGATTCCGAGCGAGGTTTTTCCTTTCGGTTCGGAGGGAAACTGGATATGCGAATGAACAACCGGGGAGGAATTTCTGCCGCTGATATCTTGAACAATTATGATGAAGAAAAGCTATCGAACATATTCTATCTCTACGGAGAATTAAAGACTGCTCGAAAAATAGCCGCGGCAATTGTTCAAAAAAGAACAGAAGGAAAAATAACGGATATCGAAAATCTCTTAGAGATAGTGTACCCGTTTATAAACCGGAAACAAGAAAAAAAAGAGTTAGCGCAACTATTTCAAGCCTTACGCATCGAGGTAAACCAAGAAATGGACAGTCTCCGTAAAATGCTGTCACAAACAACCGAGTTATTAAAACCCGGAGGACGTATTGCTATTTTGACTTACCATTCTCTTGAAGACAGACTGGTAAAAATTTTTTTCAAGACCGGCAATTTCGAAGGAAAAGCTGAAAAAGATTTTTTCGGGAAAATCAATACTCCTTTCAAATTGATAAACAACAAAGTGATTGCTCCCTCTGATGCAGAAATAGAACGCAATCCAAGATCAAGAAGTGCAAAATTGCGCATCGCGGAAAAAATTTAACAGATAAATTTTCTAAAAGGAATTATCTCTCAAATGGAAGAAAATATACAAACAGAGAAAAATCAAGAAATTCAAGAAAACAGAAAAGGATTTCGTATCGGAGATCTTTTTCAGGGACTTCATGTAAAAGATATTTTTCTGGGACGATTCATTTCCAATGACATCCTCATACGTCAATGGAAACGCATTCTGGTCATTGTCATATTACTTTTCATTTATATCAGCAACAGATATACCTGTCAGCAAAAAATCACCCAAATAGGCGAATTACAAAAGCAATTGGTCGATGTCCGCTATGAAGCCTTGACATTGTCTTCCAAATTAATGGGAAGCAGTCGTCAATCGCAAGTCGAGAAATTAATAGAATCAAAAGGACTCGACCTGCATGAATCAAAGCAGCCCCCGTTTAAACTTGTAAAGAAAAATCATGGCAACCGATAGAGGAAATATCATATTTCGATATATTATCATTACCTTATTCATCGTATTCATCTGCTGTGCGATACTTTATAAGGTAGGACGTACCGCTTTTATAGACAGAGAACACTGGCAGCAAAAAGCCGATTCCCTCAAAATCGAAAATATCACGATTCTTCCAGAACGAGGAAATATTCTGGCAGAAGACGGTCGATTAATGGCAAGTACTATTCCTCAATACTATCTGTACATAGACTTCAAAGCCGACGGACTGAAACGGGATACACTGATGAAATACATCACGCCTTTAAGTAAAGCCCTTTCAGAGAAACTCGGAGATCGGACTCCGGCCGGATACGAAGCTCATTTACTGAAAGGATATCGTTCTAAAAGCCGCCAATATCCCGTTTATCGGAAAAGAGTTTCTTATACAGACTTGAAAGAGATAAAACAGTTTCCATTTTTCAGGATGGGACCTAACAAAAGCGGATTCTATACAAAACAAATGGTCCGGAGAATAAAACCTTTCGGATCTTTAGCCTCACGTACAATCGGAGATATTTACGGAGAATATGAAAAAGGAGGGAAAAACGGAATAGAACTTGCTTATGACTCCTTATTGCGCGGAACTCCGGGTCGCGGAACGAAACAAAAGATACGCGGACGTTGGGTAAATATGACTAATATCGAACCAATAAACGGAGTAAACATCCGTACGACAATAGACATAAAGATTCAAGATATTACAGAAAAAGCTCTTGTAGAAAAACTTTCGGAAATTGAAGCCGAATCAGGGACGGCAATCGTAATGGAAGTCGCTACCGGAGAGATAAAAGCCATCACAAATATCGGACGCATGCCTGACGGGACGTATGCTGAAACCCGCAATCACGCTGTCGCAGATGAAGTAGAACCGGGATCGACATTTAAAACCGTCTCCATGATGGTAGCTTTGGATGCCGGCGTAATACAACCCGACGATACTGTAGATGTCGGAAACGGTATCTTCATGTATGCAGGTTCTCGCATGACCGACCACAATGCTCACAAAGGCGGATATCATCGCATCAGTGCAGCTCAGACAATTTGGTATTCATCCAATATAGGGATCGCAAAAATCATCTTGAAAGGATTCGAAAAACGTCCGCAAGATTTTGTCGACAGGTTATATGCTATGGGACTGAACACACCCGTAAACCTAAATATTCCCGGTGAAGGACGACCTAAAATCAAACACCCGGTCAAAGATAAGAACCGATGGTCAAAGACGACCTTACCATGGATGACATTCGGTTATGAGATACAAATACCGCCTATATACACTCTGATGTTCTATAACGCTATTGCGAACGGGGGGAAAATGATCAAGCCTATTTTCGTTAAAGAAATCAGTAAAGACGGAGTTATTATCGAAACAAAAAAAACAGAAACGATCAACCCTCAAATTTGCACACCCAAAACATTAGAACAGATACAACAAATGCTGACCGATGTCGTACAAAAAGGAACGGCAGGTCCTGTAAAATCGGATTACGTAAAAATTGCAGGGAAAACGGGGACGGCTCAAATAGCTCAAGGGGCAGCCGGATACCGGGGGAACGGGAAACAGCATAGAGTCTCATTCTGCGGATATTTTCCGGTAGACGGAATTCCAAGATATACATGTATGGTTTTAGTAAGTAATCCTCATAAGGGTTATCCGTCGGGAGGTTCTATGTCCGGAGCTGTAGTTCGGAGTATTGCAGAACAAATATACGCTCAAGGCCTATACCCTTCTGTCGTCGTACAGCATCCCGATACACTCCACCCCTTCAATCCATATATCAAAAACGGGAATTTTCAGAAATTGACATTTGCCTGCGATTTATTGAAAATTCAATATGAGGATTATGCTAAAGAGTGTTCATGGGTAGAACCGGTAAATCATTCAAATAAAATTATTTTAAACGGAATAAAAACACAAGAAGAATCGATTCCTTCTGTTAAAGGAATGGGAGCCCGAGATGCCATATATTTGCTGGAAAAAGCAGGACTCCATGTAACAATTTCCGGAAAAGGGAAAGTCGTCGGGCAATCAATTCCGGCAGGAACTCGTTTAATTAAAGGTCAAAGAATCGCATTGACATTAAAATAGCATCGGATAAAAAAAGAAACAATTATGAAATTAGAATCATTGATACAAACAATTCCGGTTAAACAAATATCAGGAAATATAAATAAAGAAATTTCCGGTTTAGATTCCGATTCAAGAAACATACAACAAGATTTCCTTTTTGTCGCCGTAAAAGGCACTGCGGTCGATGGTCACCAGTTTATCGACAAAGCGATCGAATCAGGTGCAACGGCAATAGTCTGTGAAGAAATGCCGGAAAACATAACCCCGACAGCAACTTATATTCAAGTATCCGACAGCAAAGAAGCGTTGGGATTATTAGCTTCCGAGTGGTATGCAAATCCATCCCGACAATTGACATTAGTCGGAGTTACCGGTACTAATGGTAAAACGACTATTGCAACACTGTTATACGAAATGTTCCGCTTATTCGGAGAAAAAGCAGGTTTGCTTTCGACCGTTTGCAATTATATAGACGAAAAAGCCGTCCCGGCCACACATACGACACCCGATCCTATCACCCTGAACAAACTATTACGGGAAATGGTAGACGCCGGATGCAGATATGCATTTATGGAAGTAAGTTCTCATTCTGCCGATCAAAAACGTATAGCCGGATTAGATTTCGACGGCGGAATTTTTACAAACCTCACAAGGGATCATCTCGACTATCATAAAACCGTAGAGGCTTATTTAAAAGCAAAAAAATCGTTTTTCGATCATCTGCCGAAAAACGCATTCGCTCTTACCAACTTGGACGATAAGTCCGGCATGGTCATGCTGCAAAACACAAAAGCCGCAAAACACACATACTCGCTAAAAACTTTGGCCGATTATAAAGGGCGCATCATAGAAAGCCGTTTGGACGGAACGACTCTCGAAATAAACGGAAGAGAAGTTGAAGTTCAATTTGTCGGCAAATTCAACGCATATAACTTATTGGCTGTTTATGGCGCGACTTGCCTATTAGGAGAAAATCCGGAAAAAGCACTGATAAAACTCAGTATGCTTATACCCGTAGCCGGACGTTTCCAAACAATTCATTCCCCTGAAAAATATACGGTAATTATCGATTATGCTCACACTCCGGACGCACTGGCTAACGTACTCGGATCAATACGTGAGGTCGTCGGTAAAAAAGGCCGGATTATTACAGTCGTAGGAGCAGGTGGTAATCGGGATAAAGGCAAACGCCCTATAATGGCACAAGAAGCTGTTAAAATAAGTGATCGTGTAATTTTGACATCCGATAATCCCCGATTCGAAGAACCGGAAGATATTCTTTCGGATATGCGTGCCGGACTCTCCCCTCAACAATTGCGTCAGGTTCTGTCTATCTCCGACCGGAGAGAAGCGATAAAGACAGCAACTCAATTTGCTCAACCGGGAGATGTTATACTTATTGCAGGAAAAGGTCACGAAGACTATCAAGAAATTAAAGGCGTGAAATACCATTTCAACGACAAAGAAGAAGTAGAGAAAATTTTTAAAGAATACAATTAATCAAAAAAAATAAGAAATCCGACAAACAATGCTTTACTATTTATTTCAATATCTCGACCAATTAGACTTTCCCGGAGCAGGGATGTTTAAATATATCTCCTTCCGATCCGGATTGGCGCTGATTCTGTCCCTGTTCATCTCTACGATCATAGGCAAACGGATCATAGACAAATTACAATACTTACAGATCGGAGAGATCATTCGAGACCTCGGACTCGAAGGGCAAATGAGCAAAAAAGGGACTCCGACGATGGGAGGCATTATCATTATCATCGCCATTATCATTCCATGCTTGTTAGTAGGAAAGCTCGAAAACATCTATATGATATTAATGCTGGTCACGACATTGTGGTTAGGGACACTCGGATTTCTGGACGATTATATCAAGGTATTTAAAAAAGATAAAGAGGGTTTGCATGGAAAATTCAAAATTATCGGTCAGGTAGGATTAGGACTTATCGTCGGACTGACCCTCTACCTCAGCCCGAATGTCGTAATCAGAGAAAACGTGCTCATAAAAGACGCCAATAATCAAGAAGTTGTCGGATATATGCCCGAAAATATCAAATCGACGCAAACGACTATTCCATTCCTAAAAAACAATAACTTCGATTATGCCGATTTAGTTTCTTTTATGGGAGATCATGCACAAACTGCCGGATGGATCATTTTCGTATTAATAACTATTTTTATTGTGACGGCAGTCTCAAACGGTGCAAATCTGACAGACGGACTTGATGGACTGGCCACAGGAAGTTCGGCAATCATAGGTGTCACATTAGGTATTCTCGCTTACCTATCAGGACATATTGCTTATGCCTCTTATTTGAACATCATGTATATTCCGGGAACAGAAGAGTTAGTAGTTTTCGCCAGCGCGTTCATCGGAGCGACAATCGGATTTCTATGGTACAACGCATATCCCGCCCAAGTTTTCATGGGAGATACGGGAAGCCTCACTTTAGGCGGTATCATAGCAGTATTTGCAATTATTATACACAAAGAACTATTAATACCCATTCTCTGTGGAATATTTCTTGTAGAAGAATTATCGGTAATGATTCAGGTCGCCTATTTCCGGTTTACAAAACGGAAGTATGGAGAAGGGAAACGTATATTCAAGATGACCCCGTTACATCATCATTTCCAAAAACCGGGAAATGCAGGAATCATAGCATTGATACAAAAACCTTTTCGTCCGGTTCCGGAATCAAAAATCGTTGTCCGGTTTTGGATCATCGGCATTATACTTGCGGTCATTACCATCGTAACTTTAAAAATGCGGTAAAATACATATATTTAAAAATATATCAATGAATAAACGAATTGTAGTTTTAGGAGCCGGAGAGAGCGGTGCGGGAGCTGCCGTTTTGGCAAAAGTAAAAGGATTTGACGTTTTTGTCTCGGACATGTCCCTGATCAAAGAGACTTACAAGGCGTTATTAAATAAATATGAAATAGAGTGGGAAGACGGCCATCACAGCATCGAAAAAATTCTCAATGCCGACGAAATAATCAAAAGTCCCGGAATACCCGATACAGCTCCGATCATTCAAGAAATACAAAAAAAAGGAATTCCCATAATTTCCGAGATCGAATTCGCAGGAAGATACACACATGCTAAAATGATTTGTATCACCGGAAGTAACGGAAAAACGACAACAACATTATTAACATATCACATTCTTAAAAATGCAGGACTAAATGTAGGCCTTGCCGGAAATGTAGGCAAAAGTCTGGCATTGCAGGTAGCAACAGAAAATTTCGACTATTACGTAATCGAACTGAGTAGCTTCCAACTCGACAACATGTATAAATTCAAAGCCGATATCGCAGTTTTGCTAAATATTACTCCCGATCATCTCGACCGGTACGGATATGACATGCAAAACTATATCAATGCCAAATTCAGGATAACGCAGAATCAAACCCAAAACGACGCATTTATTTACTGGAATGATGACCCGATCATAACCAAAGAACTAAAAGCTCATAACCTAAAAGCCCGGCTCTATCCATTCTCAGAAGAAAAAGAAGAAGGGGTAAAAGCTTATACGGAAAATAACCAAATTATCATCGATGCTCCAAATGATATTCTGACAATTACTGAAGACGATTTAGCTTTAGAAGGACGGCATAATTTATATAACTCTATGGCAGCAAGTATTTCGGCAAAAGTCCTCGATATAAAAAAAGAAGACATACGGGAAGGACTTAAAGATTTTAAAGGGGTGGAACACCGTCTTGAAAAAGTCGCCCGTGTAAGAGGAGTAGAATTTATCAACGATTCGAAAGCGACAAACGTAAATTCCTGCTGGTATGCACTCGAAAGCATGCGTACCAAAGTTATATTGATACTTGGCGGAAAAGATAAAGGCAACGACTATTCCGAAATTGAGGATTTGGTAAAAGAAAAGGTAAATGCAATCATCTGTTTAGGTGTCGACAACAGCAAACTACATGCATTTTTCGAAGGGAAAGTTCCGCATATAGAAGATGCCTCATCAATGAAAGAAGCCGTAGACAAAGCTTTGGCCTGTGCTCAAAAAGGAGAAACCGTGTTGTTGTCTCCCTGCTGTGCAAGTTTTGACTTATTCAAAAGTTATGAGGATCGAGGAGAACAATTCAAAGAATGTGTACGCAACTTATAACTAAATAAAAAGTTATGGATACTGTAAAATCGATTCTAAAAGGAGATAAATATATCTGGGGGGTATATCTGATGCTCTGTATGATTTCAATAGTAGAAATGTATAGCGCCACCAGTACACTGACCTTCAAGATCCAAGATTATTTAGCACCCACAATCAGGCACACACTCATTCTTTTTTGCGGGACAATCGGAGTCATCATTATTCATAATTTTCACTATAAATGGTTCAAACTGATACCGGTAGTATTATTGCCGCTATCGTTTATTCTGCTCGTTTATGCCATGTTCTTCGGAGAAGAAGTGAATGGAGCGCAGCGTTGGCTGACAATTTGCGGAATCCCGTTACAGCCATCCGAATTAGCTAAAATGGCGGTAGTCATCACCGTATCGTTCATTTTGGCTAAAAAACAAGTTCCGGGAGGTGTACAACCCGACACATTCAAAACGATACTCATCATAGCCAGTATCTTCTGCATGTTGATTTTACCCGAAAACTTTTCCACATCGGCACTATTAGGATTGGTCTGTTTTTGCTTAATGCTGATCGGACGTGTAGAATTGATAAAACTGTTCAAGTTAGTAGCTGTACTCGCAGGATTCGTTATCGTACTGTTCTCTATCAGTCCCTACATTCCTGAAAATACGCCCGTATTGGATCGTATTCCTACTTGGCGTGCCCGTATCCTTAACTTTTCTCACGGAAACGACGTTCCGGAATACGCAGTAAAAACAAATGACAAGAATTATCAGGTACACCATGCTCGTATGGCAATAGCCAATGGCGGAGCGATAGGGACATTTCCCGGAAACAGCCGAGAACGCGATTTCCTACCGCAAGCCTACTCCGATTTTATCTATGCGATTATCATCGAAGAAATGGGAGTTGTAGGCGGAGTTGTAGTAATGGCGCTTTATCTGTCCCTTCTCATAAGAGCCGGAATGATTGCTAAAAAATGCACTCGGGCTTTTCCTGCATTCCTGATCATGGGTATCGCCATGATGATCGTATTTCAAGCCATAGTCAACATGTCGGTCGCATCGGGACTCATTCCCGTAACCGGTCAGCCTCTTCCTCTGATAAGTCGGGGAGGGACATCGACGATCATTACCTGTGCCTATTTCGGGATCATGCTAAGTATCAGCCGATATGCGACACAAGACGCTATTAAAGAAGAAAAAGAATTGACAGGAGAAGAAACAGAAATACCGGAAGACATTTCTGCTCCGAATCCCAATATGTTGTAAATAATGAATATCATGGACAAAAAAATAAAAGTTCTTGTCAGCGGCGGAGGAACCGGAGGACACATCTTTCCGGCCATTTCTATTGCGAATGCCATTAAAAACAAATGTCCGAATGCCGATATTCTTTTCGTCGGGGCAGAAAATCGCATGGAAATGGAAAAAGTTCCCGCTGCAGGTTATCCTATTATAGGACTTCCGGTCAGCGGTTTCGATCGTAAGCATTTGCTAAAAAACATCAAAGTATTATTCCGGTTATTCAAAAGTGTCCGTTTAGCAGATAAGACTGTAAAATCATTTTCTCCGGATATTGCCGTAGGTGTAGGAGGATATGCCAGCGGTCCTACCTTATGGGCTGCCGCACGAAGGGGTATTCCGACATTGATTCAAGAGCAGAATTCTTATGCTGGTGTTACCAACAAATTACTTGCATCTAAAGCAAAGGCGATATGTGTGGCCTACGAAAATATGGAACGATTTTTTCCTAAAGATCAGATTATTCTCACAGGGAATCCAGTGCGACAGGAATTACAGAACGACACGATAAGCAGAGAGGAAGCTATTCGTTTTTTCAATCTTGATCCCTCGAAAAAAACAATTCTTGTTATCGGAGGCAGCCTCGGAGCTCGTACGATCAATAACAGCATTGCCACAGGAATAGAAAAAATTCCTCAGGATATACAATTAATCTGGCAAAGCGGGAAAGGATATGATACTCAGGCAAAAAAGGTTCTGGATGAGAAAAAGCCGGAGAATATAAAACAAATGCCGTTTATCTCTCGTATGGATATGGCCTATAAAGCTGCCGACCTGGTAATATCAAGAGCCGGAGCGAGTTCTATATCAGAACTTTGCTTATTAGGGAAACCCGTAATACTGATTCCTTCTCCAAATGTAGCCGAAGATCATCAAACAAAAAATGCTCAGGCCTTATCGACAAAGAATGCAGCACTGATGATACGGGACTGCGATGCCCAAAATCTATTGATAGACACCGCATTAAAAACTGTTCAAGATGAAACGGCATTAAAAAATATGAGCGACAACATTTCAAAAATGGCGCAACGAGATTCTGCGACACGCATTGCCGACATTATTTTTGAACTGGTCACTAAAAACAAGAAAAATGGAAAACTATAAATCACTATACTTTATCGGAGCAGGAGGCATCGGTATGAGCGCCTTGATTCGCTATTTCCTTGCCAAAGGTTATCCTGTAGCCGGATATGACAAGACCTCGTCTCCACTCACAAAGGAACTTATAAAAGAAGGTGCGCAAATCGTGTACGACGAAAACCCGGAGTTGATTCCCCCCGATTTCAGAAATCCTGAAAATACACTGGTCGTATATACACCGGCTGTTCCCGAATCTCATGCCGGAATGATCTGGTTCAGAAAAAACGGTTTCGAAATCGTAAAACGCGCCCGGCTGCTCGGAATGATTACCCGGACAAGTAAAGGGTTATGTTTTGCCGGAACACATGGAAAAACGACCACATCCAGTATGGCGGCACATATATTCGCTCAGTCTCCGATAGGATGTAACGCTTTTCTCGGCGGAATATTGAAAAACTACGACAGTAATCTGATTCTTTCCAATCATAGTGACCTGACAGTTATCGAAGCTGACGAATATGACCGGTCTTTCCACCAACTAAGTCCGTATATGGCGGTAATAACCGCTACCGATCCTGATCATTTAGACATATACGGAAATGAAAATGCCTATCTGGAAAGTTTTCGGTATTTCACGACATTGATACGACCGGGAGGAGTCCTTATCATAAAAAAGGGGATAAAAGTTCGACCCGACGTACAAAACGGAGTAACCGTTTATCATTATTCTATGAATGACGGAGGAGATTTCTATGCTCAAAACATCCGTATCGGGAACGGACAAATCATCTTTGATTTCGTAACTCCGAAAGAGATAATCAAAGATATAGAACTCGGTGTTCCTGTAAAAATAAATATCGAGAACAGCATTGCGGCAATGGCCATAGCCTGGTTGAACGGCGTATCGGCAACAGACATAAAAAATGCCGTTGCATCATTCCAAGGGGCAAAACGACGCTTCGATTTTTGGATAAAACGAGATGATTTGGTAATGATCGACGATTATGCTCATCATCCGGATGAGATCAAGGCCAGCATCTCATCTGTTAAAGAACTTTATCCTGAGAAAAGAATCAGCGTTATTTTCCAACCGCATCTCTATACACGTACCCGAGATTTTGCCCCCCAATTTGCAGAAGCTCTGTCTCTTGCGGACGAATTGATTTTATTGGACATTTATCCGGCACGAGAAGAGCCGATTCCGGGTGTCACGTCCGAAATAATTTTTGATAAAGTAACTTGCAGAAATAAAGAACTTTGTCACAAAGAGATGTTGTTAGAAACAATAAAACGACGTAACTTTGAAGTCTTAATCACACTGGGAGCCGGAGATATAGACCGCATGCTCCCTGAAATACGAGACACGCTGAATTCTAAATGAAAAAGTTTTTTAAATACATACTTGTTTCATTATTGCCGGCATATTTGATTGTCAGCCTTGTTTTTTATGCATCAGCACATGACGAGCAGAGATGTTCGCGCATAGAAATCACTTTGCTGGACAGCACCGATACCCATTTTACATCTGTTCAGGAAATCAGAAAACAGATCAAAGATGAAGGCATAGATCCTACGGGCAAACCATTAGGCAGTATCAACACCGAAAAAATGGAAAAGATTCTCAAAAAGAATCAACTAATAGCCCGTGCCGAATGTTATAAATCTCCGTCGGGGATCATTCGCATAGATATAGAACAGCGTGTGCCGATTATGCGGATTATCAGCGGATTTGAATCGTATTACATCGATGAAAACGGAGATATTATGCCGACAACATCTTCATTTACAGCATATTTGCCTTTAGCAACAGGATATATCACCCATTCCTACGCAAAATCGCAACTATATCCGATGGCCGTCTATCTGAAAAATAACCCGTTCTGGGATGCCCAGATCGAACAAATATATGTTACGGAAAACAACGAAATAGAATTAATTCCTCGTATCGGGGATAACTTGATACTTTTGGGAAAAATTGATAACTTTGAACAGAAACTCGAGAATCTGCAATGTTTATACGAACAAGCACTTTCCAAAGTAGGATGGAACAAATACGACACAATCAATCTGAAATATAACAATCAGGTGATTTGTTCAAAAAGAGATAAATAAACCGTTATGGAAGCAGGGAAATACATAGTAGCAATAGAACTTGGAACATCAAAGATAGTCGGGATTGTCGGAGTTAAAAACGAAGACGGCAGATTAGATATTCTGGCTACGGAGAAAGAAGACTCCGCCGGCTGTATAAAACGAGGGTGCATCTTCAACGTCGAAGATACCGCCTCTAAAATACAGAAAATCATCAAAAAGCTGGAAAACAGACTTTCTCTCAAGATCACAAAAGTATATGTCGGTGTCGGCGGACAATCGGTGCACTCGATCAGTCATTCCGTTTTCCGGCAATTGGCAGAGGATACGCCTATCACCGATATGATCATCAACTCCCTGCATGCCGAGAGCCGGAGTTTCCCGGTCGCCAATGCAGAAATTATGGATGTCATTCCGAATGAATATACAATCGATAATCATTTGGAAACTCAACCTAAAGGCACTTACGCTTCAGAAATCGAAGCTCATTTACAGCTTATAGTGGGACGCCCGTCCATAAAGAAAAATATAAACCGTTGCATCGTCGAACGGCTGAAACTGCCCATAGCCGGCTATATAATGTCTGTACATGCAGATGCTGCCGCTTTATTAGACGATGAAGAAAAGAGTCTGGGTTGCGCTTTAATCAATTTCGGAGCAGGAACAACTACGCTATCCATTTATAAAGACAATTTTTTGAGATATGTAGTGACGATTCCATTCGGAGGACGCAATATTACGCAGGACATCAGCAGCCTGAATATTTTGATGTCGGAAGCCGAACGGTTGAAATTGGCTTTCGGATGCGCTATCAACAATGGAGAAGAACCCAAAGGTATCGGTATAGAAGGTATTGATTCGTCTAAAATCAATTATCAGGAATTATGCCGTGTAACAGAAGCACGTATCGAGGAAATCGTTGCCAATATCGTCGAACAAATTAAAGAATCTGGATATAAAGACCAATTATCGGCAGGTATCATCTTAACCGGTGGTGCGTCGCTATTGAAAGAACTTCCCGAGCTTCTTGCCCGGGAAACAAAAATGTCTGTACAACGGGGAAATCTACAAAAAGGTATTACATTCTCAGGGCATCAAGAAGGAGGTTTGACGGCTTATTCACAATCGATAGGATTGCTTTTATTAGGTGAAGAGAACTGTGTAGAAAAGCCTATCGCTCAAAAAACCGAACCGATCGCAGAAGAACCGGAGAAACCTGAAAATAAAGAAATTGCTGACGAAAAGACAAAGAAAGAACATGAGAAAAAACCGAAAAAATCATGGAATATTTTCGGAGCTATTGAAAAAATGACCGATAAAGTCATCAGTTCTACTGAAAACTTTTTAACCGATGAGGAAGATGCAAACCCTCCTCGAAAAAAGAATTAATACGGAGCACTAATCTCCGACCATTCATGAAATTAAAATTACAACGGCTATGGATGAAACTATCGACATAAATAATACACTTCCCTTTGAGGGAGGAAATCCTTCTCCTTCGATCATTAAAGTGATCGGAGTCGGCGGCGGTGGCGGCAATGCCGTAAACCACATGTACAAAACCGGAATAGAGGATGTTACATTCGTTCTCTGTAACACCGACCGACAAGCTTTAGCGAATTCGGATATACCCCGAAAATTGCAAATCGGGAAAGGCCGGGGAGCAGGATTGGGCGCTGGAGGCATTCCTCCTAAAGGAAGAGAAGCTGCAGAAGAAAGTATAGATGAAATTACCGAACTGTTCAATGATGGAACCCAAATGGCTTTTATTACGGCCGGAATGGGCGGTGGAACAGGAACAGGCGCAGCTCCGATCGTAGCCAAAGTCGCCAAAGATTTGGGTATTCTCACCGTCGGAATCGTAACGATTCCGTTCATTTTCGAAGGTCGGAAAAAGATACAGCAGGCATGGGTCGGTGTCGAAGAAATGCGGAAAAACGTGGATGCTCTGCTCGTAATCAATAACGAACGGCTTCGGGAAATTTATCCGGATTTAAATTTTATGAATGCTTTTGCCAAAGCTGATGACACGTTGACTATCGCAGCAAAAAGTATTGCGGAAATCATTACAATAGAAGGACGGATCAATCTCGACTTCGCTGATGTAAAGACTACATTGAAAAATGGTGGTGTAGCCATTATGAGCAGCGGATACGGTAAAGGAGAGAAACGTGTAACCAAAGCGATCGAAGATGCCTTGAACTCTCCTCTTCTCAACGATGACAATGTATTCGATGCCAAACGGGTATTGTTCAACCTTTATTTCAGCCCTGAAGACCAAGATCAGGTAAAAATGGAGGAGATGAATGAAGTGAATGAATTCATGTCTAAATTTAACGATGATGTCGAAGTCATCTGGGGTGCGGCATTCGACAATTCCCTCAAGGATACGATGAAGATTACGATTCTGGCAACAGGATTCGGATCAAGCGCATTACCTGGCCGACCGCAATACGCAGAGATAGAAAATCCTTGGGAGATTCCTTCGGATGAACACCCGGAAGAAAAAAACGAACAGATTCCGAATAATAAAGAAAATATTATAGAACAAATCTACGGGCAAAAGGCTGCCGATGAGATGAAACGTACCAAAGCTCGGGCTTCATTCGCCATCTTGTCGATCGATCAAATGGATAACGACACGATACTGGAAATGATCGATAAATCCCCGACTTACAACAGAACCCCGCAATTCAAATCCCAGCTGGAAAAAGCAATGGAAAATAAAACAGAAGAGCAGGAAACCGTAATTTCGGTACAAACTTCCGAAAAAGATAATAACCCGAACGGAAGAATATTATTTTAAAATAAATTGAACTTAAATACTACAAACAAATGAGCCTATTTGATCAAATCAGCAGCGATATAAAAGCTGCTATGCTGGCAAGAGACAAACAGAGACTGGAAGCTCTGCGTGGTGTAAAAAAAGAATTTCTGGAAGCTAAAACGGCAAAAGGATCGGACGGAGATTTGCCCGATGAAACAGCAATGAAGATTTTAGTAAAAATGGTAAAACAGCGCAAGGACAGCGCACAAATATATATCGAGCAAAACCGTCCGGAATTAGCGGAAGGAGAATTAGCGGAAGCTAAAATCATAGAAGAGTATTTGCCGCAACAAATGACAGAAGAAGAACTGGAAACAGCATTAAAAGCTATCATAGCCGAAACCGGTGCTACTTCGGCAAAAGATATGGGCAAAGTCATGGGTATAGCAACCAAACAATTGGCAGGGAAAGCCGAAGGAAAAGCTATCTCGGCAAAAGTAAAGGAGTTACTTGCCTAATCTATTCACGAACAAAACATTATGTTATATGTTAACACTCGCTGCTATTAAAGAAAATCCCGAAGAAATCATTCGGAAATTAGCAAAAAAACATTTCGACGCAAAAGACGCGATCGAAAAAGTGCTGGATCTGGACAAGACAAGACGGACGTCTCAAGCAGAATTGGATACTCGTCTGTCTGAATTGAAAACTCTTTCCACCCAAGTAGGCCAGCTAATGAAAGAAGGGAAAAAAGCTGAAGCCGAAACGGTTAAAAATAAAGTTTCCGAATTAAAAGAATACAATAAAACGCTCGAAGCAAATATGAAAAATGCTGAAGCGGAAATTACGGAAATCCTGTTGTCTGTACCCAATACTCCATGTGACATGGTTCCGGAAGGAAAGAGCGCGGAAGATAACGTTGTCGTACGAGAAGGCGGTCCTATGCCCGATTTAGGAGAAGACGCTCTCCCCCATTGGGAATTGGCAAAAAAATATGACTTGATCGATTTTGAATTAGGTGTAAAGATTACAGGAGCAGGATTCCCGGTTTATAAAGGTAAAGGAGCACGTCTGC
The DNA here is from genome assembly GCA_900545915.1 of uncultured Porphyromonadaceae bacterium. Classification (GTDB taxonomy): domain Bacteria; phylum Bacteroidota; class Bacteroidia; order Bacteroidales; family Coprobacteraceae; genus Coprobacter. Next base: position 25,904 of record URAV01000030.1, read on the forward strand.
AACGGGCTCTGATCAGCTTCTTTTTAGATAATGCTCGGGAAGCCGGATATTTGGAAATACAACCGCCTTATGTCGTTAATGCGGCATCGGGATACGGGACAGGGCAATTACCCGACAAAGAGGGGCAAATGTACCATTGTAACGAAGACGACTTATATTTGATTCCGACAGCAGAAGTCCCGGTTACCAATCTTTATCGAGATGTAATTTTCAATGAAGAAGACTTGCCGATAAAAAATACGGCATACTCTGCTTGCTTCCGCCGTGAAGCCGGCTCATACGGGAAAGACGTAAGAGGGTTGAACCGTCTGCACCAATTCGACAAAGTCGAAATCGTACAGATACAACATCCCGACCACTCTTATGAGGCTTTAGACGAAATGATCGCTCATGTTCAAAGCCTGGTCGAAAAGTTGGAATTACCTTGGCATATCCTGCGCCTCTGCGGAGGAGATATGAGCTTTACTTCTGCCATTACTTATGATTTCGAAGTATTCTCCGCCGCACAGAAACGGTGGTTAGAGGTAAGTTCGGTTTCTAATTTTGAAAGCTATCAGGCAAACCGTCTGAAGTGCCGTTTCCGTACCAATGATAAGAAAACCCGATTGGTGCATACTCTTAACGGCAGTGCTTTGGCTCTACCTCGTATCGTAGCGGCTCTGCTCGAAAATAATCAAACTCCGGAAGGAATCCGCATCCCCAAAGCATTAGTTCCTTATACGGGTTTCGATATTATCGACTAAGAAATCAACACTCCTATCGAAAGGAGAAATCGGAAATATTTTCAAAACTGAAAATCAACAATCATAAAAAGAGCCATATCGAACTCTATTTTTGAGTAAGGATATGGCTCTTTTCATTACAAAATTTCAGGGTCTTTTTAAACTTCCTAATAAGAGCATTCTATCAGATTATCTTTTCGTCTTCTTTTGGACAGCTTTTCCGTTTTCACTCTCAGAAAAACATCCTTGAAAAAAGCTCTCAAACCCGATCTGATCAAAATTAAACAGCCTCTTGGTTATTCTTTCAAAAGAAATTCATCGATAATTTTCTTGAATTCTTCTTTTCCGATAGCACCTTGTATCATCTGCGGTTGTCCGTTCATCGGGATAAATAACAGCGAAGGAATAGAACGAATACCAAAATCGGCAGCCAACTCCTGTTCTTGATCTGTATCGATTTTATAAATATAAATCTGATCTTTATATTCCTTTGCCAAATCATCTAAAATCGGAGCAACAGCTTTACACGGACCGCACCAAGTGGCATAAAAATCTATGATTGCCGGCTTATCTCCACGATATGCCCATGTGTCAGGACTCTTTTCATAATCTGCCACCTTATCCAAAAACTGCATTTTAGTCAGATGAATCGGGACACTTTCCGACCCGTTACTTAAGGTTGGTTGTTTCATTTCCGAAATACTCTCTTTTTCAGATTTACCTTGTCCGTTACAAGCCACAAATAAAAAAATGCTCAAAAGCGCAAACATGATCTTTTTCATAATTAATTCTGCTTTATAATTAAAATGAACCCGAATGAACTTCCTTATCGGAAAATTCTGACAGACTATCATTCTCTATTACAATTTTTCTCAAATATTGGTTGTAAAATATCCGGTATAGGAACGCTTCCGCAGACCATTCCCTGCAAGCATTCCCGACCTTTTACCGTCAAATGAAAATACATCTGACGCTTATCCCGTTCTCCTAAAACACGTTCTATCAATCCTTTTCCTTCAACCGAACCTATCATTTTCGAAGTATGGGAACAAGTCATTCCCGTACTTTCCGCAATTTCGCCGGACGATAGAGATGCATTTTCTAAACAACAAAGTACCATCGCTTCATTCAGCCCTACTCCATGTACTTTCTCAAAATCCCGTTCGAAGTCGTTTAACGCCCGGTATATATCCCGCATAATACATATATTTCTCATAACTCCTTAAATAAAAAGATTCACATTAGATTCATCCGCCTTAGCCATATATGTAGCTACTCCGCCTACAGAAACCTCATCCAACAACTCTTCGGGATGTATGCCCATAACATCCATAGACATTTGGCAAGCAATAAACTCTACTCCGTTTTCCAAAGCCTGACGTCGCATAGATTCTAACGAATCTACACCTTTCTTACTCATCAAAAAGCGCATCATACGTCTACCCAATCCTCCCATATTCATTTTGGAGAGTTTGAGTTTCAAAGAGTCCGAAGGCAACATAAATCCGAACATTCTGCCAAAAATATCTTTCTTAACCTTTGGTTTTATCTCCTTCTTTATAACATTCAGACCCCAGAACGTAAAAAACAAAGTCACCTTTCCTCCTGTTGCAGCCGCACCGTTTGCCAATACAAATGTAGCCAAAGCCTTATCCAAATCATCGCTAAACAGAATAAAAGTTTTCCCTTTGGGAGTAGTACTACATACCGACTGAACGTCCACATCTTTCTTCACATTCTTTTCAACTACAGTCGAGAATCTTCCCGATGCTTCCGTTTGAGCGATAAGCTTATGCCCTGTCTGCTTACACCACGCAGCACTGTCTCTTAAGAAACCCGGATCAGAGGAAATCAACTCTACACGTTCTCCCGGCGCTATCTCATCGATACTTTTCTTCAGTTTGAGTATAGGCCCCGGACATTGCAATCCGCACGCATCCACGGTTAAGACGCCAACCGGCTTTTGCACTTTCTGATTATCGATATCCTGAATAACCGCATCCGGTTCACACTGTGGAATTTCAGGAGAAAGAGAATGCATTACTGCGCTATAAGTTTTATATCCTCCCGAAAGATTTTTCACTTCTTTAAATCCGTTTCCTTTCAACATACAAGAAGCCAAATACCCTCTTAAACCGACAGCACAATATACATATATCGGTTTTTCCCGAGGAATTTCGTCTAAATGTTCCCGAAGTTCGTCCAACGGTATATTTCGAGCTCCTTCAATAGAACACAATGCAAACTCATCGGCAGTACGGACATCGAGCAACGTCACTTTATTCCGGTCAAGAGTCTTTAGCTCTCTCCAATAAAACGGATTCATTTTTTTCTCCAGAATATTTCCGGCGACATATCCGGCAATAGCCACAGGATCTTTCGCCGAAGAAAAAGGCGGTGCATAAGCATGCTCCAATGTTATCAAATCATACACCGTCCCATCATGCTTAATGACTTGAGCAAACTGATCTATCCGTTTATCCACACCTTGATATCCGACAACCTGAGCACCGTACAATTTTCCCGTCTGCCGGTCAAAGGTGATTTTTATCGACATAGGTGCTGCTCCGGGATAATAACCGGCATTAGAACCCGAATGGGTAACAGAAGAACAATAGTCGATACCCTCCTGAACCAAGCGTTTAGCCGGCAAACCGGTAGTTGCCACCGTCATATCAAAGACTTTCGCAATTGCAGTCCCGATAGCGCCTTCATACATAACAACATTTCCTCTACTCATATTATCGGCCGCAATACGCCCCTGACGATTTGCCGGAACTGCCAAAAAATTCATCCAAGGCTTTCCGGTCAACGGATGCGGATACTCGATAACATCCCCTACGGCATACACATTCTCATCCGAAGTCCGGAGATATTTATCAACGACAATTCCTCCCCGTTCCCCGATTTTTAACCCGGCACTGACAGCCAACGAATTATTCGGACGAACTCCGATAGACAGAATTACCATATCGGTATTTACCACCCGCCCGCTTTTAAAATTCACCTTTAATCCGGAAGCCGTTCGTTCAAAAGAGGTTACACTCTCATTCAACAACAATTCTACACCCTTTTGGCGCAAATGTTCATGTATTATAGCCGCAGTCGAATAATCGACCGGAGTCATTACCTGATTTGCCATTTCGATGACAGAAACACGTATATTATTATGCCAAAGATTCTCCGCCATTTCCAACCCGATAAATCCGCCACCGACAACAACCGCCTTTTTCACGTCTCGAGTCTGGAGAAATTTCTTAATGTCATCGGTATCATCGACATTACGCAAAGTGAATATACCCTCCGAATCGATCCCCGAAAGAGGTGGACGTACGGGGACTGCTCCCGGAGACAAAAGCAGCTTATCATAAGATTCGGCATACTCTTCTCCTTTACTGTTACGTACCAAGACTCTTTTCTGCTCGAGATCCACAAAAACGACTTCAGATTCTGTCCGGACATCCAAATTAAACCGTTTGCCGAATATTTCAGGAGTCTGTACAAATAGTTTTTCTCTATCCTGTATTATACCTCCTATATAATAAGGTAATCCGCAATTGGCATAAGATATATATTTACCTTTTTCAAACAATATAATCTCGGCCTGTTCATCATTCCGTCTAAGCCGAGCTGCTGCTGTCGCTCCACCGGCGACTCCTCCTACAATTAAATATTTCATATTATCCTTATTTATTTCTTTCCGATAATATTTTCCATTGGAAAACAACCGCAAAGATAAATATATTTTAAACAAGAACAAATTTCCAATGGAAAATATTTAATTCATAGGAAAATACAAGATCACAAAAATAAAAATTCCTCATGTAGCTTTTTACTAAAAGTTACATGAGGCCATCTCATGAAAACCAAAATATTACTTTACTCTTCCGCTTTTTGTTTTTCGTATTCGGCAACAGTCAGGCACAATTCATCGTACCACTCCTGACCAAATCTGCGAATCAAAGGCTCTCGGAGAAACTGATAAACTTTCACCCCCTCTTTTCTACCTAAAACCTCAGCAGCTTTACAAATTTTCCATCGGTTATAATTCACTGCCGTAAAAGTATCATAAGCCGTCAGACGTATAGGATAAAGGTGGCAAGATACCGGTTTATAAAAATCGGTCTTCCCCTCCCGATATGCCTTTTCTATGGCACAATGGCACATACCGCCCGGTTCATAACAGGTAAATACACAGTCCTTCCCATTGACAATAGAGGTAACCAGATCTCCTTCTTCGTCGATATAAGCAACTCCTTGCTCTTCTATTACCTGACGGGCGGCAGGGGTCAAATCATTCCATATCACCGGTAATACTTCTTTCAGCTTCCGCCGTTCTTCTTCTTCGATCGGAGCTCCGGCATCACCCTCAATACAACAAGCACCCCGGCAGGCTTCCAGATCGCAGATAAATTCTCTTTCGACTACATCAAAACTAACCAACGTATCTTGTATCTGCAACATAAATTTTCTTTCTTAAAAGACAATGGATAACAGGAACATACCTATTATCCATTGCATATAAAATTCCGAACCTTCAAATTTTTTAATCGTTAATCAAGCATTTGCCCGTCATTTCGGCAGGAGGAACAATTCCCAAAATATGACAAATCGAAGGAGCTACATCTGCCAAAATTCCGTTTTCCACTTTCGCAGACTTGTTTTCCGTCACATATACAAACGGAACGGGATTCAAGGAGTGTGCCGTATTTGGTGTGCCGTCACTATTCAAAGCGTGGTCGGCATTTCCGTGATCAGCGATAATAATAGCTTCATATCCGTTTGCCTTAGCTGCTTCGATAGCGTCTTTTACACAAGCATCTACGGCAACGACAGCTTTCTCGATAGCTTCATATACTCCGGTATGTCCTACCATATCGCCATTTGCATAATTCACGACGATAAAATCATACTTATCTTCATTTATTGCTGCTACGAGTTTATCTTTTACTTCGTAAACACTCATCTCCGGTTTTAAATCGTAAGTAGCGACTTTCGGCGAAGGTACTAAAATGCGGTCCTCGTTATCGAACGGAGTTTCACGTCCTCCGTTGAAGAAGAATGTTACGTGTGCATATTTTTCCGTTTCGGCAATATGAAGCTGCTTCAATCCCTTCGAAGCTAAAAATTCACCTAATGTATTCACCACATTTTCTTTATCGAACAAAATATGTACCCCCTTGAAAGATGCATCATACGGAGTCATACAATAGTATTGCAGATTAGGAATCGTATGCATCCCGAATTCCGGCATATCCTGTTGAGTAAGAACAACGGTCAACTCTTTTGCACGGTCATTCCGATAATTGAAAAATATAACCACATCTCCTTCTTTGATCGTCCCGTCAAAATTCGCATTGACAATCGGCTTAACAAACTCATCGGTTACTCCTTCATCATAAGATTCTTGCATAGCTTTCACCATACAATCGGCCTTTTTACCTACTCCGTTTACCAATAAGTCATAAGCCTCTTTAACACGTTCCCAGCGTTTATCCCGGTCCATAGCATAATAACGTCCGATAATAGACGCTATTTTTCCGGCACTTTTTTCACAATGAGCATAAAGTTGTCTTATAAAGCCTTCTCCGCTCTTCGGATCGGTATCCCTACCATCCATAAAACAATGGATAAATACATTCTCGAGATTATATTCTTTAGCTATATCACAAAGTTTAAAAAGATGATCAAGAGAACTATGTACTCCTCCATCAGAAGTCAATCCCATAAAATGGATATTCTTCCCTTTTTCCTTCGCATACGAAAAAGCAGAAATAATTTCCGGATTTTTCAAAATACTATTATCCGCACAAGCTCTATTGATTTTTACCAAATCTTGATATACGACACGTCCCGCGCCGATATTAAGATGACCGACTTCCGAATTTCCCATTTGTCCATCGGGCAAACCTACATTTTCACCGGAAGCCTGCAATTGGGAATTAGGATAAGTCGCCAATAAATAGTCCCAATAAGGTGTCGGAGTATTGAAAATAACATCATCTTTCGCATGATCGCCAATACCCCAACCATCCAAAATCATAAGAAAAGCCTTCTTTTTCATTGTGTATTTGTTTTATAATTATAACCTGTTTTCTGAACGCACCACAAAGGTACGAAAAACGAAAGTATTTTTATACACAGAATGTCGTTATATGTTATTATTCCTACTTAAAATTTTATCTAAAAACAGAACAAAAGTGATTCCCCGGAGATTTTGAATTATTTAGAGACTATCTAAATTTTCCAATAAAAAATACAATCAGACCATCTTTACGTTTTCTTCCGGTATATTTTCCCGTTTTCACTCGTCTGATAACATGCTATCTTCCTCGTAAAAACGATAAAATATCTTCGAAAGAAACTTTCAGATTTTATTCAAACCACGACTAATACAAAATAAAAACCGCCTCGTATTTCCGAAGCGGTTTTTATATAGCCTTCCTTGAGAATAATTACACTCTCTTTTCTTTGATTCTGGCTTTCTTTCCGGTAAGTGCACGCAAATAATACAATTTAGCACGACGCACTTTACCGATTTTATTTACAGTAATACTGTCGATAAACGGAGATTCGATCGGAAAAATTCTTTCTACTCCCACATTTTCAGACATTTTGCGAACTGTAAAACGCTTTTTATCACCGTGTCCTGAAATACGGATAACAACGCCACGATACAACTGAATACGTTCTTTGTTACCTTCTTTGATACGGTATGCTACGGTAATCGTATCCCCGCTCTTAAATTTCGGGTGCTGTTTCCCGGTAGCAAACGCTTCTTCTGCAACTTTAATCAGATCCATTTTTAATAGCTATTTAAAATGTTTGTATTGAAACGTAATGTAACAGGGTACTCTTCTCCTGCCAGAGATTACGAAAAGCGGTGCAAAGTAACAATATATTTGCCAGATAACCAAATCAAAGGGATTTTTTTTACAAACGAGGTAGGATAAACAAACTTCCGTAACAACAAATAAACGTTAATAACGGCATCGGGTTTCATCGCCCCGATAAAGTTTGTTATTTTCGCAATAAAAGTCACCAGAATAAGAACAAAGGAACAATAAAATCATGCGAACAAAAATTCTATCCGCTTTCTTTTTTTTGAGTTTCATCACGTTGACATTACAGGCGGAAACAAAAAAAATTGTATTTATACACACAAATGACACTCATAGTCAGATAGAGCCGACATCAAAATCAGCCTCTAAAAATCCCGATATGGGAGGGATTTTAAGAAGAAAGGCTCTTATAGATAGTGTTCGTAGTGTTGAAAAAAACGTATTTTTAGTCGATGCAGGAGATTGCGTTCAGGGTACTCCCTATTTCAATTTTTTCAAAGGAAAACCTGAAATAGAACTGATGAACGCTTTAGGCTATGAAATAGGGACGATAGGAAATCACGAATTCGACAACGGAGTGGAAGCCCTCGCACAAATGTACTCTCTTGCAAAATTCGATATTATAAATGCAAATTACGACGTCAGCAAAACAGCTCTGGCTTCTAAAATAAAACCTTACGTCATCAAAGAAATAGATGGCATTACGGTCGGTTTTATAGGGTTAGGGGTAAATCCGGAAAGTCTTATCGAAGCAAAAAACTTTAAAGGCATCATTTTTCATGATCCTATCGAGACAGCCAATAAAATAGCCGCACAATTAAAAGAAAAAGGGGTAAACGTCATTGTCATCTTGTCGCATATAGGTTTTGAAGAGCCGGGAAACGTGCCTGATGACATCAAATTAGCAGAACAAAGCGAAAATATAGATGTTATTATCGGAGGACATACGCATACATTATTGCCTGTGGCAAAAAAAGTAAAAAACAAATTAGGGAAAGATGTCATTATCGGACAAACCGGTAAAAGCGGTCTGAATATCGGAATCATAGAGTTAACTGTTGAAAAAGAATAAAAGAAATGGAATTTATGAATACATTGAAATATATTATCGGCGGAGTCGTTTTATACACTATTACAGCCTGTACCGCAACTCACTATACAGTTACAGAAAGCAAAGGATATACTATTCCCGTAACAGCAAGACTCGACGCTTCCCCTAATATGGCTGTCGCTGAAATTATAGATATTTACAAAACAAAAGTAGATAGTATCACATCCCGTATAATCGGACAATCGGAAATAGCAATGGACGTAGAACGGCCTCAGAGCTGTCTGTCGAATTTCACTTCCGATTTGTTAGTGGAAACTGCAGAAAAAAATACCGGAAAGAAATGTGATTTCGGAGTCATGAATATAGGAGGAATACGCACATCTTTACCTGAAGGAGATATTACAGTCGGAAATATATTCAGTATTTTCCCGTTCGAAAACAGCATTTCCGTAATTACTCTGAAAGGAAAAGATGTAAAAGATCTTTTTGATATCATAGCCCGTCGCGGAGGTGAAGGAGTAAGCAAACAGGTAGAAGTAAAAATCGGGAAAGACGGGAAAGCATACGGACTAAAAATCAACGGAGAAAAAATCGATGATTCCCGGTTATATACAATAGCTACAATCGATTACATAGCCAATGGCAACGATGAACTGATCCCGTTTAAAAATTCAGTGTCACGCACCGATTTGGATTTGCGGTTGAGAGACGTCATGTTGCAATATATAGCAGACAAAACTGCTAAAGGAAAAAAACTGAAAGCCTCGTTGGACAACAGACTCATTCAAGAAAAATAAAAAACAAATCAATGAAAAACCGAATATTGCCAATTCTTTTTATACTGTTTTTTATACTTCCCATACGAGCAAAACGGGAACCGGATCTCTATAAAAAAGCAGATTCCCAAAGAATGGAGCATTGGGTAGATTCGGTTTTCGACTCAATGAGCGTAAAAGAACGTATCGGGCAACTTTTTGTGTTGGCAGTCGATGTCAACACATCCGCAAAGAACAAAGAACTGATACGCAAATATGTTGAAGAATACAAGGCCGGAGGTCTGTTATTTACAAGTGGGGATGTACAAAAACAAGCGGAATTAACCAATTACGCCCAATCTCTGGCAAAAATTCCGCTCATGATCACCATGGATGGAGAGTGGGGACTTGCCATGCGGCTAAAAAATACGACTAAATTCCCGATCAATATGACATTGGGAGCAATCTACAACGACAGCCTTATTTATGCTTACGGCAAAGAAATGGGACGTCAATGTCGCAGAATGGGAATACAAGTAAACTTCGCTCCGGTTCTCGATGTCAATACCAATCCGCAGAATCCGGTAATCGGAAGACGGTCATTCGGTGAAAACCCGGAACAAGTAGCCCGTAAAGCGATTGCATACGCCAAAGGTCTCGAAAGCGAAGGTGTAATGGCTGTCGGGAAACATTTTCCCGGACACGGCGATACTTCCGAAGATTCCCATCACACACTCCCGATTGTCAATCATAGCAAAACACATCTCGAAAAAAACGAACTATTGCCCTTCAAACGTTATATCGATGCCGGATTATCCGGAATGATGACCGGACACCTACTCATCCCGGCATTAGACAATACAACAGAGTTGCCGGCCTCTCTTTCTCCGGCTATTGTCGACACTCTATTACAACAAAAACTTAAATTTCGAGGACTTACTTTTACCGATGCATTAGAAATGAAGGGAGCATCGTCCTATCCCGACCAAGCCCTTACCGCACTGTTAGCCGGGAATGATATGCTGTTGAAACCGGTTATTCCGGGAACTCAAATCGAACGGTTAGAAAAAGCGTTGGAAAATAATGAAATATCTCACCAGATAATTGAGGAAAAATGTCTTAAGATATTGCGTTACAAATATATACTCGGATTAAACCAATACCGACCGATCAGAACAGAAAACCTTATTGAAGAGCTTAATAATCCCAATGCAGAACGAATCACACGCCAGCTCTTCGCACGTTCAGCGACCTTATTAGAAAATAAGAATAATACGATCCCTCTTTCAGATCTCGAGAAACGGACATTCGGAGCTGTCTCGGTAGGTGTAAAAGCCAAAACTTCTTTCCAAAACATGCTTCAAAATTATGCAGAGATCGTCCCATCGCTACTATATGCAGGTATGAAACCGGCATTAACCAACAAAACGATTCAGCAACTATCAAAATATAATACGATAATCATCGGCATATATTCTGAAAAAAAGGAGAATATCGAACTCGTAAAACGAGCTTGTAAAGGGAAACACCCTATCCTTGTCTTTTTCGTATCTCCGTATGCTTTAAATGCGTATAAAGACATATTACCCGATGCAGAAGCCGTAATAATGGCTTACGAAAGTACGCCGTTAGCTCAAGAATATGCAGCCGAGCTATTATTCGGGGGTATAGAAGCAAAAGGCAAATTACCGGTTAATATACAGGGATTATATGCTATGGGAGAAGGATTGAAAACTCCGATAACCCGATTAGGATATGCCTCTCCGGAAGAAGCAGGAATGGATAGCCGGATTTTACAAAAGATCGATACTATCATAAAAGACGGAATTCAACAAAAGGCATTTCCCGGATGTCAGGTATTGGTCGCCAGAAAAGGAAAAATCGTTTACGACCGCTCTTTCGGTTATTTCGACTACGCTCACACTCACCCGGTTAATTCCGGAGATGTCTATGATGTCGCATCGATAACCAAGGCAATCGCAACAGTTCCGGCAATCATGTTGTTAAATGATAAAAACCAAATCAATATCAATAGCGGAATCAGCCGTTATATCCCGGAAATCCGAAAAACATTTTCTCCGAATATCACAATCCGTAAAGTTCTGTTCCACGAAACCGGATTACCTTCGGGTATTCCGATCGCAAAGCTGTTGACAGATACTCTTCCGGGTAAAGCCCCCTTATATAAAGGTAGTCGGGACATCAATTACCGGATTCAAGTTGAGAAAAAACTATTCGCTCATAAAGACAGTAAGCTTCGTTCGGACTTGTTTTCTTCAGTAAAAGAAAAAGATTTTACTATACCTATCGCTGAAAATTTATTTGCATCTCCGGCATTAAAGGATACAATTCTAAATGCTATTTACCGAATAAAACCGTTCGAAAATAAGAAATACAGGTATAGTGACCTCAATTTCGTCCTGCTTCAAAAAGCGGTGGAAAATATTACAGGAGAAAGTATTGATAAATATTTGATGACGAACTTTTTTGCACCTTTAGGTGCAAACAGAACCACTTTCCGACCATTATTGAAAATAAACAGATCAGAAATCGCACCTACCGAAAACGACGAGTTTTTACGAAAACAGATTATGATCGGATATCCCCATGACGAACTGGCTTGTTTTCTTGGAGGTGTAAGTGGAAATGCGGGATTGTTTTCCAATTCGACCGATATGGCTAAAATACTGCAAATGATGCTCAACAAGGGTACTTATGGGGGGAAACGTATTTTAACGGAAAATTCAGTCAAACTTTTTACTCAAACCAAAAGTTCTAACAGTCGCAGAGGAATGGGTTTCGACAAACCGGATGTGCAAAACACAAAGAAAAGCCCGACCTGCGAAGAAGCTCCGGAATGTGTTTATGGTCACACAGGTTATACGGGAACAGTATTTTGGGTTGATCCGGAAAACGATCTGATTTTTATTTTTCTAAGCAACCGAGTCTATGCTCATCGTTGGAATACAGCTTTAATGTCTCTGAATATTCGCCCGCGTATTCAATCGGTCATATATCAGTCTATAAAAGATTAACAGGATATGAAAAAGATTTCTTTTGTCGGATTTTTCATCTGTTTATTTTCTTTCCTACTCGTACCGAAAGCAAACGGAAAGAATAAAATATCGAAATCCTCCGACAAATACTCAGTATCTCAAGATAATATAAAAACACTCATAGATTTTTTGAACCATAAAGATTTCAATACTCCCGACTTTTCTTGCAGACTTGCGTATTTTATGGATTCTATTATCACTCAGCAACCAGACACAATATTTAATGTAAGCTGTCGATTGATCGATAATTGTTCGTCCGATAAAGCAAAGCAATGGACTCTGGATTTTTTATTTTACCGGGCAATCGACAGTCAAATACCATGGATGGAAAACGTCTGGGTAAAACTGGCGGAACAGTATTATTTAAAACAGCCGTTCGGCAATGAAGATCCGGGATGGATAGAACGATTAAAATATACTGTAAAATTGAAAAAGCACTGTCTAATTGGAGAAAAAGCCGTACTCTTTACGGCCTTAACTCCACAGGGTGACACATTAAATTTAAAAGATCTTTACGGGAAATATATGGTTATCTGTTTCTATGATCCCGACTGTACTCATTGTAAAGAAGCAATCCCCTCTTTACATAAATTTTATAAGAAATATACACCGAAAGAACTGAGTATTGTCGCATTCAATATATCCGATGACATAAATTTATGGCGTTCTTTCATACAGGAACACAAACTTCAAGACTGGACAAACCTATGGGATCCTGACCGGAATATATCCCGATATGATAGTTTTTACGATACCCCTCTCTCCCCGTCTTTCTATATTCTGGACTCCGAGAGACGTATAATATCGAAAGATATAGAAATAGAGGAAGTTAAAACATTCTTAACAGAACAGTTATCTTCAGGAAAATAAATGCTATTTTCCATAAATATTGCTATGAATTCCCGATAGAGGGAAACATTTTGTACAGATGATTTGTTTTGATATATAAATTATCATATCTCACTATAAATCAAAAAAAATAAATATAGTTTATGGGAAAAACAGCAATATTTTATGATTCACATATCGAAAAAAGGGGAAATATGATTAATGAAACTTCTGAAAAATGGGGTGTCAAAGAGTCCGACATTTTTTCTCTGGTATCGATGACAAAAGAAAAATTAAATAATTATGATACTTTCGTTTTCATATCTCCCAACTGGCAAGCCGGAGAATTGTCTGATGAATGGAAGAACGCTATCATCTTATTAAAAAAATCAGATCTCAAATCAAAAAAGATCGCTTTAGTCGGCTACGATGAGAATCTTAATATCTGCCCGGCAAAAACATTCAGAGATGAACTGAAAGACAGTGGTGCTGAATACATCAATAAGTGTATTGCTCCCAGTGAGAAATTTGCCGGAATCGCGATAGATAAAGCCGATAATAGAGAAACGACAACAGAAGAAGTCAAAGAAGCGACCAAAGAAATGAACTATAACCCAAATGCTCATTTATAGAAAATCATGTCACAACATAACCAATAAAGAGATAAACGCCATGTTTGGCAAACATGGCGTTTATCTCTTTAAATCAGACTTTCAAAATCACCTTTAAAGTCTATCTAAATTCGCGCAGGCATTTTTTATCGAAAAAAAATGAACAAGCTCTTCATATTAATCTGCGACAATATTTCTCCCTTCAGTCACTCCGTTTTCATTATAAGCATCTACTCGATAATAATACTTTTGCCCGGGTATAAGAATATGAATATCTAAAGATGTCTTATTTTTATCTTTCACTCGAATTGTCTGATTCAAGAAATCCTTACGATATCCGAACTGTACGATATATCCGTCAGCATTTGGGGATTTATTCCATTTTACAGTTGCATAACGATCATCCTTTTCATCCCGTAACACAGAAACATTTTCCGGCCGTTTCGGCAACTTTCCGTTGCCCTCTCCGAAAACCCGCAAATCAGATAAAGCGAACTTTCCGTTTTTAGCACTATAAATACTTTCTATTTTGATATATGCGGCTTTTACCGGCTTTTCCAATTCTACATAATCATGAGTAAAGGCTTTTTCTTTACTCTTATCGATCAACAATGTCCAATTTTTCCCATCTTTCGATACATATAACTTATACAAATTATAATCATCGGCATCTTTTAAATTTTTATCGATCTCTATTTCGGTAAAATTGACCTGTATCGCCCGCATGGTCTTTACTCCTCCCAAATTCATGCATAACCATTCATTCGGGTTCTTATGTTGAGCAGCCCACCATGTACGAATATCCTCATCGGCAGCTTTGGAAGGTTCTCTACCCTTTTCAAATGAGGAGGCAGTACATTCCTTATCTTTGGACAAAAGATTCCAACCAGTCCAATTGATTTTATCAGGATCGAATTTTTTTTGCGGGATATATGCGGGATATTCTCCGAAACGAGTATATACTTTCATTCGCCCTTCTTTATCAAACTTCACAGGAAATAACCCGACCCGACGTTCGAATCCGGTATATTTACCTACCCACATCGTAGAAACCTGCCACCAGTTTTCATATTTATCCTGAAAAACGCAGCTATGTCCGGCACTTCCCATAAATCCTCCGACATTCAACGAGATAGGATTATAAGGCTGTTCTACGAACGGTCCTTTCGGATTATCTCCTACCAATACAAAATCACAATACCATTGGGATGCTGTTCCGGGTGTTGCATACTGAAGATAATATTTCCCGTCGTGTTTTACCATCCAACTACCCTCAGGACAGGGTTGCCGTTTGAAATTATATTTCCACTTCCCGGCTTCCAGCTCTCGGGCAAGCTCATGTTGCCCGAAATGATACCCGGCGCACGTGTCCATATTCGTTATGCGGGGGCGCAGTATGCTTTGCGATTGAGGGATAACCTCCTTTTTCTGCATATCATATTCAAAACATTCTCCAGGCCCGCCTAAACCATTATATACATAGATCTTTCCGTTCTCTATCCAAAAATGAGGATCTGCCGACATACGGATTTTCCCGAAAGATTCCCATTTCCCGGTAGAAGGATCTGAAGACCGGATTATCAACCCCGGACTCCGTTTTCCGTTGAAATCGAAAAAATATACATAATTACTATCAGCAGCCACAGCAGGTGCGGTATAGCGCATTCCGTCGGTAATAGCTTCTTTGCGGACATTCTCGCTGAACTCCATATCTTTCCAGTGAATAAGATCGTCCGACATACGATACCCTCCCCGATCTTGAGTCGTAAACAAATAATACTTCCCTTTAAACGTCATAATAACCGGGTCTGCACACTCTCTATAAGGCTTATTGGCATCTTTACCTCCGCAACCATAACTCAGGTCGAGCGGATTACAAATTGTTTTCTGAGCCTCTATCGAAATAGAAAAACCCAAAAGGACAAACAGCAGCAATGAATTTTTTTTCATGATATATATAAATGAACGATTACAAGACAAAGGTAAATGCGGAATATTAACCACCCTTATAACTGGCACTTAATAATCAATTAACAAACCGATAACCTACACTTTTCGATTAAAATATAGAATAAAAGCTGTCGCAAAATAGAAATCTGCGGCAGCTTTTATTCTATATTCCTATACTAACCGGATTTCTACTCTTTATCGAAAATCAAAGAAACAGGTCGATCTTCTTTTGCTGTTCCGAAATCATAATTCGGCTTATCTCCCATATAGAAAGTCAGTTTTCCGCCTTTCATAATATCCTGATAAAGGATATAACTACGAGAATAAGGCTTTCCATTCAACTCAACCTTTTGTATATAGATATTTTCCGGACCGTTATTTATCGCCTCTACAATAAATGTTTTATCTTCAGGCAATGTGATCGACACCTCATCAAACAAAGGACTTCCGAACACGAACACCCCATTACACGGATTCACTTGATAAAAGCCTATAGAAGAGAGTATGTACCAAGCTGACATTTGACCGCAGTCCTCATTTCCAATAATTCCGTCCGGCTGATCTGTGTAGAAATTATCCATGATATAGCGTACCTTTTCAGCAGTTTTCCACTGCTGTCCTGCAAACGCATAAAGATAGGCCACATGATGACTCGGCTCATTTCCATGCGCATACTGTCCGATCAATCCCGAAATATCAGGAGCGGCATACTCTCCGAGATCTCCCTCTGCAACATAAAATTCATCTAATTTTTTTGTAAAGCCTTCATCTCCACCAAACAACAAAATCAACCCTTCCGGATTTTGAGGAACAAAGAAAGTATATTGCCAACCGTTTCCTTCACAGAAATCTCCCCGCCCGTGAACATTAATGAACGGATCATAAGGAGTCCGCCAACTTCCGTCAGCCATTTTGGGACGAATAAACCCGATAGAACTATCGAAATAATTTTCAAAATAGTTAGCCCGTTCGGCAAAAACACGATAATCAGACAATTTTCCCATACGTTTCGCCATTTGAGCAATACCCCAGTCTCCGACAGCATATTCCATGGCAAAAGATGGAGCTTCATGAACAGAATCACAAGGAATATAACGACGATTCATCAAGAAAGAAATACCCTTTTGATTCGGATTAGTAGCTGATTTGACACATGCATCAAAAGCCCGTTCAGCATCAAATCCCCCAAACCCTTTTAAATATGCATCCGCAATAACCGGTATGGCACTATAACCCGGCATACAATTCGTCTCACCACCTGCCAAAGGCCAAATAGGAAGGCGTCCTTGTTGATCGTAAATACCCAACATCGAATTTACAATATCCGAGACCATTTGCGGATGAATAATCGTAAACAACGGATTCAATGCACGATAAGTGTCCCACAAGGAAAGTGTCGAATAATTGGTATAAGGCACATTACTGTATACTTTATCATCATGTCCCCGAAAATCGCCGTTTACATCACTGTATCTTGTAGGAGCAATGGCCGTATGATAAAGGGATGTATAGAAAACTTTCTTATATTTTTCGTTCGATGTTTTAATCGCAATTCGTGAAAGTTCTTGCTCCCACAGTTTTTTACCGGCAATAACAACACTGTCAAAATCAAAAGACGGCATTTCGGCATCCAAATTAGCCATAGCATTTGCACAACTAACCGATGAGATTCCGATTTTCCAAACTACATTTGAAGGAGCTTTTTCAAAACGAGCCACACCTTTAATCAGACCGTAACCTTCTTCCTCTTTAACAAGTTGATCTTTATCAAAAACCACCAACTGATCTACAGGGACATTACTTTTGATTGCAAAAAAGATTTTATGTCTGGGACTCCATCCTTTAGAAAAACGATACCCCTCTATTGTGTTACGATCCACCAGCCTTATATAAGTAGAGTCTGCCCGATCACCATTACCTTCTACCAAATTGATCATAACGTTTGCCGTCCGGTCGGTAGGAAAAGTATAACGGTGCATCGCAGCATGTGCGGTAGCAGTTAATTCAGCCCTTACGCCATTATCCATCAACAAAGAATAATAAGCAGGTTCAACTTTTTCATTATCATGACTGTAAGTAGAAGCATAAGCTCCCTCGATATTATCTTGCTCTCCCCGATCGATCTTCACATCTCCCGGATAAGGCATTAACTGTATATCCCCCATATCGGAACAGCCTGTCCCATTCAGATGAGTTTGAGAAAATCCGATAATAATACTGTCAGAATAGTGATATCCGGAGCACCAGTCCCAGCCTTTATGAATATTATTAGGTCCGGCTTGTACTGCACCGAACGGAACACTCGCTCCGACGAATACATGCCCATGACCTCCCGCACCTATATACGGATCAACTCGGTTATAAAGCTCTTCTACGGGAGCTTTTTGTTCTTTACAAGAAAAAAAGACCGCACCGGCAAGTGCAGCAGCGAACAGCATTTTTGTTTTCATGTGCAACTATTTTTGTTTTTGATATACAGTTATTGTAATGTGCTTTATATGCAGACACCTTTTACACGATTACAAAAACAAAGATAGACGCACATAATTAATAATTTCGTAAAATAGACTTAACGTATCAATTAGAAAAAACATAATAGAGAAATTTTCCTCCGAAAAAAAGAAATTAAGCGAATTTCTAATACTTCTGTTTCAAAAAATAAAAATATTCAGTTCATATCCATATCCAAAATCGAAATTATAATGATCAAAAAAATTCAATAGCCTGCCTAAATCTTATTGGAAAATTTAGACAGGCTATTGAATTTCAAACAGAATCTATTTTCGTTCTGAACTTAATACTACAAATATATAAAATTAATCATCTATCGAACTTCAACAGATTATCTCCCATAAATATCTAAATAACTACATTATTTTCATTCCGCTACTAAAATACGACGGACAATATATCTTCCGTCACTTTGCAAATGTAAGAAATAAGTGCCCGGCTCTACATTCAAAGGAATAGAAGTACTGAGATCGACTTCGGCTTTTCTTATAAGGCTTCCGTCTAAAGAATATATTGAAATAACAGCTGAAGAAGCAGATAATCCGTCTATATGAATTTCTCCCCGTGACGGATTAGGATAGATCGTCACAGAAGCATCATTATCAGCAACTTCTAAACCAGAACCATCTCCGATAACAACTTGCCCCATATAAGTAACCTTATCAAAAGCTGTCACCGTAACAGTCAATATCTTATCTCCTGTTACCGCCGGAAAATCAAGTATGGCTTTCCCGTTTTCAACAGGCTGCACAGCCAATAAATTATCCCCTTCCGACAAGGCTACGACAGCACCATCTTTATCACAACCGACAGATAAAGACGTAATTCCATTATCTGCCGCCCCGATATGCGAAACGGCCATTCTTCCGGGAATACGGGTGCGTAACATCATACTCGGATCTCCGAACAATATCCACTCTTTTGTAGCATCTTCTCCACTACCTTTATATTTTTCAATCACTTTCCGATATGCTTCATTCGCAACTTCACCAAAAGTTTTCCGGGAATCGGGAATATCCGAAGAAGTCATGATTCTGACCATTTCATCTTGTCCCAACATCGGTGGATTCCAAGTAACCTGAGCTGAAAATCCCAACATTCCAACCGCCCCTATCGGCTCTCCAGCACTATTACGAGCCCGCAAAAACGATTCGGCAAAACAAGTCCCGGTAGCGAATTTTCCATTATCACATCCGGTAGAAATAATTACAGGAAATTTTCCCTCATTAGACAATGCCGCTACATCCGAAACCGAAAAGTCTGAAGTAGCCCAACCCGACATAAAACCATGTCCCGCATAATTCACAATTCCGCAACCTGCATTCAACAAATCCGTCAACTCTTTTTTCGTACTTGTCTCATACGCCGTATAACCATATTGCTCCAAAACCGAATTCACTTGACGGATATGCTGAATATCCGTCTCGTCATTGTCTCCTTTATCCACAGCTGAAGGATCTGCAATACCTACACATTGCGAAAGCCAAACCGCATTCTCATCTACACTCTTTTCATAAAAGATAATCTTCTCGACTTGGGCTCTGACATCATCTGCCGTTTCCGCAGAAAGACGGCCGACTAAAATCTCAGGGGGATATGTTCCGGAAACATATCCGTATTCAGCATCGGTATAAGGTGTAAATGGTGTTACGTCATAACCGGGAAGATAATTAATTGGTATCTGCTTTGCGTCTCCCACCAACAAAAGATAACGATTATGATGCGTTTGGTAATAATCCTTTACATAATCCCCTAAATCCTCATACGTCTCTCCGATCTCCGACATAGAAACCATTTGCGTCGGAATTCCTTTCTGTATCTTCCATGTTACAAAAGGTTTCATCTCTTCCATATATTCCGGTGCACATACAACCAACATCTGGGCATGTAACAGACAAGACATCCCCCATAAAAATACACAACAAATCAAAAATTTTACTTGTCTCATACTCTCTCCTAATTTTATTTAATGCGGAAATTTTTATAATAATCTATTTTCATATTACCTGAAGTAATTATAATTTTATATAAATTCGGAGATATCCCATATAAAGAAACACGGTCTCCTAAATATTCATAATGTGCAATTTCTCCTTCTTTATACCCTCCGATTTTTAATTTTTGAGGCCAAAAATGAATATAAAGCCGGACCGCCAAATCTGCAGTACCGACAATCTCACAACGAGTTATATTATTGTGTCTACCCTCTTTTTTTATATAATACCTCACATTTAAATACTCTTTTTCTGTTGAAATACGAGGTTCGTATCTTTCCATAACCCCCGATTGAACAGCTTTAAAATCAACCGGTGTCAGTTTCATCAGGTCTCCTTGCAAAAACAACGACAAACGGGGCATTGCAAAATCGAGATCGATACCATAAAAAACAGTAAATTGTCTATGAGGAGCAACTTCTTCCATTGCCCGGCTCAAATAAAGATAAGGGTTTTCTACCAAAGCAAGACTATCGGCTTTTTGTGCCGCTACTTTATTAATACTATCTTGACGAAACAATCGCTCCTTGCGTTGAAGTTCCTCTAAAGCAATCCGGGCTTTTTTCAAACTATCTCGACGGGCTTTTTCCAAAACAAGCTTCTTTCTTTTCTCTAATTCCCGAACCTTTTGATATTTATCATAAGCATCTCTCTCTCGCTGATAATAAGAAATATCCCATCCGTCGTTCACTACTTTCAACAAAGACAAATCATTTGAAATATTATTAAGAACAACGTCCTTATTTTCATGATACCTTTTATTCTCAATATCGAGATCTTTCTGCAAGCGAAAGATTGTTGCGGCAACTTTAGAATCAAGAACCTTATCCAATTCATCTTGCGGTACGCGCAAAATCGATAACGTATCACCGATAGTATCGAGCCGCAAATAACGCTGTATGAGTAAAGTTTTCTGTTTGGCGATCTTCTTTTGTTTTGATTTAGAAACAGCATCTGAAATCAGCCCAAATTGTGCATAAGCACAAAAGGGGAGTATAAATAACAAAGATAAAAACAATATCTTGCGCATATCATGCTTTTTAATACAGTCGATAAAAAGGAAAAATTTCTTATCAGAAGTTCTTTACAAAAGAAAAAACATCAGAAATATACTATTCATTTATGCAAATGAAATAAATATCAGTGAAATAATAAAATATTAAAAACAAAATTACATATCGATCTAAAATATTTTTTACCAATTCATTATCAGACATCCGATATATGAAAAAAAAATCGTCTGTTAGATTTGTATCTAACAGACGATTTAAACTATAAATGTGGTCCCACTTGGGCTTGAACCAAGGACCCCCTGATTATGAGTCAGATGCTC
>URAV01000031.1 GCA_900545915.1 uncultured Porphyromonadaceae bacterium
GAAAAACATACTCGGAAGAAATTCTCAAAACTGACCCGAGTAAAATTTAAACAGGCTCTAAATAGATATAACTATTCTGTGAATGTTGGCTTTATCTTTTGATTGTCTGTATATTATACATAGACAATTTATTCTAATCTAAAGTGATGAAAAATCAACATTATTTTGAGCCTCAAAATTAATATAAAATGGGAATAGACGCAACTTTCAGTATAAGAATTGATTATAAATATATAATAAACAGACACCTTGATAAATAATTCATCAAGGTGTCTGTTGGGTTTATTGAGTTTGAGAGCCAGTTTAAATTTTACTCGGGTCGGGTTTGAGATTTTCTTTTTACTTAATTCTTAGCGTATTCGATTACCCGTGTCTGTTTAGGCAAAGCTCTCGGTTCTATTGCCGGTTTTGCATCATTGGCTGGATCGATACTTGCTGTTACGGCAAATACAACGATATTTTCATTATCGGGCAGGATAATTTGAGATGCACCTTTTGGTACGTCTAATTCCAGACGATAGATATAGGTAAATTGATACGGTTCGTTGCGGAATACATATTGGTTAGAACCTTCAAGTCCCAACACCTGATGGTGGCGATGTGTGCCTACATGAGCGATAACACCGTCTTTTACGTATCCTTCGCTGAAATTCTGTAATCCCCATTGTGCATAAAAATCTGTATAATAAGGCACTTTCAGATCGGTACTCTGGTCTCCTATACGGAATGTGGCTGTACGATCTTTGTCTGTGGCGGCAGCAAGTATATACACTTTGTCGTATATTTTATCCTGAGGTATGTCGATTGTATCGCCTTTACATTTGATTATATTGTTTATCCCGGCTTTTCCCATTTTGAAAGGAATACCGTTTACCTCTAAAACTGAGGGTAATAATTCAGCGGCATAGGAACATTTGTGTCCGTCTACATCAGCGATTTCGGCAAAATAATCGGTAGATATACCATTTGCATTATATTTTAATGCGATTGTTCTGTTTTCTGCCGGTTGAAGTTTGTTTATCGGATCTTTTAATTTCACAATAAAGGTTTTGGGTTGAAATTTACTGCAACTGATAGAAATCGAATTCCCGGATACAGGGACATCCCTGATATTCTCTTCGATTCCATTTACTTCACGTGCCCATTCTATCTCTGTCGGGAAACTGATTCGGGCATCTTTTACCTCTTTACCGGATGTCTCATAAACCCGTACGACATATCCGTTCCCGTTTTCGGCTTTTTTCAGCATTTTGATGGCTATCTGAGGCGTATTTGAATTTACGAAAGATATTGTTTTCCCTAATATTCCGTTATGTTTAGGTGCAATATATGCGATTAACGGTTGATTCAATTCTTCAGCTTTTTGTATGATTCCTGCATTTTCGAGAGACTGAGTATGACCTACTATGGAATAAATAATCTGATGGTGTCCGAGATCCATAGTCCGTTGATGGGCATACCGTTCTTCCGATCCCGGTGTGTGCAATAAGGTCAGACGAAGAGTATTGTCATCGGGTTTATCCCAACCGTATTTACAGTTATTCAGAATTGAAACGCCATAAGACCCGTCTTCGTCAGAAAGGTCTGCCCAATGTTGTGCATAAACCTCATAAGCGAGTTCTGTGTTGTTTCCTCTTTTTATGTTCCCTAATCCTAAGTCATAAGTAGCTTCCTTATTAGATACAGACAAAGGAAACTCCGCTTTTAATAGTGATGCTTTCGTTGCCCAGTCTATATCGGTAACGATGTCTATACGATCATCTGCAGCACCTTCGGTGAGGCAAATGCGTTGAGTAAATTTACTGTCACCATATTTACGTTCTACTTTCAGCACAGATCGTAAACTCCCATTTTCTTCTATTGTGATTTTGACATCTTCTTTTATGGATTCGGGTTCGGCATCCATTACGCTTTTAATAATTTCCCATGCCGGCCATTCGTTTGACATATTGTTTCGGAATAAAGCGAGTCGTATTGCCTTTCCATTTTTAACAAGTTCTTTGCCGACTCTTTTGTCTATAATCGAAGATATATCGCCATTGGAGTTTAGAGTGACTTTATAAATACTGTTTTCGATAGAATTTGCAGTAGTTGTCAGTGTTTTTGTATTTTTTTGTTTTCCGGATAGACGGATATCATATACACTATAACTTACCGGATCGACATTTGCCGCGAATAAGATATGTACCTTTCCATCGGTATATCCGAGTATTTGTGAGGGAGTTTCCTTTCCGTCGGGAGTGTAAACTTTTATGCCTGAAGGGGATTTGTCTGTGGGGATAAAGGCTTCGGCAATATTTTTACGGGCATAAGCAGTCGGATTATAGATTACAACCGGGATGCCTTTAACTTTTGTGTCCATCCCTGAAATAACTGCACCGCTTGCAGTGTTCATCACTTGCATAAACTGAGTTTGGGACAGAATTTCATCATTCCAAGAAAAAGGATATACTTCTCGAATACTGGTTCCTGTAAGATCATCATGGAATTGATGCCAAATGAAACGCTGCCAGCTTTCGGTCAAAGTTTTACTTTGATAAGGCAGAGCACCGATCCATTCGGCAATTACAGATGCTCGTTCGGCTGCATCTGCTAATTGTTCATTTCTACGATTGAATCGTTTCATTGCCGATTGAGAGGTATAACATCCCGAAGCATGTACGTCCATTAACAATTCGCCGTCGAATACGGGGAGCTCTTCTACTTTCCCGGAGTGTAGGTAGTCTTTATATAGTTGGTCGGAAGATGCACTGACAATCTCTATCGGCCCATCTCCTGAAGTTTGGGCTTTTTCTATTGCCATGGCAGAAACAGGCATTGCCGAACCCCCTCTGTCCCCAGCACCGAAATAGCGGTATGCCGTATGCATCGGATCTCTTTCTATGCGTTGCATCAGATCGCTGTCTTTTGTAAGATCATCTTCATTGAAGTTGTAGACATAACTGCCGCAGTCTAAAGCACATATCAGTTCAGCTCCGTCGATTCCTTTCCAGCGTCCTATGGTAAACGGTATTTTCGAGTCTCCGTAAAACGGTTTTTTGCGCCATCCTAATTTTTGAGTGGAGAAACCAATAAGACCGCAATGTTTGGCAATAGAAGGGAGTGTATAGCCAAAACCGAAACAATCGGGTAAAAAAATGTCAGTCGATTTCAGTCCGAATTCTTTTTTATAAAATTCTTGTCCGAGCAGAATATTTCGGAAACTGGATTCGGGAGACGGAACATTCACGTCGTTAGCATCCCATGAAGATCCGGATATATGCCATCTTCCGCTTTTTATGGCCTCTTTTACTTTTTCATAATCAAGAGGATAATATTCTTTCATCCAATTATATTTTACAGCTCCTTCAAAATTGAAAATATAATCGGGATAATCACGTATAAGCGCTAAGTTCTGATGAATGGTGCGGGGAATATAGTCAATGATCGATGTTTGTACCGTCCACAACCATTGCGTATCCAGGTGTGCATTGGAGACAACGTATGCCTTACCTGATTTTTGGGGTTGTGTTGCCGAGACATTTCCTGCAATACTCGCTAAGCAGATTGCTAATATCCATTTTGGGGCTGAAAAGGAAAACCTTTTTTTGTGTGTTGAAAATTTTTTTTTCATAAGTGTGTAATTTATGTGTAGTTAGATGATGGCATATTTATGATTTCATAAAATAATTCTGGCTGCATTAAAGATATGAAATATAATTTAATAACCGATTAAGAGCCGGTCTAAATTTTCTAATAAGAAATATTATCGGAAAATTCAGGCTGGCTCTTAGATAGAATGTTTGAATATACCGTATTTTTATTTGTGTCAAAATTTTTCATAAATAGATAAAAACAGATCTTTTTGCCATTAAAAATAATTTTATTGCGCTTTTTGTTATTTATTTTCTGTTATTTCTTGCAATTATCAAATTATTTGTTTTAAATTTGCGTCAAAATAAAAGATATAGCCTCTATTTCTTGCATTTTTATTACTAATGAACGCCTGGAAAGTAAAAAGTCAGAAGTAAGAGTGAAGGTAAAGGCTTGCTTTATGTAGAAATATGATTAGAATCTGAATTATTTATTACTATAAATTATCAAGAAAAATGAATGCACAAAACGTACTGAGTGAACTGAAAAGACGTTTCCCGAATGAACCTGAATATCATCAGGCTGTGGAAGAAGTGTTGTCAACTATCGAGGATGCCTACAATGAACATCCTGAGTTTGACCGTTACAATCTTATTGAAAGACTTTGTATTCCTGATCGTATTTTTTCATTTCGTGTAACTTGGTTGGATGATAAAGGAAAAGTGCAAACCAATATGGGATATCGAGTACAGCATAATAATGCAATCGGACCGTATAAAGGGGGAATTCGTTTCCATTCATCCGTAAACTTGTCTATCCTTAAATTCCTTGCGTTCGAACAGACTTTTAAAAACTCTTTGACGACATTGCCGATGGGTGGGGGTAAAGGAGGTTCGGACTTTAACCCGAAAGGAAAATCCGATACGGAAATCATGCGTTTTTGTCAGGCTTTTGTTACCGAATTATGGCGGCATATCGGGCCGGAAACTGATGTTCCTGCCGGTGATATCGGAGTAGGAGGACGCGAGGTCGGTTATATGTATGGTATGTATAAAAAACTGGCTCGTGAAAATACTGGAACTTTTACCGGTAAAGGTCTTGAATTCGGGGGGTCTTTGATTCGTCCGGAGGCTACCGGTTATGGCAATGTATATTTCCTTCTTGAAATGCTGAAAACCCGGAATATAGATATTAAAGGTAAAGTCGTTACGGTATCGGGATCGGGAAATGTAGCTCAATATACAGTAGAAAAATTGATCAGTCTTGGAGCTAAAGTTGTTACCATGTCTGACAGTAACGGTTACATTTATGATCCTGACGGTATTGATGAAGCCAAATTGAAATATATATTTGAATTGAAAAATCTATATCGCGGACGTATAAAGGAATATGCAGACCAGTATGGTTGCAAGTATGTAGAAGGTGGTCGTCCTTGGGGCGAAAAGTGCGACATCGCCATGCCGAGTGCTACTCAGAACGAATTGGATGGAGATGATGCTCGTGCTTTGCTTGCAAATGGATGTTTTGCCGTGTCGGAAGGAGCAAACATGCCTTCGACTCCTGAGGCTATCGATGAGTTCTTGAAAGCGAAGATTCTTTATGCTCCGGGTAAAGCCGCTAATGCGGGAGGAGTTTCTGTAAGTGGTCTCGAAATGACTCAGAACTCCATCAAATTAAACTGGACGGCAGAAGAAGTCGATGCTCGTTTGAAACAGATTATGTTCGACATCCATACTCAATGTGTACGTTATGGTAAACAAGAGGATGGTACTGTTAACTATGTCAAGGGAGCTAATGTTGCCGGATTTATGAAAGTTGCAAAAGCAATGATGGCACAAGGCGTGTTGTAGTGGAATTTTCTAAATCGTACGATAAAAAGTAAGGCGGATAATTTTATCCGCCTTACTTTTTATCGTATGATCTAAGAACCGTCTAAGTATAAAACTTAAACAGGTTCTCAAAATAATCTTTTATTTATATTCTTTCCAACTCTTGATTTCTATGTCTTCCATTCCTATGTTGCAGAATGCTTCTATAAATGCACTTGCCAGACGGGCATTTGTCAATAGCGGAATATTGTGATCTATCGAAGCACGGCGGATCTTGTAACCGTTGGTCAGTTCCCGTTTAGTATGATTTTTAGGAATATTGATAACCAATTCGAATTTGTGTTCCGAGATCATGTCCATGACGTTGTTTTCTTTATTTTCATCCGGCCATGAAACGACTTGCACATTCTTTACGCCATTGTCTTTTAGGAATTTTTGTGTCCCGGCCGTAGCATATAAGTCATATCCTTTTTGATCGAGTAGTCGGCAAGCTTCCAATAAATCGACTTTAGATTTTGCCGATCCTGAAGAGACCATTACACTCTTTTTAGGAATGTTATATCCTACTGCAATCATAGAAGTCAAAAGTGCTTCATTGAAATCTTCTCCGATACATCCGACCTCTCCGGTAGATGCCATATCCACACCTAACACAGGATCGGCATTCTGTAACCGGGCAAAGGAGAATTGAGAGGCTTTGACACCGATGCAATCAACATCGAAGGCCGATTTATCGGGCTGTGAGTATGGGGCGTCGAGCATAATGCGGGTTGCCGTTTCGATAAAGTTGCGCTTCAATACTTTAGAAACGAACGGAAAACTTCGAGATGCCCGCAAGTTACATTCGATAACTTTCACTTCATTATTCTTGGCAAGATACTGAATGTTGAAAGGTCCGCTGATATTCAATTTTTTTGCGATCTGCCGGCTGATTTTCTTTATACGGCGGGCAGTCTCAAAATAGATTTTCTGAGCCGGGAATACCAGAGTCGCATCTCCTGAATGTACTCCTGCAAACTCGACATGTTCGGAGATGGCATACTCCACAACTTCTCCGTTTTTGGCTACGGCATCGAATTCTATCTCTTTGGCGTTCTGCAGAAATTGAGAAACTACAACGGGATATTCTTTTGATACGTGAGCAGCGAGATCGAGGAAGTTTCTCAATCCTTCTTTATCGTAGCAAACGTTCATGGCAGCTCCGGAAAGTACATATGACGGACGTACCAATACCGGGAATCCTACTTTTTCGATAAACGCATCGATCTCGTCCATACTGGTGAGTTCTTTCCATGCCGGTTGGTCTATACCCAATTGATCGAGCATACTGGAAAATTTGTGACGGTTTTCTGCACGGTCGATGGAGACCGGAGATGTCCCGAGAATAGGTACTTGCTGACGATGTAATTTCATTGCCAGGTTATTCGGAATTTGTCCGCCTACCGATACGATGACCCCTTTAGGGGATTCCAAGTCGATCACATCAAGTACCCGTTCATAGGTCAGCTCATCGAAATAAAGCCGGTCGCACATGTCGTAGTCTGTCGATACCGTTTCTGGATTGTAATTGATCATTATCGATTTATATCCTAATTTGCGGGCTGTTTGCACGGCATTTACCGAACACCAGTCGAATTCTACCGAACTACCTATGCGGTATGCTCCTGATCCGAGCACTACGACCGATTTGTCGTTTTTGTAATAAGGGATGTCATGATCGCTTCCGTCATACGTCAAATACAGATAATTGGTCAGTTCCGGATGTTCCGAAGCTACGGTATTGATTCGTTTTACAGAAGGAAGTATTCCTAATTTCTTCCGATAATTGCGGGTACGGATATTTTCAGCTTCCATATTCCCTTGTGGATTCTCCACAAAACGGGCAATCTGGAAATCAGAGAATCCGAGACGTTTTGCTTCGAGCATTACGTCTGCAGGAATATCTTCTATATGATCGTATGTTTGAAGTTTTAATTTATAGTCGTGAATATTTTTCAGTTTACCGAGGAACCATGAGTCTATTTTTGTCAGATCATGTATCTTCTCGATCGTATAACCTTTGTCGAATGCTTCGGCAATAGCGAAGATACGCATATCGGTGGGGTGGGAAAGTTCTTCTGCCAGATTGTCGAATTTCAGGTCGCTGTTTCCTACGAAACCGTGCATTCCCTGTCCGATCATTCTTAAACCTTTTTGAATGATTTCTTCAAAACTTTTACCGATAGACATGATTTCTCCTACCGATTTCATGCTCGATCCGATCAGTCGGGATACTCCGGCGAATTTGTTCAAATCCCAGCGGGGAATTTTGCAGATATAATAATCGAGACTCGGTGCTACGTATGCCGAATTGGGAGTTCCCATTTCTCCGATTTGATCTAAAGAATAACCTAAAGCGAGTTTTGCGGCAACGAATGCTAAAGGATAACCGGTCGCTTTTGAAGCTAAAGCTGAAGATCGGCTCAATCGGGCATTGACTTCGATTACCCGATAATCGTCTGTTTCGGAATTGAAAGCGTATTGTATATTGCATTCTCCGACGATACCCAGATGGCGGATAGTTTTTTTAGAAAGTTCTTGTAACAGAGCCAGTTCTTTTTCGTCAAGAGAACAAGTCGGTGCGACAACGATACTTTCACCGGTATGTATGCCGAGCGGATCGAAATTTTCCATACTCGCAACGGTAAAACAGTGATCGTTTTTATCCCGTATGACTTCAAACTCGATTTCTTTCCACCCTTTTAGAGATTCCTCTACAAGAATCTGATTAGAATAAGAAAATGCATTCTCGGCAAGCTCTTTTAATTCTTTTTCATTGTAACAAAAACCGCTACCCATGCCTCCTAAAGCGTATGCCGAGCGTATGATCAGAGGATATCCGATTGCTTCGGCAGCTTTAAAGGCATCTTCCATCGACTCTACAGCTATGCTTTTCGGGGTCTTAACGCCGATTTCATTTAGTTTCTTAACAAATAAATCCCGGTCTTCGGTATTCATTATCGCCTCTACCGAAGTACCCAATACTTTTACATTGTATTTATCCAGAATACCTTTATTATATAATTCTGTTCCGCAGTTCAATGCAGTTTGACCGCCAAATGCGAGAAGAATACCGTCGGGTTGCTCCTTTTTGAAAATTTCTTCTACGAAATAGGGGGTTACAGGTAAGAAATATACTTGATCGGCAATCCCTTCCGACGTTTGTATTGTCGCTATGTTAGGATTGATAAGGACTGTCTTGATTCCTTCTTCTTTTAATGCTTTTAATGCTTGAGATCCGGAATAGTCAAATTCTCCCGCTTGTCCGATTTTTAAAGCGCCGGATCCTAATACCAGTACTTTTTTAATAGATTTCTGCATAAATGGATATTATTTTAAATTCTTGTTGTCCGATCAAAAAAAATGCGTTAGCAATAAAGCCAACGCATTATATAATAAAAAATTTAAGTTCATCGTCAACGAAAAACGGGAAATTGCTGTCGGGATTCGACATGCTTGAATGCGGTATGCCACTATTCAGATAAATATTAATTATCATATCTTTCCTGTTTTTCAAAATCTCGGCAAAGATAACAGCTTTTAATCAGAATGTCAAATTTTCACTTCTTTTATTTTACTCGAATAGGTTGTCCCAATCGCAATATCTTATTTTTGCTGATACCGTTCAGTCGGCATAATGTATTTACCGTTGTACGATATTTGACGGCAATAGAAGAGAGCGTATCTCCTTTTTTCACTCTGTAAGTGACATATTTGCTTCCGTTATTTCCGCTTTTCGATGCTGCGGTGCGTGCCGAATAAGCATTTTTGACTGTCGATTTTGCTCTGAATACATAAGTATCGGTGTGAGGAACTTGATTGACAAAATCGAAAATTTCGTTCGGGTTTATATCCAAACCTAAAAAACGTGTTTCAAAATGTAGGTGAGGGCCTGTTGATCTTCCGGTGTTACCTCCTAATGCGATAGGATCACCTACTTTAACGATCTGGTTGGGTCGAACCAATATTTTTGAAAGATGTCCGTAAATTGTTTCTAATCCGTTCGGATGTCTTAATAATACATAATAACCGTATCCCCTGGCCTCATATTTCGTAATTCTTACTTTCCCGGAAAATGCGGCTCTCACAGTATCGCCTACCTGAAGTTTTAAATCTACGCCTCTGTGCATTCTGCGCCAGCGAGGACCATAATCAGAGGTTTTATATCCCGGAACTGGCATGCAATAATTAGAGACGTCGATTGAGAACGAATCGGGAAATTGTACGGTCGATTTGTAAGGATTTACCCATTCTGTATTCCAGTTGTCTCCGTAAAGATCAAGAGCGGGATATTCGTTATATTCCTGTTCCAGCCTTTTTTTAAGAGCTGTTGAATCCACCACGTTCATAATGCGGGGAATTACTTTGTTATAGGCGATAAGGTCTTCTTGAATGGAGGTATGTTTTTTAGTGGCCGGCTTTGTGGTTTGCGCTGAAACTAAACCAAAGGGGATCACTGTTAATAAGCCTGTAATAATAAATTGTTTTAATCCAATCAATTTCATTCCGATGATTTTTTATCTTACTTTTCCGGATTCCCGGAACATGGATAATGTAAATGTGGATATCGTAATCGATACGCTATGTGCCCAGATTTAGGCTCACATTTTCAAAGGTAATGATTTTGTCCGGAAAAAGGATTTTCTGATTAACATCTTTTACGGTAACGGAGAGGAAAATAATGCTTTGTTTGTTGATAATTATTTGTGTTTTAGGAATTTATTGCAAAATATGTTTTGCAGCATGTTTGAACAATTTAAGAAATAAAGATTTGGACAGACTTTTAACTGATCAGACTCCAATTGATTTTCTTTTTGAATATTTTTTGTAATTGGCGGTTCAGAACATAGTTTTCTGTCAGAGACAATTCAGGATCTTTATCTAAAATTTCATTAGCAATATCACGGGCTAATTGCAATATTTGTCCGTCTTTAGCGATGTTTGCGATTTTTAAGTCGAAAGCGATGCCGCTTTGTTGAGTACCTTCCATATCTCCCGGACCTCGTAATTGCAGATCGGCTTCCGATATTTCGAAGCCGTCGTTCGTGCGTACCATAATCTCGAGTCGTTTTCGTGTTTCTTGGGAGAGCTTGTGCGAAGTCATCAAGATACAATATGATTGATCTGCTCCCCGTCCTACACGTCCTCGTAATTGGTGCAATTGCGATAATCCGAAACGTTCGGCATTTTCTATGATCATTACTGAGGCATTCGGAACATTTACACCTACTTCGATTACAGTAGTCGCCACCATGATGTGGGCTTCTCCTGAAACAAATTTCTGCATTTCAGCTTCTTTCTCGGCCGGTTTCATTTTGCCGTGTACCATGCAAACTTTAAACTCGGGAAAGACCTCTTGTATATGTTTAAATCCGTCTTCCAGATTTTTCAGATCCGAACGTTCACTTTCTTGTATAAGCGGATATACGATGTAAATCTGTCGGCCCATTTCGATTTGTTTACGAATAGATGCATATAGAGCTCCTCGTTTATTATCGTATTGGTGTATGGTTTGTATCGGCTTCCTTCCCGGAGGGAGTTCGTCGATTACCGAAACGTCCAAGTCTCCGTAAACGGTCATTGCCAATGTTCGGGGAATGGGTGTTGCCGTCATTACCAGTATGTGGGGAGGCCGATTATTCTTTTTCCACAGTCGTGCACGTTGTTCTACTCCGAAGCGGTGCTGTTCGTCGATGACTACTAATCCCAGATTTGAAAAGAGTACGGTATCTTCGATCAGCGCATGTGTGCCGATAATCAGATTTACATCTCCCGTCAGTAATCCTTCATGAATGCGTTCTCTTTCTCTTTTCCGTGTCGACCCGGTCAGCAATTCTACATGTATGTCGATTGGGGCTACTAATTCGTTGATCGATTCGTAATGCTGAGATGCCAATATTTCGGTGGGAGCCATGAGACATGCCTGAAATCCGTTATCGACAGCCATTAGCATGCTCATTAGGGCTACCAGAGTTTTTCCGCTTCCGACGTCTCCTTGTAACAAGCGGTTCATCTGTTTTCCGCTTCCGACATCCGCACGAATTTCCCGTAATACTCTTTTTTGAGCGTTTGTCAGCTCAAAAGGTAAACATTGGTGATAAAAATTGTTGAAATAGTCTCCGATATGGTCGAACCGAAAACCGCCCAGTTTTTTTTGTCTTTGTCGGGTAAAACGAAGTATGTTCAGTTGCAGGTAGAACAGTTCTTCGAATTTAAGTCTGAATTGCGCTTTTCTAAGCAGGTCGGGAGATTGTGGGAAATGTATATTTCGTATGGCTTCGGTCAGATAGATGACTTGGGAACGGGCGATAACCTGTGCCGGTAATGTTTCGGGAAGAGGACCATTAATACTTTTCCAAAGATTATACATGATTTTTTGTATAGCCTTCGAATTAAGAAAATGGCTCTTCATTTTCTCTGTCGTATTATAATAAGCTTGTAATCCCGGAGCTTTATCGATAATATCGTCGATCGGATCGATCTCGGGATGGGCGATATTGAATTTGTTACCGAACCGGATCGGTTTTCCGAACAGAGTGTATTCTGTACCCGGTTTGTATTTTTCGATAATGAATTTTATCCCTTTAAACCATACCAGTTCGATGATGCCTGTTCCGTCAGAAAAACGGGCGATGAGTCGACGACCTTTGCCTTCGCCTTGTGTTTCGAAATTCAAGATCTCTCCCCGTAGTTGGATATAGGGCATATTTCCGTCGATTTCCTTGATTTTATAGGTACGGCTGCGGTCTATATATTTATAAGGGAAATAGTATAAAAGATCTTCGAAACTGAATATTTTCAGTTCTTTATTGAATAGTTCCGCTTTTTTCGGACCTACTCCCGGTAGAAATTTTATGTCGCGGGTCGATAAGTCAGACATGGGATAATAACATTTCTGCCAATAACAAATCTTTTGGGGTTGTAATTTTTATGTTTTCTGTGTTTCCTTTTATCAACTTGACCTCTTTGCCTGTGGCCTCAACGACTGATGCATCGTCGGTAAAGAAGTTGCAGAACGGCTGACGGTACGCTTCTTTCAAAAGCGCGGTTTTGAAAACTTGAGGAGTTTGTACACTCCTATATAAGTTTCTCGGGACAGATTTGCTTTTTCCGTTCGGGGTCAACTCTCGTAGAGAATCGGTTACTTCAATGACCGGAATTACCGCACCTGATCGTTTCGCTTCTTCGAATGCGTTGTCGATTACCTCTTCGGAAACTAATGGGCGTACACCGTCGTGCACGGCTACCAGCCCGTTATCAGGCAAAGTATCGAGTCCGTTTTTTACTGAATGAAAACGGGTCGGTCCTCCTGTAACGACTTTGTGTTTAAGAGTAAATCGATGTTGAAGACATAAGTCGTTCCAATAATTTTGGTGTTCTTCGGGTAATACCAAAATTATTTCTATTTCAGGATCATATCTATAAAAAGCTTCGAGAGTGTGCATCAGTACCGGATGACCTGAGATCGGGCGGAATTGTTTGGGAATTTCTCCACCCATTCTCAATCCTTTTCCTCCGGCCACGATAATAACGTATTTAGGAAGTTGAAAACAATTATCGATTTGCATTTTTCCGGTTTTTTGCATTTCCCGGCAAACTTACATAAAAATAACGAAAAACGTGTTGTAGAGAGCTGTTTTGTAGGAAATGCAGTTTTTATCGGGAAATTCAGACAGCTTCTTAAAGGATAAAATGTTAAAATCATATTCGGTTATAGCTTATTAACACCTATTTTTCAAACTTTCTTTTATAAGTATTGTTATGGAATCATAATCGTTTCTAATAATAAATTTAAATGGAAAGTAATATGAAAAAAATGATTTCTGTACTACCGGTACTATTCGTATTATTTTTATCAACATCGTGTCAGAAAGACCCCGATATGTCTAAATTGGATGACAATTTCATGGTCTATACCGATTATGATAAAAAAGAAAATTTCAGCGAGTTTTCAACGTATTATATCCCAGACAGTATTTTACTTATCTCAGACAGTAAAGAAGCAAAATACTGGAAAGATGAAAATGCGTTGAATATTATCGACACTTATGTGAAAAATATGGATGACAGAGGCTACACAAGGGTCGAGGAGAAAGAGGATGCCGATTTGGGTATTCAAGTAAGTTATGTCGAAGATTCATACTATTTTACAGGTTATAGCAACCCCTATTGGTGGTGGGATTATCCCGGTTACTGGTATCCCGGTTATTGGGGCGGCTACTGGGGTGGTGGCTGGTACTATCCTTATAGTGTAGTTTATAGCTATAATGTAGGTTCTATGCTTGCAGAATTGGTAAATTTGAGTGCGCCGACCGGACAAAAAGAAAAACTTCCTGTTTTGTGGAGTGCGTATATGACCGGTTTGCTTTCCGGTTCTAACCGCTTTAACACACAACTTGCTATCACAGCTGTAAATCAAGCTTATGTCCAATCTCCTTATTTGAAAAAATAAAATTACAGACAAGATGAAAACAATAAAAAATATAGGATTGAAACTCGCCGTTATAATGGCGGCTTTCATGGCTGTTCCTGCGGTAGGACAAGCTCAGGTGAAAAATGGTTATGCCAATGTGGACTGGCAATTCAACGTACCGCTAAGTAATAAATTTGCAAGCACTGCCAGTGGTTGGGGTATGAATTTTGAAGGTGGTTATTTTATCACCGATAATATTGGAGTAGGTCTTTTCTTGGCTTACAGTACGAATAATGAATATTTTGGGCAGAGAACACTGAATATTTCCGAAACGGCGGCAATGACCACAGATCAGCAGCATTCATTGTTCCAATTGCCTTTCGGAGCATCTTTCCGTTATCGTTTTGTTCCCGAAAGTCAGTTCATTCCTTATTTGTCATTGAAATTAGGTCCTGAATATAGTGAGATGTCATCATATTATAATGTGTATAAATCTCATGATTATGATTGGGGATTCTATATTTCTCCTGAAGTAGGTATTACGATGTATCCTACTCAGGACAAGTCGGTCGGTTTCCATGTAGCATTATATTATAGTTATGCTACCAATAAAGGGAATGTGCTTACTTATTCGCTCGACGGATTAAATAATTTCGGATTCCGTCTCGGTTTGGCATTCTAAAACTATATATTATTTCCTAAAAGGTCATCGGGCAGATTGTCTGATGGCCTTTTTTATGTTATGACATATTCATGTAAAAATTATTCCGATAGAAAAATCCGTAATTTGGTTAATAGAATCGAAGATTTATCTACAAATCTGTAATAGAAGAGCTATTATTTTTGTACCGAATAAAAAACATTAAGGAAGAAAATGAAAAAAATATTGATTCTTTCGTCGAGTCCGCGTCGTGGCGGCAACTCCGACATTTTATGTGATGAATTTTTACGAGGAGCTACAGAAGTCGGTAATGAGGCAGAAAAGATCTTTCTTCGGGATAAAAATATTAATTATTGTACGGGATGTAGCGTGTGCAGTATGTATGGCAAGCCTTGTCCTCAGAAAGATGATATGTCTGAAATTATAGAGAAAATGCTTGCTGCAGATGTAATTGTTATGGCTACTCCGGTATATTTTTATACGATGTCTGCACAAATGAAGACTCTTATCGATCGTTGTTGTGCGCGTTATACAGAGATGAAAAATAAAGATTTCTTTTTTATTGTAACGGCGGCAGAAGACGATAAGGAAAAAATGTTGCGCACGATCGATACTTTTCAAGGTTTTCTCGATTGCTTGGAAAATCCTTCGATTAAAGGAATTGTGTTCGGATTAGGCGTATGGCGCATGGGTGAGATTAAGGGTAATTCTGCAATGCAAGAGGCATACGAAATGGCTAAAAGTGTGTGATTCTTAAAAATAGGATAGGATGAATGGAAAATTTTGTTTTTTGATATTTTTAATGTTGCTAATTATGAATACGCTTGATGCTCAAAAAAATAATAAGACTTTTGTTGTCGGTGATAACGTGGAAGTTGAGAATGTTCGATATAAAAATCGTTTCGGGATTACGGTTGCTGCAGATATGTATATGCCGAAAGACTTTGACAAATCTGGAAAATACCCGGCAATTGTCATAGGAACACCTTATGGTGGGGTGAAGGAACAAGGTGCAGGTATTTATGCTATGAAACTTGCCGAACGAGGATTTATAACATTGGCTTTTGATGAGTCTTATAATGGAGAAAGCAGCGGTGAACCTCGCCATATTTCTTCTCCGGATATTTTTGTCGAGGATTTTAGTGCTGCTGTCGATTTTATCGGTACACGACCGTTTGTTGACCGAAATCGTATAGGTGCGATCGGGCTTTGCGGGGGTGGAGGCTTTGCAGTTACGGCAGCTCAGGTAGATAAACGTATTAAAGCCGTTGCTACAGCAAGTATGTATGATATTAGTCGTGCAGATCATTACGGATGGAAAGATTCTATGACGAAGGTTGAATATGATCAAATGCTCGAACGTCTCAGTGAACAACGTTGGAAAGATTTTGAGGCCGGAGAACCTGAGTATAATCCGTCATTTCCGGTCGAGACTGCGACAGAGATACCTGCAGGACTCGATTCAATAGGTACTGAGTTTTGGGAATACTATGCTCTTAAGCGAGGGCATCATCCTCGTGCTCGAGGAGGTTTCTCCGAAACGAGTCATTTATCGTTTATTAATTTCCCTCTGATGAACTATATCGAGACCATTTCTCCTCGTCCTTTACTTTTTATTATAGGAGAGAATGCGCATTCGCGTTATTTCAGTGAAGATGCTTATGAACGGGCTGCTGAACCGAAAGAACTTTATATCGTACCGGGAGCGCGCCATATCGACCTCTATGATCGTGTCGATATGATCCCGTTTGACAAATTGGATACGTTTTTTAAGAAAAGTTTGAAATGAGAGTTGATGTTTAAGAGCCTGTCTAAGTTTTACCCGAGTCGGTTTCGAGAGTTTCTTTCGAGGATGTTTTTCTGTTCTCACGAAGATGACAGCGGACTATTTGACAAATGAAAGCGCAAAAGTGACCTGTTTTATTTCTTTATTGGAAAATTGAGACAGGATATAAGAAATAAAAAGTAAGAAACATGTATATTATTAGAACTATGAAACGGATATTTTTTATAGCTATATTGGTTATGACAGTGCATTATGTCTCTTTCGCACAAACCGATGCAAATAACTTTTACAAAAGTGATAACGTGAAAATGGAAAAGGTCTCTTTTCTTAATCAATATAAAATGAAAATAGGAGGTAACCTGTTTTTCCCCGAAAAAATGGAGACAGAAAAAAAATATCCTGCCATTATTGTCGGGCATCCGATGGGCGCGGTTAAAGAACAGAGTGCCAACCTTTATGCGATAAAAATGGCTGAACGGGGATTTGTAACCTTATCTATAGATCTTCTGTTTTGGGGAGAGAGTGAAGGTTTGCCTCGCAATGCCGTGTCTCCTGATATGTATTCTGAGACTTTTAGTGCGGCAGTTGATTTTCTCGGTTCGAGAAAATTTGTTGACCGTGAGAAAATCGGGGTTATAGGAATTTGCGGTAGTGGTAGCTTTGCTATTAGTGCAGCAAAAATAGATCCGAGATTGAAAGCGATTGCCACGATAAGTATGTATGATATGGGAGCTGCTAATCGTGATGGATTGAAACATGCCGTAACACTTGAACAACGGCGGCAAATTCTTGCTGAGGCAGCGGAACAGCGCTATGTCGAATTTACGGGCGGTGAAACGAAATATACCAGTGGTACAGTACATGAGTTGAATGCAAATTCAACCCCTATTGAGCGAGAATTTTATGATTTTTACCGTACTTCACGTGGTGAATATACACCTAAAGGTGCGACTCCGCTTACAACGACACATCCGACTCTTACCGGTAATGTGAAATTTATGAATTTCTATCCATTTAACGATATAGAAACCATTTCCCCTCGTCCGTTGCTTTTTATTACCGGAGAGAATGCCCATTCTCGGGAGTTCAGCGAAGATGCTTATAAACGGGCGTTTGAACCCAAAGAACTTTATGTTGTTCCGAGTGCCGGGCATGTAGATCTGTATGACCGTATAAATCTTATTCCTTTTGATAAATTGGAAGTATTTTTTAAGGAAAACCTGAAATAATCGTGTGATGTTTGATGAAATATTAAAAGAATAATTTGTAGAATAAAGCTACCATCCGGAGTTCGAATGATTTTCTCGGATGGTAGCTTAGTCTAAATTTTAATAAACTCTTAATTTATAAAGTTACTTTCCGATTTTACCGATCGGATTTTCTATTGCTCCTGCGGCACATTTATTGTCGCTATAAGGTCTTGTTTTTTGTAGTTGATCGACATATACACCCACTTCTTTCAAATATTGTGCATTCCCGGCTTTTAACGCTTGGACATCGTCTTTTAAAGGAATACATCTTAATTTTTGTATATACTCGGCAGGATTTTCCACAAGACCGCATGATATGCCGTTCGAGGTATAATTTATTTGGCTTTCGGCGGCAAAGCCGTCGCCTAGTTTATTGCTGGATTCTGATCCTATAAATGAATTTTTGATAACCAGTTCGTTTCCGTTGACATCATTATTATATTGTATGGACAGGTCTGAAGGGCGTTCTCCTTTTTCAGTATTGCCTTCCAGAATGCAGTTATAGATGCGTTTAGTCATATTTACAGCTCTGTTATTGATACGTATCCCTCCGCCGGATTGGGAATCGTTGCCTACGATAGTGCAGTTGATAAGGTCGAATGTGCTTGTTGTCTCGGGAACTTGGTCAAGCATGATAGCTCCGCCGGACATGGCTTTATTCCCGTACATGGTCGTATTGATAAAAGTTACTTTATCTGTGCCCGAAGGTTGGCTGTTATCTACAATGCATACTCCACCTTGATATTTCAAGCATTGATTATTGTAAATGAGACAATTCTCAACCCGTAAATTTAAGTTTTTATTTTTTACGAGATGTTTTAGGCTAAATGCAGCACCGTTCGTATCTACTTTATAGTTTCTGATAACTGAATTGCGGAATACGATATCATTGAAATCTCCCTGTGTAGTTGTTTTCAGAACTCCGCCTTCCGAACCAGCGTATCCACTGGCGTCAGTTCCTTCGAAAGAACAACCGTCGGCAAGTAATGCTCCGTTACTGAAAAAGATATCACTACCTTCTTTGTTCAAGTTACCTTTAAATATACATTTGTTAAGGGTCAACTTAGAGTCCGGATGATTTCCTTCGTAATAAATAGCGCCTCCTCGAGTAGTACCGTTATTCTGTTTATAGTTTCGATTGTCAATGAAAGCACAGTTATCGAATGTAATTTTACCTCCTCGTATATAAGCACCGCCTCCTTTATCTCCACAAGGATCACCGTTTTTTATAGTAAGGTTCTTGACAGTTAATCCGTCATATATACCATCTAAGCGAAGGCAGCCTGTTCCGTTTCCGGAATTTGATTTTCCGTCGAATCCGCAAGTTTCTCGATCATCTCCCGTGATAGTCAACGCCTTGTTGGGGAACTTGACCCCTTGGTTACCTTTCAGGTTGTAGCATCCGTTTCCGTATTGATCGGAAGTTGGCTCTTTAGAAATATCGATAAATCCCGATACTTTGATTTCATCACCTTTATCGGCGAGGGATAACGCTTTGGAAAGGGTTTTTACGGCAGTAGCAGGAGTTGTACCGTCATTTTTGTCTTTTCCATTGGATGATAGATAAATTTCTTTGGCCGAAGCCGTAGTAATGAGACAACATAATAGTAAAGATGCTGCCTGTTTGAATGTACATGTTTTCATAAGTATGTTTATTTAGAAATAATAATTTGAAATAACTTTCAGTTAACGTGACAAATATGAGATAAGGCGATTATTGAATTAATTGTATTTCGATTAATTTGAGATTAATAATCGTGGAGAGGAAATAAATATAAAATTAAGAGGATGATTATGTGACGGTATTTTTAAGAACGAGGATATTTTAATAATTTTTAATATTCAGAGTAGAGAATATATTCTGTCTCGAAGAGGGTTGTGAACATTAATACCGAAAATGGATATTTTTTGAGGATATACCATTTTCGGTATTTATAAATACCTGTTTAAATTTTGCCCGGGTCAGGTTTGAGGGGTTCTTTAAACAGATTCTAAGTGAAAAAAAGTTCAGTAGAACTTTTTATTGTTTTTGTTTAGGTTGCATGAATGAAACCAACCATAACAGAACGATAGCTCCGATTACGGATGTGATAAAGCTGCCGATCGATCCGACAGGAATAAGACCGAAAAGCCCGAATAACCAGCCGCCGAGCAGACCGCCAATAATGCCGACTACTAAATTAACGACCAGTCCGAAACCTCCACCTCTCATAATTTTTCCGGCTACCCATCCTGCGAGGATACCGATCAATATATACCATAAAAAACTCATGACAATCTGTTTTTAGAATTTATATGGTATAAACATTTTTACAGACTGTTTGGTTTTATCATCCGGTTTTATCCCGCTATCGATATTCGGCTTTTCCCGTTGCTTATTTTTTCTACACGTATTTGTACGGCAATACGTTCGGTCATTTCTTGTACATGTGATATGACACCGATTTTTCTCCCTCCTGTCTGTAATCGTTCAAGAGCATCCATTGCGATGCGTAAGGTATCTATATCGAGAGAACCGAACCCTTCGTCGATAAATAAGGATTCGACTTGCATGCGGTTCGAAGATACGGAAGACAAGCCTAAGGCAAGAGCCAGAGAGATGAGGAAAGACTCTCCTCCCGATAGAGAGTGTACCGATCTTATTTCTCCTCCCATATCGAGGTCGGAAATTTGTAGTCCGAGTGTGTCTGGAATGCGCTGTAATACATATCGTTTTGATAACTCTTGCAGATGTCTGTTTGCATACGACAATAATATGTCGAGAGTATATCCCTGTGCGATCTTTTTGAATTTATCACCGCTTTGCGAACCTAATAATTCATTTAGTTTATTCCATTTTTCTGAAATAAGACTTAACCGATCGAGTTCATTTGTAAACTGTTTTACTTTTTCTGAATTACGTTGATGGGATTGTAACAATGCAGAGATTTCGATATTTCTTTGTTGGCATGATTTTATGTTATTATTGATCTCTTCAATTTGTTTTATCAGAGATTCATCATGATTTGTGCTTATAACTCCCGGATTTTTCGATTCATGAGCTTTGAGTTTGTTTTCTCTTTCGATAAGTGTTGCTTTACAGATGCTTTCCCGTCGGAAAAAGTCTGTCAATTGTTCCCGTTCACGAGTAATCCATTCCGGAGACCGGGACAAGAGTTCCGGCAAATCTTCTGGTGAAAGAGGGGAGGTCGAGGTGCGGTTAAAATCGGAGAGCCATTCCTTTATGTTTTGTTTTTCCGTTTCGATTTCTTGAGAACGCTGTTCCAGCTCATTCTCATTTGCAGCGGATATGCCGTTTAGATGTTCTTGCTTTCCGGCAATATCGTTTAATGTTTTTCGAGAATCTTCGAGTAATTTTGAAACTTCTTGTTTTCGCTTCTCATAATTTGTTTGTATATCGTTTGCCGGTCGTCCTTCAAATAAACTTTTTCTTTCTTCGAGCAGTTGAGACAATCGGGAAGACTCAAAGAGTTGTTGTTGCTCTTTTTCTTTTCGGGTTTCTGACAATCGTTTGATAAGATCGGTTTTTGCAGAGAGCTTTTCGTTAAAAGTATTTTGTTTTTCTGATAAATGGGAAAGAGACTCTTGCTTTAATTGCCAGAAAGACTCTGTTTCTTTTAATAGTTTTCCCAGCGTTTCCTCTTGCAATAACTTTTCCCAATCAGGAAAAGTATCGAAATATCCGGCAATCTTTGCATACGCATTTTTATACGATGTTTCGTAGTTCTGTATTAAAGTGCGGTATCGCTCGATAGAAATCGAGATTTTTCCGATCTCTTCCGAAAGAGAAGAGATCATTTTATCGGTGTTTTCTTTGAGTTCTTCCAATTTTTCCGATTGTAAAAACTCTTCCGAGGTGTCGATATTTTGTTTTATCGGATGGTGTATGCTCCCGCATACCGGGCACGGAGTGCCTTCGACAAGCCGTAAACGCCATTGAATGATTTCTTTGGGGAGATGTTTTTCCAGATTTTCACGTTCTGTTTTTGCTTGCGTTAATTTTTTCTCTTGCGCTTCGAGAGTTTTATTTAATGATGTAAGTGTATTTTCATTCGATAGTTTCTGGTTGCGGGCGATCTCCGTTTCGCGGATTAAATTCAGAATCAAGCTTGTGTGAGGGATTATATCTTTAAAGTGGTGGTGTTCGGTAAACCATTTTTTAATTTCTTTTACTTGAGTCTCGGTTGTGAATATATCATTGTGCAGAGTTTTATATATTTGTTGTTCTGCGTCCAATTCTTTTGTAATCTTGTCTATATCGGACTTTAGAGTGTCGGTCTGTTTTTTTCCGTTCTCGATTCGTATATCCAGTTCGCGAGCCCTTCTTAATTGAGGTTCTATAAGAATATAGGTATCTTCTATCTTTTTCAGTTGAGATTCATTTTGCTTATAATTTTCTTCTGTTGTTTTATATTTTTCTGAAATTTCATTTCGTTGCTTTTGTAGCGTTTGATAGAGAGCTTTGGCTTTAATATGTTGTTCTTCCGCTGTTTTTAGTTTCAGATAGTATTCTTTTATCGGTTGTATGCGGTCGATACGTTGCAGATAGTTGAAACGGGGCTGAGT
The DNA here is from genome assembly GCA_900545915.1 of uncultured Porphyromonadaceae bacterium. Classification (GTDB taxonomy): domain Bacteria; phylum Bacteroidota; class Bacteroidia; order Bacteroidales; family Coprobacteraceae; genus Coprobacter. The sequence continues at coordinate 22,118 of URAV01000031.1, forward strand.
ATCAAGAAGTTCTTGTTGTATCTGTTTCAGATCATTTTGTGCTTTTTCCCTTTCAAGGAAAAGTGTTTCTCGGTTTTTAATCCAATTCAGTTTTTCTTCGATACTCTTTTGTTGATCTTGTAGAAGTGAAAGAGATTCGATGATCGAATTTTGTTCTGTTAGATATTGGCTTACAGTTTCTTCCGGCAAAAGTTCTATGTCTTTAATGCGGTTGTGCATAAATTGCCATTTTTCTTCAGCATCTTTTGCACGCATGTATATAGTTTTCGATATACGGGAATAAATATCAGTTCCGGTAAGTTTTTCCAGCAATTCTGCTTTTTCGTTCTGTTTAGCTTTTAAAAATGTGGAAAAATCATTTTGAGCTAATAGTACCGATCGAGTAAATTGTTCGAAATTCATGCCGAGCAGTTCCTGAATATGAGACAGAACCTCGGTTTTTGTACCTTGTATTTCTTCCTGGTTATCAAGTCTGAATACTCGTATCTCTGCATTTTTCAATTTTCCGGTTATTTTATCTCTGGCGCGTGCTACCGACCACGAACTACGGTAACAAAGACCGTTTAATGCCTTGAAATCTACCTCTGCATATCCATGGGTCACACCTCTGCGTAAAATGCTACGGGGATCTTTTTGTCCGATACTTTGCCCTTCGGTATCAGAAACGGATATACTGTCCGAACTGCCTTCGGTACGGGGAGTTTTATCAAATAGAGCCAGACATAACGCATCAAGTAAGGTCGATTTACCAGAGCCTGTAGCTCCGGTAATTGCGAATATTCCGGCAGAACATAATGGTTCGGTTGTAAAATCTATTGTAAATTCCTCGGCTAACGAGGCGAGGTTTTTTCCTCGTATGGCTAATATTTTCATATTCTCAACTCTCAGTTTGTTCGATTGCTTCGTTTAATAAGCTTTCTATGTCTGTAGGCATTTCTGATCCGTATTTCCTTAGAAAAACTTCTTTTGCCATCTTTATAGGGCTGATTTTCTTAAGTTCGTTATAATCCAATATCTGCTGTTCTCCTGATTCGGAAACAACCGCCGATTTTCGCAAAATACGAGTAAGACGTACTTGCTTATTCTCCAGTGCTTGTTCTATTTTATAATTAAGAGACGGTTCAGGACCACCAACCGATACAAGCACCTCTATATAATTTTTTGAAGACGGGTCTATATGATCTATTGCCTGTAAAACTTTGTCTATCGGTTGAGCCGTTTCCGGTATCGATTGCAGAGGAATCGGCGCATCGAAAATTTCTCTGCGTATATTTATCGCTTTGTCTTTCTCTAATTCAATGACTTCTATACCGTGCTTATAATTTTTTTCAGCGAAAGACATCGGCAACGGACTTCCGGCATAACGGACATTTTCTCGTTTCGAAACACGCTGTCCTTTGTGCAAATGGCCGAGAGCCGTGTAAGAAATGCCGGGAGCAAAGGCTTCGGGAGAAATGCACTCCAAACCGCCGATTACGGTACGTTCGCTCTGGTCGTCTTCTGAAATCTCAGATCCTGTGGCCTGCAAATGTCCCATAGCGATAATCATTTGGTCGTGCTCTGCATGCTTCAAAGCCTCGTTATATATGGCGTTATACAGATTTTTTACACCTTCTGCGTAACTGTCTGAAGGAGGATAATCTCCTTGTCTTATGTAGGGGACAGCCATACACCAAATGAGGATATTTCCCTCTTTATCATAAATGGGAACTAACAAATCTGAGTAGTCGATTCCGTCTTCATTTCTTTTTATAACACCTTTGATCGTGATGTTCATCGATTCCAACAAAGGCATGGGAGCTTCCAAGCGGGCAGCCGAGTCGTGGTTTCCCGATATGATTATGATTTGCAGATGCGGGTTTCTTTCGGTGACATTCCTTAGGAAATGGTAAAATAAACGTTGTGCCGAAGCTGGAGGATTGGGAGAATCGAAAACATCTCCGGCAATGAGTAATACATCAGCTTTTTCCTTTTGTACCACAGTGCATAACCATTCAAAAAACATTTGATGTTCGTTGTCTCGGTTATATCCGTAAAATGATTGTCCTATATGCCAATCTGCCGTATGAATTAGTTTCATATATCGATTATGATCTTGATAAAACAAATGTACAAAACAAATTTGATTCATGTGAGCGTTTTTTAGAATCTGACTAAATTACTTTATCGGAAAATTTGAACGAGGTTTATTGGGAGTTTAATGAATATGGAGATGTTTTTATGGTTCGATATTTGTAATACATTGGAAAAAGTGGTTCTAACGATAGACATATCTAACCTGATTACTGGAACTTATTCTGTAAAAACTGTTAATAAAGCAGGTGAAATTATATCAAATACCGTAGTCATTAAATACTTTTGTAAAAAGTAGGACTGGATTGTTTTAAAATGAGTTTTACAGTTGTTTTGAGACAATCTTTTTTTCGACTTTTCTGTTGATTATATAAAACTGTTTTTACCGGAATCGTAAAGTTCCGCTAATGAGTTAAAAAACTGAATGATAATGAAGAAATTATTTTCGCTGCTGCTTCTTTTATGTTTGAGCGTTATAAGCTATGCTCAAATTATCGAGGCAGTACATTGGACCTTTTCGGTGAAAGATATTTCCGATTCTGAAAAAGAGCTTGTATTTATTGCCAATATTGATGAAGGATGGCATCTTTACGGGATGAACATTCCGGATGGAGGACCTGCGGCAACGACATTTTCATTTGATGAGATACAAGGCGCGGTTTTGGATGGGGAAGTAACCTCGTCGTCTCATCTGATAAAGAAATATGACAAACAGTTCGAAATGGAACTCGGTTGGTATGAAAAGCAAGCTGTATTTGTTCAGAAAATAAAATTGACCGCACCGACATTTTCTATAACAGGAAACGTAAGGGCGATGTCTTGTAATGACCAAAGTTGTCTTCCTCCGACGACCGAAGAGTTTACTCTTACGGGAAAAGGGACATCTGCAGAGAAGGTGAAATCGAAATCTTTGAAAAAAGAAGACTCAAAATCTTCGCTTGAGCCGGAACAAAAAAACGAAGTTTTAAAAGCTGATACGCTTATAGCTGTTCGGTCTGTTGCAGCCGATTCTGTTGCTGTTCGGACAGAGGTCTCGAAAAACGATTTGTGGACTCCGGTAATAGATGAACTTAATGCTTTTGGAGAAAATGGCGGTACTGCCGAAAGATCGCTTCTGATTATTTTTCTTTTAGGATTCGGAGGAGGTTTGCTTGCTTTGCTTACTCCTTGCGTGTGGCCTATGATTCCGATGACTGTAAGCTTTTTCCTGAAACGTACGAAGGATCGTAAAAAATCGATACGGGATGCCGTTATGTACGGTATTGCCATTATTATTATTTATGTAGTATTGGGTTTGATTATTACGGCTATTTTCGGGGCAAGTGCTTTGAATAATTTGGCGACGAATGCAATATTCAATATTATATTTTTTGCGTTGTTGGTGCTGTTTGCTATATCATTTTTCGGAGCGTTCGAATTAACTTTACCGGCTTCTTGGACTACAAAACTGGATAGTAAAGCCGATGCGACTACCGGCATCTTGAGCATCTCTTTTATGGCATTTACTTTGGTTCTGGTATCTTTCTCTTGTACCGGTCCTATTATCGGCACGCTTCTGGTTCAGGCGGCATCGATGGGAGAGATTGCCGGTCCTGCGATCGGAATGTTGGGATTTGCGGTTGCATTATCCATTCCTTTCTCTTTGTTTGCCATATTCCCTTCTATGCTCAAATCGATGCCCAAATCGGGAGGTTGGTTGAATTCTGTAAAAGTGGTGTTAGGCTTCTTAGAACTGGCTTTGGCTTTAAAATTCCTGTCTGTTGCCGACTTGGCTTATGGTTGGCATATCCTTGACCGGGAGGTATTTGTGACTTTATGGATTATTATTTTTACTTTATTGGGATTTTATTTACTCGGTAAAATTAAGTTTTCTCATGATAGTGATATAAAATATGTTTCTGTTCCACGCCTTTTTATGGCAATCGTTTCTTTAGCTTTTGCTATTTATATGATTCCCGGCTTATGGGGAGCACCCTTGAAAGCGATCAGCGCATTTACTCCTCCGTTGAATACACAAGATTTTAATCTGTATAAAGAAGAGGTACATGCCAAATTTACGGATTATGATGAAGGTATGGCGTATGCCAAGAAAGTAAATAAGCCGGTTATGATCGATTTCTCCGGATTCGGTTGTGTGAATTGTCGGAAAATGGAGGCTGCTGTATGGACTGATCCGGCCGTAAAAGCGATGATTGATAATGATTACGTACTGATTACTTTAATGGTAGATGACAAGACTCCGTTATCTGAACCGGTGAAAATAGAGGAGTATGGAAAGACGCGCACGCTTCGTACGGTAGGGGATCGCTGGAGTTATTTACAGCGGTCGAAATTCGGTGCTAATGCACAGCCATTTTATGTTTTGTTGGATACAGAGGGTTATCCCATAGCTCCTTCGTACTCTTATAATGAGGATATTCCTGCTTATTTGAATTTCTTAAAGGGGGGAATCGAGACTTTTGAAAATAAAATGAAGTAAGGATACTTTGATTGATATTTGTTGGAAATCCGTATTTTTTATAAAATGCGGATTTTTTGTTATGAATTGGAGTTTGTCTATATTTCACTTGGGTCGGGTTTGGGAGTATCTTTCGAAGATATTTTGTCGTTTTTTACGAGGATGATATCGGGCTATCTGACGAGTGAAAACGGGAAAATAGACCGAAAGAAAATGTAGAAATGACTTGAAAATATTTTTTTATCGGAAATTTCAAACAGGCTCTTAAATGTAGTCAAATAATCTTAATCCCGTGAAACTTTTGTATATAGCCTTGTTATCCAATATACTACGAATAATAAATCGAAAGAGCTATGAATTTGAAATCTGTTGGGATAGTTGTAATATTATTGTTTTCGGTCATGGGAATATTTTTCTCATGTGATGATGATGATAAGAAAATTGTTTATAATAATTTGCCGGTCGAAAGCCGACATTTTATAGAAAATTATTTCTCTGGGGTAGATGTGACTTCAGTTGAGAAAGAGGACGGAGAGCCTCATTATAAAGTAGAACTTGCAAATGGTTTTGTGTTGAGGTTTTACAGGAATGGCGGGTGGCAAGAGGTGGATGGCAATGGCGTTGAAATTCCGGGACCTGTCTTGTATGATCTGTTACCGGGAGCTATTTTGACGTATGTCGCTCAAGAATATCCGGATGCTTCGATTGTTGAAATCAGCCAGCATAGTTATGGCTATGAGGTAAGTCTTGAAACCCAGCCGGAAGTGAAATTAAAATTTAATCGTGATGGAGGAATCATCACTGAAATTGTTGATTAATTATTAAAAGCGGCAATATCGATCGAAATTTTCGGTCGATATTGCCGCTTTATTTTTATATTATTTTTTTTCGTAGATTACGAAAGAATAGGAGTAAGGGTGTTTTTTATCTGCCGAATGGTCTTCCCGAAAAACTTCTTTCCATTTATTGGGGTCGATGGCAGGGAAAAACGTATCGGCATTTTCGAATTTATGATGAATTTCCGTAATATACAATTTATCGGCTATTTCGATGGTTTGCTTGTATATCATAGCTCCTCCGATAACGAAGACTTCATCTTGAGATTCGCATAAGTTAAGGGCATCTTCTATCGAAGAACAAGCAAAAGCGTTATCATAAAATGATTCGGGTATAGAGGTAAGAACCAAATTCTTACGATTAGGTAATGCCCCGTCGGGTAGGGATTCGAATGTACGGCGTCCCATGATAACGGCATGATTTACGGTCAGATCTTTAAACCGTTTCAGATCGTTGGGCATATGACACAAAAGCTCTTTATTTTTGCCGATAGCCATATCTTCAGCTACTGCGGCGATTAAAGAAATTGTTGGCATAATATTATCTGTATTAGGTTATTATTAAATAGTTTTTACCGGTATTTATACAGCAACCTCACCTTTTATGTGAGGGTGCGGATCATATCCGGTAAGTATAAAATCTTCATATTTGAATCCGAATATATCTTTTACATTCGAATTTATTTTCATTTGCGGTAATGGGCGAGGCGTCCGAGTTAATTGTAATTTTACCTGTTCGATATGATTACTATAAATATGAGCGTCTCCCAATGTGTGAACAAAATCTCCGGCTTTTAGTCCGGTGACTTGTGCCATCATTTGTAATAACAAAGCGTATGATGCAATGTTGAACGGAACTCCTAAAAAGATGTCGGCACTACGCTGGTAGAGTTGTAAACTCAAGCGTCCGTTTGCTACATAAAACTGAAAAAATGCATGGCAGGGAGGGAGATTCATCTGGGGAAGGTCGGCGACATTCCATGCACTTACGATTATTCTGCGAGAATCGGGATTGTGTTTGATCGTTTCTACAGCTTCGGTTATTTGATCTATATGACCGCCATTATAATCAGGCCATGATCGCCACTGATAACCGTATATATGTCCCAAATCTCCGTTTTCGTCGGCCCATTCATTCCATATTCTTACTCCATTATCTTGAAGATATTTGACATTTGTATCGCCTTTAAGAAACCATAGAAGTTCGTATATAATCGATTTCAAATGCAGCTTTTTTGTTGTCAATAGCGGAAAACCATCTTCCATATTGAATCGCATTTGGTGTCCGAATACACTGATCGTACCTGTCCCGGTACGGTCTTCCTTATGGATTCCTTCCTGCAATACACGTTGTAAAAGGTCTAAATATTGCTTCATGTTCGGTAGTTAATAAGAACACAAAAATAGTAATTCTATGTCAATTATTATATAGAAAAGAAATATATTTGGGAGGGTTAACATTTAATTTGTAGTGTCGGTTTGTTTTTATGGGCAGGTTTGGATGGCCTTTATCGACATGACTATCTTTTCCTGTTGGATCGTTATCGAATTTTCATCGATCCGATTTCAATAGCCTTTTTATAGTTTTTTGGTTGCGAATGTTAAATAATGTTGGCTTGTTCGTATTTAATGGTACTATGTATTACATGGTACTTTATGTTTTGTATCTTTGAGGAGTAGAATAAGAGGTAAATTTGAGCCTGTTAAAATTTTGTACAGGTATTTTTTGACTGAAAATTATTATTTGCAACCTTTAGATCTGTAATACACGTCTAAGATTAAAATTATATAGAATATTTGACTATGATACGCCTTGAGCAAATTCACAAAACTTACCATAATGGTTCTCCATTACATGTGCTAAAAGGTGTCGATTTGGAGATCGGCAAGGGGGAGTTGGTTTCGATAATGGGAGCATCCGGATCTGGAAAGTCCACTCTGTTGAATATATTGGGCATTTTGGATGATTATGACTCGGGTAATTATTATTTGAATGATGTGCTTATTAAGAATTTATCGGAGACTAAAGCTGCTGAGTATCGTAATCGGATGATCGGATTTGTTTTTCAGTCATTCAATCTGATATCTTTTAAAAATGCGATGGAGAATGTCGCTCTTCCTTTATATTATCAGAATGTATCACGTAAAAAAAGAAATATGCAGGCAATGGAGTATCTCGAAAAAATGGGACTTCGAGAACATGCTCTGCATTTGCCTTCTGAATTATCCGGAGGACAAAAACAGCGGATTGCTATAGCACGGGCGTTGATTGCTCGTCCGCAGATTATATTGGCTGATGAGCCGACCGGAGCATTGGACAGTAAGACGAGTCAGGAGGTTATGGATTTATTGAAAGAGGTAAATGAAGAAGGAATGACTTTGGTTGTCGTAACTCATGAGAGAGATATTGCCATTCAGACGAATAAGATCGTTCATATCAAAGACGGGATTATCGGTTCGGTCGAAGTTTTAAGATAGGATAAGTATGTGGAACATTATTCAGGAAATATGGGGTGCTTTGCGTAATAATAAATTACGAACATTTCTGACCGGCTTTTCTGTTGCATGGGGTATTTTTATGCTTATCCTACTATTGGGTGCAGGTAATGGGTTGAAGAACGGGGTACAGAGTAAATTCTCATGGCGTGCAAAAAATGCCGTAGCCTTATGGACGGGGCGGACGTATCTTCCGTATAAAGGTATGCCCAAAAACAGACAAGTAAGTTTTCGCCCTGAGGATGTATCCGAATTTCGTAAACTTCATCCGGAGGTTACCCGTTTCACCGCTGTTCTCGATCGCTGGGGAGATACTTTGTCGGTAGGAAAAGAATCTATGTTTAATTTGATAAAAGCTGTTTCTCCCGAATATCCGTCTATTCGTAATATAGAAATTGTAGCGGGAGGAGGGCGTTTCATTAATGAAGCTGATATGAAAATGGCTCGTAAAGTAGCTGTAATTCACGAGCGTACGGCCGAGACGTTATTTAAATCCAAGCCGGCTATAGGACAGCTTATCAGAGCCGGAGATGTGGTTTATAAGGTTGTCGGTATCTATACAGAAGAACTTATGCAGAGTTCGCCAGATGTATTTATTCCGTTATCGACTGCCGGAAAAATTTATTTTCCTGACGAAAAATATAAGAGCTTGGAAATGTTGGTCGAGGGTGTAAACTCATTAGAGGAAAATGCTGCTTTTGAACGAGGGATGCGGGAAACGTTGGGACAGATCGGGGATTTTTCTCCGGACGATAGGAATGCGTTGTACGTCAGAAATACGATATCCGATTATTTGCAGACACAAGGAATATTTAACGGGATACAAATTTTTATTTGGATTATCGGTATCGGGACTCTTATCGCCGGCATTGTAGGAGTTAGTAATATTATGTTGATCTCAGTAAAAGAGCGGACTCGGGAATTAGGCATCCGAAAAGCATTAGGGGCTACTCCTGCTTCTATTTTGAGGCTGGTCGTAATTGAATCGGTTTGTGTAACGCTTTTTTTCGGTTATTTGGGAATGATTGCCGGAATCGGTTTAACGGAAGGTGTAAATGCTTTGTTGGTGGGTGGAGAAATGGGTAAAGATATGATATTTCAGAATCCTACGGTAGATCTTTCGATAGCGGTTTCTGCAACATTGGTCCTTGTTGTGTCCGGAGTTCTTGCCGGATATTTCCCGGCTCGGAAAGCTGTGCGGGTAAAACCGATAGAGGCATTACGAAGTGAATAATTAAGTTTTGAAGTTATGTTTGATAAGGACAAGTGGCAGGAAATATGGCTTACGATCATGCGGAATAAGATGCGTAGTCTTTTGACTGCATTTGGAGTGTTTTGGGGAATATTTATGTTGGTACTCATGTCAGGATCGGGAAATGGACTTGAGGAGGGTATAATTTCCGGAGTGAAAGATTTTCCGAAAAATTCCTGTTATTTTTTTTCTGAGAGGACCTCTGAACCTTATGCCGGTTTTGCAAAAGGGCGTAATTGGTCTATACATACATCGGATATGGAGATATTGAAGGAGCGTTTTCCCGAAATAGAACGAATATCTGCTATTATGTTTGAATGGAATGAAAAAAACACATTACGGAATAATAAATATGGAGCTTACATGGTAAAAGGGCTTTCTCCCGATTATCTTTTTATAGAACCCCAACGGATGCTTTATGGGCGTTATATAAATGAGGTGGATATTCGGGAGAGACGGAAAGTCTGCGTAATAGGGGAACAGGTGTATCAAGAGATGTTTATGCCGGAAGAGAATCCTTTAGGAAAGTTGTTACAAATTAATGGAGTGGCTTATCGGGTGGTAGGCGTGAATATTCCGGTAACGAAAATACAGATAGGAGGTCGTTCCGAAGCATCTATTATTTTGCCGTTTAGTACTATGCAGCAGAGTTATAATAGAGGGGATAAGATGGATTGTATAGCGTTGTCTGTCAATGAGAAGTTTTCGGTTTCTGTTTTGGAGGAGGAAATGAAAAAAGCCATTAAAAAACATAATCGAATTTCTCCTGACGATTTGCAGGCCGTCGGCAGTATAAATGTTGAGAAAGAATTTAAAATGTTTTCTTCTTTGTTTGGGGGGATAAATATTTTGATTTGGATTGTAGGAATAGGAACATTATTGGCAGGGGCGGTAGGTGTAAGTAATATTATGTTAGTGACCGTAAGGGAACGGACTAAAGAGATCGGTATCCGTCGGGCATTGGGAGCTTATCCCCGTTCTATATTGATGCAAATTATGTCCGAAAGTCTCATTTTGACATTACTTGCCGGTTTCGCCGGTCTGTTTATAGGAGTGGGACTTTTATATGTGATAGATATACTTATGCAAAATATGTCGCACGGGGAACAGATGTTTTTCGCTTCTCCTCAGATTTCTTTTGCAACAGCAGTTTCAGCATCGTTTGTTTTGATTGTTACCGGTTTGCTGGCGGGATGTCTGCCTGCATGGAGGGCTTTACAAATAAAAGCGATAGATGCGATACGAGAAGAATAAATAGGAAAAATAATAATAGAGATTATGAAAAAATATGTAAAGTTTTTTTTGTTGCTGGTATTTGCGATAATGCTTGTCGGTACGTTTGTATTTTTATGGAGAAAGTCTCGCCCAGAGATAGTCATATATGAAATAATTGCTCCTCAAAAAGGGACGATAGAGAAAAAAACAATAGCTACCGGAAAAGTAGAGCCGCGTGATGAAGTTTTGATAAAACCCCAAATTTCGGGTATTGTGTCTGCGGTTTATAAAGAAGCAGGGCAGATGGTGAAAGCCGGAGATGTGATTGCTTTGGTAAAGGTGATTCCGGAGATGGGAACGTTGAATGCTGCAGAGTCTCGGGTTAATGTCGCTCGGATCAATTTCGGTCAGACTCAGCGGGATTTTGACCGAGCTCAAAATTTGTTCCGTTCCGGTGTGATTTCAAAGGAAGAATTTGAAAAATGTCAATTGGAAAATAACCGGGCGAAGGAGGAGTTGCAGAATGCTCAAGATAATCTGGAGATTGTAAGGGATGGAATCTCCAAACGTTCGGCACAGTACAGTAATACTCAGATTCGTTCCACTATCGATGGTATGATTCTTGATGTTCCGGTAAAAGTCGGTAATTCCGTAATACAATCAAATAATTTTAATGACGGTACTACGATAGCTTCTATTGCAAATATGAATGACATGATTTTCAAAGGTAAAATAGATGAAACAGAAGTCGGTCAACTTCATGAAGGTATGCCGATCAAACTTACGGTCGGTGCTCTCAGAGATGCTTGTTTTGATGCGGTTCTGGAATATATATCGCCGAAAAGTACAGAGGAGAACGGAACGGTTCTGTTCGAAATTAAAGCAGCTGCTTCGATTCCTGACACCGTATTTGTTCGTGCCGGATATAGTGCGAATGCTGAAATTATTTTGGATCGGAGAGAAAATGTGCTTACTATACCGGAAAGTGCGGTGGAATTTCATGGGGATTCAACTTTTGTGCAACTGGTACAGGATAGTGTGAGTCGTCCTCAGATATTTTTGCAAAGGCCGGTAAAAACAGGGTTATCTGATGGAATATCGATAGAGATAATTTCAGGAGTGAAAGAGGGGGAATTTATTCGTGGAAATAGAATTATAAAGAAATGAAATGATGAATATTCGTAAAATAATCGGAATAAGCTTTGGTATGGTATCGTGTTGTTTTTCGCTTGTCGCACAAGAAAAATGGTCGCTGTCGCAATGTATCGATTATGCCGTACAAAATAATATTCAGGTAAAACAGAAACAGCTGGAAAAAGAAAATAGTGAAATACGGTTGAACACAGCTCGTATGAGCCGTTTACCTGATTTGACCGGAAGTGCCGGACAAGATTTTTACTTCGGACGGAGTCCTTCACGTACAGGAGTTTATGAAGATCAATCTCAATCTTCAACGTCATTTCGTATATCATCGTCAGTCCCTGTGTTTACGGGATTTAAGATTCAGAGTGAGATCGGTTCTGCTCGGTTCGATTTGAAAGCCGCCGTAGAGGAGCTGAACAAAGCAAAAGAGGATATTGCCTTGAATGTAACATCTTATTATTTACAGGTCCTTTTTAATAAAGAGATATTGTGTATAGCACAAAAACAGTTAGAAATTAGTCGTTTGCAATTGAAAAAAACAGAAAAGATGGTGGAGCAAGGTAAAAGTTCTGAGGCATCTTTGTATGAAAGTCGGGCTTTGGTTGCTGAAGATGAAATGAATGTGACCCAATCGGAAAATAATCTGCTTTTATCTTTAGTTGATCTTTCTCAACTACTGAATTTAGAAAAGGCGGAAGGTTTTGATATTGAAGAGCCTGATATGAAGGCGGTTACTTTGCAACAGACGGCAACTTTGGTATCTCCATCGGATGCGTTCAGATTTTCTGTGGAAAATCGTCCCGGCATAAAATCGGCTTTATATTCTTTAGAAAGCAGTCGGTATAATTTGAAACAGGCTCGTTCGGGATATTATCCTACACTTTCTTTCGGAGCGTCTTACGGGACGAGCTATTATCATGCTTATAAGGGGGGAGATGAAAATAACTGGACTTTTGCCGAACAGATGCGTAATAATGGGAGCGAAACACTCGGTTTTACATTATCTGTCCCGCTTTTTAATCGTTTGGTAACCCGCAATCAGGTAAAGCAAGCCCGATTGCAAATCCGTTTGCAAGAACTGGCTCTGGATAATGCCCGTCAACAGCTTTATAAAGAGATTGAGCAAGCTTATTATGCTGCAGTAGCTGCACATAAAAAGTTCGTTTCTTCTCAAAAATCAGTGGACGCAGCCCGTATCTCATTCGAGTATGAACAGAAAAAATATGATGCCGGAAAATCAACGGTTTTTGAATATAGCGATGCAAAAAATAAATATGAGAAAAGCTTGTCCGAACAAGTTCAGGCGCGTTATGATTTTTTGTTTCGTTCAAAAGTCTTAGACTTCTATAATGGGAAACCTTTGGTTTTCTAATTGCTTTCTGTCTTCCGGATGTCGTACAATACGGGCATTCGGGGGCGATGGCGTATCGATGACTGTATGGTAATAAAAATCAGTAACCTTCTCTATATTTTCCTTCAGTGCTATCATTTATAATGCTTAGATAGCTTGCATATCGGGATTCGCTGATTACATGTTGTTCTACAGCCGTCAGTACGGCACAACCCGGTTCATGGCGATGTGTGCAGTTGTTGAAACGGCAATTGCGGGAAATTTTAAATATTTCGGGGAAAAAATGAGCGACCTCCTCCGGTTCGAAGTCGATAGTACCGAACCCTTTTATTCCCGGAGTATCGATAATATATCCTCCTTCGGGTAATGGGAACATTTCAGAAAATGTTGTTGTGTGCATTCCTTTATGATGTGAAGTCGATACATTTCCTGTTTTCAGATTTAATCCCGGAAGAATAGTGTTGATCAGAGTAGATTTTCCAACACCCGAGTTACCGGATAGCAAGGTAATTTTTCCTTTTAGAAAAGACTTGATCTCCTCGATGCCTTTTCCCGTCAATGCCGATACCTTAAAACAATCATATCCGATAGTGTCGTAAAGATGTATCAAAGCATTCATGTATTCTGTATCGTCCTCGTTGTAACTGTCTGTTTTATTGATGACGATTTTTACCGGGATTCGGTATGCTTCGGCGGTAGCAAGAAAACGATCTATAAAGATCGTATGGGTAGAAGGATTACTGACCGTGATAATTAATAAAGCTTGGTCAATATTGGCCGCCAGAATGTGAGACTCTTTAGAAAGGTTTGACGATTTTCGTATAATATAATTTTCTCGTGGCTCTATTTTCGAAATGAAAGCCGTCCCTTCTTTATTATTTTCTATTTCTACCCGGTCTCCGACCGCAATGGGATTGGTACTGCGGATTCCCTTTAAACGGAAATTACCTTTTATTTTGCATTTGATCTCTTTACCGTCATCCGTTTTTACGATATACCAACTACCGGTATTTTTTATTACGAGTCCGTGTTCCATATTATTTGATAAGACTATGTGTCCGGGAAATCCGGGACATTTTAAAAAAGAAAAACTAAAAGCGAAACAAACCGTTCTGACTTTTAGTTCTTCCAATATGTTTTATGTTGTTCAAAAAATTCTTTTTACAACGAAAATAAGAGTGAGATTCGGAGTTATGAATTATACGGTTAGAATCTCTTTTTCTTTTGCAGTGAAAATATCGTCTATCTTTTTAATGTATTTATCGTGAATTTTCTGAACGCTGGCTTCTCCGTCTTTTTCAACATCTTCGGGCATTCCGGCTTTAATAGCTTTTTTCAATCCATCGATAGCGTCTCGGCGTGCATTCCGTACACTTACTTTTGCATTTTCAGCTTCTTGCTTTGCTTGTTTGACTAAAGCTTTACGTCTCTCTTCTGTCAACGGAGGTAATCCTAAACGGATAATTTCACCGTTGTTTTCAGGAGTAATGCCTACTTCGGAGTTTTGAATAGCTTTTTCGATCTCTTTGAACATCGATTTTTCCCACGGTTGTATGGCGATGGTTTTGGCATCGGGAGTAGTGATGGTGGCTACATTACTGATGGGTACCATACTGCCGTAGTATTCTACCCGTACCGGGTCAAGAATGCGAGCGCTGGCTTTTCCTGCACGAATTGTCGCCAGAGCTTCATCTAAAAACTCAACACTCATCGCCATTTTTTCTTCAGCGGCATCCAGATATGTTTTTACGTCTGTCATAGTAGTTTTATATACGATGGTTTATAAAATTCGGTTCTCAGTAAGAATAAATGTTTTCGATCTTATTTAACCGATATGTTAATGTATTTCTTTATGGAACAAATATAAAATAGTTTCGGCAAATCTCAAAACGTTTCTCGGATTAATAAACTAATGTGCCTATATTCTCACCGGTGAGGACTTTTTTCAAGTTACCGTTGGTGTCCATATCGAATACGATGATCGGAAGTCGGTTTTCCTTGCAAAGCGTTGTTGCCGTCAGATCCATTACTTTAAGTCCCCGGGTATAGATTTCATCATAACTGATCTTATCGAATTTTACAGCCGTTTTATCTTTTTCGGGGTCGGCAGTATAAATGCCATCGACACGAGTACCTTTTAGCATTACATCGGCTTCTATCTCTATACCTCTCAAAGCCGACCCTGTATCGGTAGTGAAATACGGATTTCCCGTACCGCCCGAAATAATAGCGATTTCACCTCGTTTCATGGCATCTATCGCTTTCCATTTGCTATAATGTTCACCTATGGGAAACATATTGGTTGCAGTGAATACGTGAGCTTTTTGTCCCAGAGAATCTAATGCCGAACTGAGGGCGAGACTGTTGATTACGGTAGCGAGCATGCCCATTTGGTCGCCTTTAACACGATCGAATCCTTTGTCTGCTCCGCTCAACCCTCTGAAAATATTTCCACCTCCGATTACAATGCCGATTTCGATGCCCAGCTCTGCAATTTCTTTGATTTGTTCAGCGTACTCATTCAGTCGTTTTTCGTCTATACCGTACTGTTTTTCGCCCATAAGCGATTCGCCGCTCAGTTTTAGTAATATACGTTTGTACTTGATATTCATATTTTTGATTTTATAATTGAGAAAATTCCATGTTTTATCGTTTCCTTGCCAAATTTAAACATTTTAAATGAACGGGATAAACTACTATTCAAAAAAGAGAAATATATAGATCCTTTTTTATTAAATTTGCAACATAAGAGCCTGTTGCTTTGTTTCGGAAAATGTAGATGAGAAAGATTGTTATCATATTATTTTTGAGTATGGTGTATTCGCTTCAGGGGGCGATTATTAATGAGAAATTGTATCGTAAAGCAGAGACTCATTTTGAGAATCGGGAATGGAGCGAGGCGCTTTCTATGTATAACATTTTGTTGGTCGAGAATCCGAAAGAAGTAAAGTTATACGTCTCTTCTGTTGTAGCGGCATCTTACCGGGAAGCTCCTCAGTCGGTAATGCATTATGTTGAACTGTCGGAACGTAACGGTGTGTCTTTGGATTCTCTATTCGTCGGTGTGAATGCTTTGACTATGGCTCATCGAAAATCTGAAATATATGAGAATATGTTATTGTTGATCAAGAAGGAGCAGCCATGGTTGAAAAAATTGATCAATACTTATTTAATTCGCTTTTATCGTTTTAGAAATGATGCGCCTCGTATAGTAGAGATTTCGGACGAACTTTTAGAGATGTTTCCGGATGATGAAAGACTTCTTAAATTCAAAGGAGATGCTTTGCTTGAACAGGGAGAAGAATTGCAATCTTTTGACTGTTATAAACAGATATATCAAAAAGATTCGACCAATCGGGATGCTCTGGTCTTTCTGGGCAATTTTATGTATAATCGGGGAACTGAGCAATTAAAAGAGCTGGAAATGCATTATGATAGTTTGATATCTCCTACACGAATGCAATATGCTTCTTATGAATGGGAAAAAAACAGAATTCTGGATACCGATTTCCGAGAAGCTGCATCTTATCTTGAGAAAGCCGATAAACAATATACTACTCCTTATTTGCGTAAAACATTATATTCTATTTATACACGTTTGGCGGAAATAGAAAAAGCGGAGATGATTTTGAACGAGTCTAAATCACGAAAGAGATCTCCTTAAATGCAAAAGTATGGATAGAGCCGTTCTCTTTTTTCAATATCAATTGTCCGTTAGGTTCTATTCCTTCGATAGAGGCGTTGAAGAATTCTTTTCCGGATAAGTAGGGATGTAACCCTTTGTTTCGAAAAAGAAACTCCATGTATTTTTGTTTTGTTTTTTCTTCGTTATCAGGTGAATATGTATTGTATTCATCGGCAATACTGTCGAGAATTTTCTCAAGAAGTTCGGGAAGGTCGTGTTCTTTACCTGTAATTTGGGCAAGCGATACCGGATTCGGGGCATCTGATTTAAAATATTTCTGGTTTATGTTTATGCCGATTCCTATTATAGCATTACTGAGGGATGAACCGGTAAGGTCGACCTCGATCAGCATTCCGGCTATTTTTTTTTCTTTCCAGTAAATATCGTTCGGCCATTTTATGGAGAAATACCGATCATATTCTTTTAGAACTTTGACGATTGCTATGGAAATGAGTTGGGACAGAATGAACTGTTTTCCCGGTGGAATATGGTTCGGATGAAGTAGGATGCTGAACGTTAGATTTTTACCCCGTTCCGATTCCCAACTATTACCCTTTTGTCCACGTCCGGCAGTTTGGTAATCGGTGATTACGACTGTACCTTCGGGTTGCTCTTTTTCTCTCATAATCAATTCTCTTAAGTAAGAATTGGTCGAATGAGTTTCGTTTAGGTGTATAAAAGTTTTGCTCATGTTTTGTTTTTATAATAATGACTTATTTAAACAGGCTCTAAATTCCCAGGTTTTCGAGTTGCGCGAATAACTTTTCTCTTTTGATTTTTGGTAATTTTTTTAAGACTTCAGTATATGAGTGGAGTATCCATTCTTTCATTTGTCTCTCTTTCGCTTTATCATAGACGATCGTATTCCAGTATTTTTTATTGGCGTGATATCCGGGCATTACATAGTCATATTGTTCCCGTAATTCGATTGCCAGATCAGGGTCGCATTTTACATTTACCCAGTGTTGTTCGGTTTCGAGACTCGTATAAAGAAACATTTTTCCTGCGACTTTAAAGACCAAAGTAGTTTCGTCAAACGGAAAACATTCTGTCGTTTCGGGAAGGTATAAGCAAAATTCCCGTATTTGTTCTATATCCATATTGTTTTATATTTTACAGTAACGGCGGATAAAAAGCATCCGGAATATGTTCGATTTCATACTCATTTCCTTTTTTAATGATGGAAATAATATCGAACCGGACTTCGAACGGGAGATCGTATTTTTGTATATATGCGTCCGTCGCATCTATGATATGCCGTATTTTTCGAGTATTTACCGCATCTTCCGGATGTCCGAATAAATCGGAACTTCGAGTTTTTACTTCGACAATGATCAGCGTCCGGTCCTTATATGCGACAATATCCAGTTCGAGTTTTCCGTTTTTCCAATTAATATCCCGGATCACATAACCTCTGGCAATAAGATATTCGGCAGCCCTTTCTTCTCCGGTTTTTCCTGTTTGGTTATGTTTTGCCATAATCGGGAGTTTTGAAGATGAATCTATTTACGAAAATACGCCTTTCCGATGAATTACGCAAAATGCATCTCAATGCTTTTTATTTTTTGTTTAAAAAAACGGAGGAAGATGACTCTTATTCTCTTTTAAATGTTATATTTGTGAATAGAAGAATTTATTAATTAAAAACTTAAGATAATGGATTCAAAACGATTTCAATTGCCGATAGCCGGATTATTGATTGCTATCGGTCTTTATTTGTTAGGGTGGACATTAAGCCATGCTTTGACGGAAATTAAAGATAGGGACAGAATTGTTACGGTTAAAGGATTGGCAGAAAAGGAAGTTCCTGCCGACAAGGTGATCTGGCCTTTGGCATTTAAAGAAATCGGTAATGATATGATTTCGATGTATGATGAATTGAACCGTAAAAATCAGATCATTGTAACTTTTCTGAAAAATAACGGAATAACCGATAACGAAATATCCTTGTCTGCACCTCAGATTATCGATATGAAAGCAGAACGATATTCGAATACTCAGTCGCCTTATCGTTATAATATTACATCGGTGATAACCGTCACTTCGGGACAGATTGATCGGGTGCGTAAATTAATGGATAAACAGGCCGATTTATTGAAATTGGGAGTTGCTATTACAGGCGGAGAATATCAATATAACCCACAGTTTTTCTTTACCAAATTGAATGAAATAAAGCCGGGAATGATAGAAGAAGCAACTAAAAATGCTCGTTCTTCGGCCGAAAAATTCGCAAAGGATTCTGATAGTGAATTAGGTAAAATAAAACGTGCCAATCAAGGACAATTCATTATCGAGGACAGGGATGTAAATACTCCGTATATAAAAAGCGTACGTGTTGTGACTACTGTCGATTATTATCTTGAAGATTGAAAACTCAATGGAAGAAAACCGGGATGAATATTTTATGCGTCAGGCTCTGCTTGAGGCGAAAGAAGCTTATGACAGAGATGAAATTCCTGTCGGTGTGGTGATTGTTTATAAAGATCGTATAATAGCCAGAGGTCATAATCTGACGGAAACTCTGAACGATGTTACGGCTCATGCCGAGATGCAGGCGATTACTTCGGCGGCAGGTGTATTGGGTGGTAAATATTTGATAGGGTGTACTGTATATGTGACTTTAGAACCTTGTATCATGTGTGCCGGAGCATTGGGTTGGTCGCAAGTTTCTCGGATTGTTTACGGAGCAGCCGATGATAAGCGCGGATTTCAAAAATTTGCCCCGAAGGCTTTGCATCCTAAGACCGAGATTCAGGGAGGAATTTTACAAGAAGAATGTACACAATTGATGCAAAGCTTTTTTCGCAATAAAAGATAGGAAATAATGAAAAAGGTATGTTTTATCGTAGCTATGCAAGGCGAAGCAAAACCGTTGATACGCCATTTCGGATTGCATCATATTGAAGGCTGTTTCGGATCGTTGCCTCCACAGGCATATAGGGCATCCTATGCCGGAAAAGAAATATTTTTGGTGACGAACGGGATAGAGCAGGAAACGGGATTGGACTATATCGGTTGTGAGGCGGCTGTGCTTTCGGCGCATTTGGCTGTATCGTCTTTTTCACCCAATCTTATTATTAATGCCGGGACAGCAGGCGGTTTTGTTTCGAAAGGGGCAGAGATAGGAGATGTTTATTTAAGTAATAAATATGTCGTATTTCATGATCGCAGAGTCCCGATTCCCGGTTGGGACAAAATGGGACAGGGTTATCTGCCGTGTGTTGATCCTTTGAATATTATATCCGAAATAAATGCTAAATCGGGAGTGTGTACATCCGGCAGTTCGCTGGATATAACCGGAGATGATTTAGAACAGATGAAGCAAACCGGAGGTGAAGTGAAAGATATGGAGGCGGGAGCTGTCGCTTGGGTAGCATCGTTGTATGATATTCCACTGCTGTGTGTGAAAGCTATTACCGATTTGGTAGATGCGGGACATTCTACTCCGGAACAGTTCAATGATAATTTTTTGTTGGCGACACAGCGTTTGGATGATGTCTGTTTCAGACTGATAGATGAGAAATTGGTAGATAAATTATAGTAAGTAGTAAAACCTGAAAATACGTATAGAATATGGAAAACACTCGAGTAAAAGTAGAATTGGAGATAAAACCGGAAATGGCTCTGTTATTAGGCATGGTATTGCATGGGGGTACATACGGTTATAATGTGGTTAGTAAGTTATTGACGCCCAAAAGTCTGAAAGATCTTCACGACATCGGTCAGAGTATTATAGATCAGGTAGAGTCGGAGCGTGATATGGCCATATACGAAAAAGAATTGTTGGCACGTCTCAATCCGGAAGAATTGGCCTTTTTTAAAGAACTCCGAAGTGCTGAATCGAAAAAATAAAGGCAGAGGCAGTTATATTGGGAAATTCAGACAGGCGTTGAGATGACATATTTGATATTTATAGAGCAGAGAATATAGGACGTATTTTCTGCTTTTTATTATTTGATAAAAAAGATTAGTATAAACGGAAGGTATTGTTATTTTAATTCTGTTTTCCCCATTAATTTAAGAACTTTTTTATATTCCGCCGGTATATTTGCCATAAATAAAAAACATACGATTATTATGAAAATATATCGGAGGCTGGTTTGTGCCGGATTGATTTCATTGTTTCTTTTGCCGGGTGTTTCGGCAAAATCTTCGACTAAAAAGATAAAGGGAGTGCAATATCCTACTTATAAAGGTTTGGTAATGGTGGGTTATCAGGCTTGGTTTACAACTGATAAGGATGGATCGAAACGTTCTTGGACACATTATTATACCGGAAGAAAAGATGAAAATGGAAAACGTCTGCCATTTGGTGCGGGGGCTGCTAATATCGAACTGTGGCCTGATGTAAGCGAATATAAAAAGGTGTATGAGACTCCGTTTATATTTAAAGACGGGAAACCGGCGTTTCTTTTCAGTTCGGCAGACGAAAGCACGATAGACCTCCATTTCAAATGGATGAAAGATTATGGTATAGACGGGTGTTATCTGCAACTTTTTTTGAGCAGTGTGGTCAAACCTAATCCTCAACGGGATGAGATATTCGAATTGTGCTTGAAAGCTGCAAAGAAGTATGGACGAGCTTTTGCACTTATGTATGATCTTAGCGGTCTCTCCAACGACGATCATATTACAGCTGTTGCTTCCGATTGGAAAGCGAAAGTGGAAAAGTACAATATTACCGATACTAAGAAAAACCCGTCGTATCTTTATGAAAATGGACGTCCGGTGCTTGCATTGTGGGGTGTCGGTTTTAAGGCCAAAAAAAGCACTCCGGGACAATTTGTGACACTGATGGACCGTATCGATGAATTTACCGGTCATGAATTCTCATATTTATTGGGCGTTTCTTATGATTGGCGTAAGGGTGGCGGAGATTGTTATGATGCCGGTAGTTCTAAGTTGCAGGAACTACACGACTGCATACGTCGTGCCGATATTATTATGCCTTGGGCAGTGGGACGTTATAATCAGGAATTATATGAAAAAAGGAGCGGAGAGACTTTGGTAGGCGATGTCGAGTGGTGTGAAAAGAATAATATCTTGTATGTTCCCTGTGTATTTCCCGGTTTTTCGTGGAAAAATATGAAACAGTGGAATAGACCTTATGATTTTATTTCTCGCAATCACGGAGATTTCTTCTGGTCTCAGGTTGCCGGAGCGCAGGCTGCCGGAGCGAAAGCTTTGTATGTCGCTATGTTCGACGAGTTGGACGAGGCTACGGCTATCTTCAAGTGTCTACGGCGTAATGATGTGCCTTTGAACGACTATAAAGGTGATGGCGGTATGTTTATCGGAATAGACGATGAGTTACAATCCGATCATTATCTTTGGCTGACAGGAGAAGCCGGAAAATGGATACGAGGTGGAAATGGTTATTCGGCAGAACAACCTGTACGTAAATAAATAAAGGATATAAGAGCTGGTCTAAATTCTCCGACAAAAAAATATTATCAGGTCATTTTTGTGTTTTCTTCCGCTCTTTTCCCCGTTTTCATTTGTTAGATAGCTTGTTGTTCTCCTCGTGAAAATAGAAAGATATCTTTAAAAACTCTTGAAACTGATCCGTATAAATTTATATAGTTTATTGAAAATCATATATTTATATGCAAACCTTCTTTGGCGAGGATCGTATTGGGAAAAATCTGTTCAGCTTCTTTCAGGAAAATCGAATCTTCTTCGTACCGTGCAGAGAAATGACCTAAAAGCAGTTTTTTAACATGGGCTTTCTGAGCTATTGTAGCGGCCTGGATAGCTGTAGAATGGAAAGTTTCTTTAGCCCGGACTTTATTATCTTCGGCGAAAGTCGCTTCGTGATATAGCAGGTCTACCCCTTCGATCATGGGAATCAGTTTTTCCAGATAGGTAGTGTCTGAACAATAAGCGTAGCGTGATATCGGATCGGCCGAGCGTGTCAGCCTTTCGTTCGGGATAATCGTTCCCTCCGGTGTGATAAAATCAGCACCTGATTTAATTCCGGCAAGTTCTTTAATCGGAATATTGTAAAACTTCACCATATCACCGATCAGATGTCTTTGTTTCTCTTTTTCTTCAAATAAAAAACCGCAAGACTGTATACGGTGTTTTAGCGGTAGAGAGGAGACGCGCATAGTGCGGTCTTCATAGATTACTTCATATTTTCTTGGTAAGGGTTCGAATCGTACTTCAAACGGGAGTTCTCGGCAAAAAAAATCGAGATGAGGTCTGAATATCCTTTCGGCTTCGGAGTTTATATGTATAACAAGCTCTCCGGTACGTCCCAATATGCCCAGTGTAGAGATTAATCCTATCAGTCCGAAACAGTGATCTCCGTGTAAATGTGAGATAAATATATGGTGTAGTCTGCTGAATTTCAGTTTGTTTCTTCTGAATTGTAGTTGAGCTCCTTCTCCGCAATCTATCATAAAAAGTTTTTCCCCATAACTCAATACCTGAGAGCTGGGATAATGACGGGTAGTAGGCATCGCTGATCCGCAACCTAAAATCGTTAACTCGAAATTTTTCATAATGTAATCCGGATTTGAACTCCAGACAAAAAACGTTTCGGAAAAATTCTGGAGTCGTTTTTTGCTGTTTATGCAAACAAATATATAGATTTCAACCGAAAAAATATCGGATTTGTTTAGATTTTATGGAGACTTGTTTAAAGCTTTTTAAATTTTCCACTAAAAATTAGAACCTGTCGTCTAAATTTTACTCGAGTTAGATTTGAGATCTTCTTTTGAGGATGTCTTGTTGTTTTCATTCGTCAGATAGTCGACTATGTATGTTCCTTGTTGGAACTGAAAAATGTTTTCGAAAACAGTTCTTAGAAAATGTCTGTATAAAAATTAGATAACCCTTTGATTTTGCTTTGTGTATATTATTCGGTGAGTATAAAAGTAACACATAAAAGAAAGAATAATAAAGTTGCCCCCCC
>URAV01000032.1 GCA_900545915.1 uncultured Porphyromonadaceae bacterium
ACGCACTTTCAGGCATATTATTCGGAGCTAAATCGTGGGACTTTTTTCTCTATGGTTTTAGTCCCATGATTTAGCTTATTTTTCACTGGTTTACAGTGTTTTGCATAGTTTTATTCTGAACTGGAATACATAGTTTTGTAACTCTAAAAACGATGTAAAAATGGGAAGAAAAACTTTCAGCGTTTTGTTTTTTATTAAAAGGAGTAAACTTTTGAAAAATGGCGAAGCGCCTGTATGTATGCGTATTACGGTGAACGGCTGTATGGTGGATATTCTGGTGAAGCGCAGTTGTCCGGTAAACTTATGGAATCAGGCGAAAGAGTGTTCTAGGGGTAAAGACCGGATGTCGGTAGAGTTGAACCGTTATCTGGAGATCACCCGTTCGCACGTACACCGGATTTACCGGGAGTTGGAAACGGCCGGAAAGAGCATTAGCGCGGACCTTATCCGTAAACTTTATTATGGAGGGGATGAAGAGAATAAAACATTATTGCATGTTTTCGGCGAACATAATGCGCAATGCCGTAAATTGATCGGCAAGGATTTTGTGAGTAAGACCGTACAACGCTACGAAACGACAACGCGTTACTTGTCGGAATTTATCAGAAAGGAATACCGTGTTTCGGATATTGCTTTGAATGATCTGGAGTCGGATTTCATCTCCCGCTTCGATGCTTTTTTAAAGATCGAGAAAGGGTGTGCGCACAATTCGGCGATCACTCGTTTAAAGAACCTGAAAAAGATCATTCATCTGGCTTTGAAAAACGATTGGATCAGGAAAGATCCATTTGCTTATTATCGTTTTAGACAGGAAGATACCGACCCGGCGTTTTTGACGCTGGAGGAGATTAAAGCGATTCTCTGCAAAGAGATCGGAATTAAACGGGTATCACAGGTGAGGGATGTTTTTGTATTTTGTTGTTTCACGGGTTTGGCATTCAGCGATGTCAAGGAGTTGTCCGCCGAACATCTGGTACGGGATAATAACGGTAAACTGTGGATTCGGAAAAAGAGGCAGAAAACCAATGTTATGTGTAATATTCCGGTTTTACCGGTAGCGGCTTCTATCTTGGATAAGTATAGGGAGTTGTCGGAGTGTACCGGAAAACTATTGCCGGTATTGAGTAATCAGCGAATGAATAGTTACTTGAAAGAGATTGCGGATATTTGCGGTATCGGCAAGAATTTGACAACGCATGTTGCCCGGCATTCATACGCTACGAGCGTTTGTTTGGCTAACGGCGTGAGTATGGAGAATGTCGCGAAGATGTTGGGGCATGCGGATACTTCGGTTACGGGGCATTATGCTCGGGTATTGGATCAGAGTATTTACCGGGATATGGAGAGGGTGAATGGCTGTTTGGTCGATCTGATAGTTTAGGAAACGTTTGGGGTTATTTATATGGGGCGGAAATATCCGCCCCTCGTTGTTTCGGCATTTTTTCGGAAGATGCTTATTCTTCTTTTCCCCGGTAGGATTCTATCTGTTTTTTACAGGTTTCCTCTACTACGTTTCGTAATCTTTCCACTTTGGGAAGTATGGCATCGATATCATCTTTCGTCACCACGAATTTAGGGTTATACCGGGCTTCGACATAGGCGAGCCGCAAGAGTTCGAACAGCCGCTTTTCTTCTTTGGTGTTCCGGGGAAAGATTTTTCGCAGTTCGTCGGAGTATTTATGTGTCGCGCCTAACAGCTTAGACAGATTATGTTGTTTGCTGTTTTTTAGGGTATGGACTAATCGCAGTGTATAAAACAGGTTTTCGCAAACTTGGTGTAAATGAAAGGATGCCATTTTATATTTTCCTAATTCATAATAATATTTTGCACCTGTAAAAAAATCACCTGCATAGTTAAACTTCTCATCAAAATACTCCTGAGCCTGTTGTCGGATTTCCTCGAAGTCGAGTTTACGCGCCCGTTCCAGTTTGAAATTTCCGCTGTCGTATAACATAATTCCCTCTTTCTTTATGTCGGTATAGAAATATCTCCCTTCCGACAGGTCGGAGTTCAGCTTCTCTATATCGTCATTAATAAATTGTATAGGGACTTGGTGATCGGGGCGTTTATAATACTTCATATCCACCGCATCGAGTATCCGTCCGGCTTCTTTCGCATCCATACCGCTGGTTACCACCAGTATGTCATAGTCGCTCATAAACGAGGTGAGAATGCCGAACTCGTCCCTTTCGTCATATTCTACATAAGTCCCTCTTGCGTAGCTTCCGTACAGGATGATCATCTCGCATCGGGGAAGATACTCCAACACCAGAGAGACGATTTGTTGCAAATCCTTACGGGCGTATTCGGGCAGACGGGAAGTCGAGGTTTTCATCAGGAATCCTTTTTATGTTAAACAGGGTAAAGATACATGATTTTTTTCTTCTTTCGTTCCCGTCATTGCGTGAATTTCAGAGTTGGGGCTGTTTCTTTTCCCGGATACCCAGCCACTCTTCCACTTTCCACCAGAGCATAACGGCCTGTCCGCTGAATCTCCACCACCATACGGTAATCATTAAAGGTTTGTCGTAATCATACAGGTTCCTTATCTGCCAGTGGGGAGATTCCAGCGTGAATGTGAATTCGTGTCCGGTACGCAAAAGCAGGTGCAGTCCGACGGGAGTTTCCATTATGTATATGACCGACTCATACGGGATCGATTCTTCATATATCCCATAGGCGTAAATGAACTGCAATAGCTTTTGATAATAGCAACGTCTCTTTGGGAAAATGATTTCCGTATCGGACAAAGTCAATCCGTAATGCCTGAGATAAGGGCGTAATTTATCACAGACCTCGAGTTTGGGAACAGCCGGAAGTCTTTTCATGTAGCATAACGTCCATTTCCTTTTTAAGATATTCATACGATAAAGATTTGAGTGAGTGAATAAATAACGGTGCGTCTCATTCATCATGCACCAGCCGCTTAATGAGTGAGTTTTTACCGCATTTACTCTGTCCTTTTCTCGTATGGAATACATTTTTATGCAGAAAAGATTTTCTTGCCGGAGGTCATCGGAAGAAGGAGGTTTTATCTCATGTATTTCTGGGTTTGTGTGTCTGGTGTTTCCGGGTCAGACGGGTTATTAATAAAGAAGCGCGGAAACTGTTATAGTTCTCCGCCTCTCAGGTACCGCCAAGCACCCCAGCAACAGATAATAAACAACAGCCCCACGCCTTTATTGCATGTTTTGAACATACACTAGGCACGGAACGTTCATTGCTTATTATTCTCGTTGCTTAAAATTTGGCGGTTTTGAAAGGCAAGAATAATAAAAAACGCTTCTCCGAAAGACCGCCCATTTCTCCGGGCAGCACGTTACAAATATAGAAAGAATTGCGGACTAATCAAACTCCGGAGAAAAGTTATTAAAAACGGATCGAGGTTCGAAGAATTACAATGCCGGGGTGTCCGTCCCTCCGGCTGTATCTCCGGCCTGATGGTTGGCTATACAGCCGGAGGGAGATACAGCCGGACAATCAATCGAAAGGTTTATTGTAGTTCTCCTCAAGAATTCTCGCAATATCCGACTCCCGGTACAGGATCTTTCCTTCGAGACGGTAAAAGGGAAGTATTCCCCCGTCCCGATAATCTTGCAATGTCCTCCGGCTGAGATGCAGCAGTTTCGACAAATCCTCATTCGTCAGATATCGTTCGCAACCCAAGACAGGACGGCATACTCCGCCCAGTTCGTCCAGTCTGCACATTAGACTTTCTACTCTGGCAAAGAACTGTTTAACCTTTTCGTCTTTCATACTTACATACTCTTCCATACCTTCTCATTTCAGTTTTTCGTTCTCGTTTAAAAACTTCTCGACATCCCTTGTCCGGTAATAGGTTTTCCGACCGATCCGGGTAAAGGGCAACTTCCCCGCATTGCGGTAATTCTGCAATGTGCGCTTGCCGATATTCAGCCGTAGACATACGTCCTGGTTATCCATATACTCTTTTGCGCCTTTTACTTTATACAGATCACAAATCTCGTCTACCTTGTCCGCCAATCGTCCGAATTGTTCCGCAACCGATTTCAGAACCTTTTCCTCCACTAGAAACACTCTCATCTCTTCTGTTTTTTAGGTAAATAATTCCGAAGATAAGACCGGTATTCCACTATCGGAGACATTTGATTTATGCTGTCATTATAAGTCCGTTTAAGTCGTCATATGTCGTTATTCCCGCAGTGTACCATGAGCCTCCCCGGTCGATCGGGCACACTATATGCGGTCGTGTCCGTTGTGTCGGGAAAAACAAAGCGAAACGCAGTATAAGCGAACATGCTTGACTGATATTCGATAAAACCTATCTGTTACATGCTGCCCATCCGCTTTATTTGTCGGGAATTTAAAAAATACAGACGTATGAAAAAGAATGGAGAACCGATTCCCGAAGCTGATGCGAAGTTTCTAAGAGAGATTGAAAGACCGGAATTCGAATTGCCCGTTATGAATAGAATACCGGAATCCGGCTATGTAAAGGATAAGGCGTCCTGTTCGTTAGACGAATATCGGGAGACATTTCCCGGTATCCCGAAGATCGTCAACCGGAAAACCGTATTTATCAGTGAAACCATCCGGCCGAAAATATCGGGAGTTGTCCGCCGCCTCGGAAGTGAAAAAACGAGTGTTTCCGGTTTTCTAGAAAACCTCGTCCTGCACTATTTGAAAATCTATGAAAAAGAAATTTCCGGATGGAAAAAGCTCTAATCCCGCAGAGACGAATGAACGAGCGTACCCGTGCAACCGGGTATGCCGTTTTCCTTTATCCTCTTTTTTAGAGAAAGAGCAAGGTTATGTTTTCGTAAACAAAAACCCCTTGCTTTGCCCCCGGCAAAGGAAATCCTCTCCCGGTGGTCGCAGATTTGAAAATGAATATTTCAAAAACCGAATGTATTTTCTATGAAGGAAAACAAGAAGAACGGGCGTCCGAAGATCGATGCTATCCGGAAAAAATCCCGGATAGTCTCTACACGCCTGACGGCCGATGAGTTGAGGTTGGTAACGCAACGGGCGGAACAGGCGGGAGTAAAACTCGGCCGATATGTCAGGGAGATGCTCTTGAAAGGGAAGATCGTACGACGCATAACCCCCGAAGATGCGGAAATATTACGTCTGCTCGCCAATGAAGCCAACAATATCAACCAGCTCGCACATAAAGCCAATGCCGAAGGCTACGAGCCGATGATGAAAGTAAACGCTTATCTGGCGGTGAAAATAAACGATATCATAAAACGACTCTCCGATGATTGGAAAAATAACGAAAGGCGGTAGTTTCAAAGGGTGTGTGCGATATGTTCTGGGCAAAGACAAAGCCGAACTGCTCGCAGTAAGCGGAGTATTGATGGGAGACGCAACCACGATAGCCGAAAACTTCGAAGCGCAGCAACAGTTAAACCCCGAAATAAAGAAACCCGTAGGACACATTTCGCTAAGTTACTCGCCGCAGGACGCCGACCGCTTAACCGACCGGGGAATAGCCCAGCTGGCACAGGAATATATGAAAGAAATGGGAATCGGAAACACCCAGTTTATCATCGTACGGCACAACGACACCAAACACCCCCATTGCCATATCGTATATAACCGCATCGGCAACGACGGAAAAGTGATCAGCGACAAGAACGACTTTTACCGCAACGGGAAGGTTACGAAAAAACTGAAAGAGAAATACGGGCTCACCTTCGGAAAAGACAAGCAGCAGGTAAAACTGGGCAAACTGAATGAGCCGGACAAGACAAAATACGAGATATACCGGGCGGTAACTGCCGCACTGGTCAAGTCGACCCGCTGGGATGAGTTTATAAAGGCGGTTTACAAACAGGGGGTAAGGGTACGACCCAAGTTCAAAGGAAATAGCAAGGAAATACAGGGTATATCCTTCGAGAGGAACGGCTATACTTTTAAGGGGTCGCAGATCGATAGGAAATGCAGTTTCGCCAATCTCGACAAGCAGATGAAACAAAATGCCGAACTATCTGCTACTACAAGAGTTCCGGTAAACTATACCTCTCCCGGTACACTCATACAACAGACCCGGTACGAAACCCGATATACCCCGCCGCCTGCCGAAAATGTCGCACGGACTTTCTCGAATCTGCTCGATGGACTTTTCGAGACTTATTACAGCTCTGCACCGGACGATTCGCTAATTAGGGATATGGAGTGGAGAATGAGGAAGAGAAAGAAGAAGCTGGGAAGGAGGTAAATACAAGGGAACAATAAACTTTAATAAAAATATTCAGGTTGAGGGTTATTTTTGTAGTAAAATATAATATTGCCTAGTAGTTGCAAATTAAAATTCATATTACTAATTAATCTATAACTGATTTAAAAATTTATCTTTGCATAAATTATTTTTTATTTAAAAATCAATTGTATTAAAAAAGTAAAACATGAGAATTTTACATATAACAGATTTTCATTATTCCAAAGAAAGTCAATTACAGACAAGAGTTGTAAAATCACTAATAAATACTCTTAAGAAAGAAGAAATAAACATAGATTTAGTTTTTTTTACTGGTGATTTGGTAGAAAATGGAACTATAAATGAATCATTTGAAAGTGCTTCTGACGCTTTATTCAAAAATATATCATTAGAACTAAAAGTAAAAAAGGAAAATATCATCTTTTGTCCTGGAAATCATGATATTGATAGAAATACAATCCATTCTGCAGCTAAATCTTATTTTGAAGCAAATATAATATCTGATGAAAAATTAAACGCCTTTTATAAAGATAAAACTGATTCTATGTTTATTGATAGCATAAAGCCATCTTCAAATTTTAGAAAATTTTTAATGAATTACCATCCTAGAAATGATAATAATATATATAATGATCTATATTCTATCCATTTTCGTAATATAAATGAAAAAAGAATAGGAATTGTATGTTTAAATTCTGCATGGATTTCAGCGATAGATAAAACTGGAAGAGATGATAAAGGTAACCTACTTATACCCTATGTTACTTTAGAAGAAATAAAAAAGGATCTTGGAAATAATTTAGATAAAAAAATTATATTAATTCATCATCCATTGTATTTTTTAAAAGAATACAATATGTACGGAGTCGAAAATTTTATACATAACGAATTTGATTTAATGTTCTCAGGGCATGTACATAAAATATCCTCAATATCTCGTCATAGTGGCACAAATGGGATATTTGAACATGTAGCTAAAGCATCCTTATCATCAAAAGAAAATTTAGGGTGTACTTTGATTGATTTGGATGACATTGAGGATAATAAGATTAAAGTTAAAGAATTGACCTACATAAATGATGATGAAAAATGTCATATTGGACAAGAAATAGTTCATACTATTCCATGTGGAGTAGAAAAAAACAAAATGATAATATTCAGAAAAAAAATATTTGATAAAATCAGTATTGAAAAAGAAAATGCTAATCATCTGTTATTATTGAAAGAAGACGAGGAGAAAAAAGACTTTTTATCATTATACAATCATCCCGTATTAAAAAAAGAATCTGAAGATGGTTTATCTGCTTCAAATTCTTCATTGATTAGTTTTGAAGAAATGATATCTAATACAAACAATTATGTAATTTTAGGAAAAGACAAATGTGGAAAAACATCTTTATTAAAACGTATTCAACTAGAGTATCTTATTAATTATTCAAGGAATGCTCGTGTTCCTTTTTTCTTTGATGCAAAAGAATATGAACAAAAACTTGATTCAAATTTTGATTTGGAATTACATATAAGGATGTACTTTGAAATAAATAGAGAAAAAGTTAAAGAAATATTAGCTTCTGGATCTTTTGTTCTATTAATAGATAATTATTCTCCTAATTCTGGAATCGCTGATTATTTAAACACTTTTTTGTATAATTACCCAAAAGTAAAATATGTTCTATGTTCAGAATATAATATATCAAGGAGTGTGGACTTATTTCAATTAGGAGAGGCTTCTTACGAAAAACTTTTTTTTCATGATTTAAGAAGACAAGAAATTATAACCTATACAGAAAAAAGACTATCCTCATCTCAAAAACGAGAAATAATTCAGGAAAAAATAATTCAATTATGTAAACAATTAGAATTGCCTTTGAATTATTGGACTGTTTCCTTATTGTTATTGATACAGCATAAATCATCTGATACTTATTCAAAAAATTTATTTTCGATTTTAGATGTATGTGTTGATGAAATTTTTGGAAAGAAACAATTAGTTATAGCCCGTAGTAGAATAAGTTTTGAGCAATTAAAAACAATTTGTTCTGCATTAGCAAAACATCTTTTTCTAAATCATGAGACAACAGTTTATAGTGCTTCTTCAAGTGAAATTATATCTTTCATAGAAAGGATTGTTGAAGAAAATGATCGAATTTCAGTTAAAAGTAAAGATATTTTTAATTTTTTTGTATCATGTGGCATTTTAAAATTAAAAGATGAAGTAGACATGTATGTTTTCCGATTAAATGGCTTTTTTGAATATTTCTTAGCATACCAAATGACGAAAGATAATACATTTAAAGGAATGATTTTTGAAGATGAGACTAAGTATCTAGGGTTTAAAAATCAGTTAGAAATATATAGTGGATTTAAAAGGGATGATTTAGATTTTCTTTTAGCGGTATACGAAAAGACAAAAAATAAGCTTATCCCGATTTTTGAGTCATATAGTTCTAATAAAGATGAAGAACTTTTAAATAAAATTCAAGAACCAAAACTTATAGAAGAAGCTTGCAGAAAAATTTCTATTCAGAAATCTTTGACTACATATGAAAAGGCAGAGATAGAAGATTTAACCGATGAACTTCAAATTAATTCAGATGTTCATTTAATCAAAAAAATGAATCCAGAAGAAATAAACTCAGAATTGCTAGAAAGATATCTTTCTATACTTGCTAGAGTATTCAGAAATTCTGATGAAATTTTGGGTAATAAAGAAAAAAAAGTAGAGATATTTAATCAAATAATTGATTTTTATTGTGATCTAGGATTTTATATAATTGAAGAGTTTTCTGATTTAACAAAAAAAGAACTAAAAAAAGATGAGTACAGTATTGAAGATTTTCCAGAACTGAATTTGCTTAAATTTATTTCTAACTTTAGTCCTATGATAACTCAAGTATGGTTATTTGATGGTTTAGGGCATTTTAATTTAGAGCGTATGATAAAAAATGAGATAACAGTATTAGAACAAAATATTGATGAGAATCAATATAAATTATTTATTCTATATTTTCTGTTATTAGATATTGATCTTTATGCAAATAAAGAATACATTCAGACAGTAATGAACAATATTAAAGTTCCAATATTGAAATATATGATTGTTGTTAAACTAAACTATTATTTAGCTTTCAAGGCCAGTTCAAACAAAAATTTACAACAAGAATTATCTCTAAAAATTCAACAGGCTAAATTAAATTTGGATGATAAAACAGATGTTGCCGCATTACAAAAACAGATACAGGAGAAAAAACGATTATCCAACAATAATAGAAAAAAAATTTAAGTGTATCAATATTTTATAGGATAAAATAACTACTTTTGTATAAGTATTCTACATGATGAAAACTACCGCAAATGCACGTAGTAAATTAGTGGGATAATTCATGGGATATGCTTGAAGCTAAAAATATAAAGTTTGAAATATCAGCGTGGTAACTCTGCAAGGAGAATCCCAGGCGGATCACTAAAACGCTGAACAAAACCAGACAAGGAAAAGACAACTCCTATAATATCAAGGTATTGTAGGAGTTTTTTCTTTATATAAATCCATGACCTAAGACATGAAAAGGTCACAAAAAGACATGCTTTTGCGACCCATAGTCGATTCGAAATTTATTTGGATAATATATTTAAAAGATCTGTTATATTGATCTGTTCTTAATTTCGAACAACATCTCTATCTTCCCCCATATTTGCAAAATTTTTATAACTAATTTTCAAATAAAAAGATTCTATCGCTCCTAAAATAAATATATTTCGTTTCAGAATCAGGGATTCGGGTACAATTATCCGTAAATCATATACAACTCCATTTGTCTTATCATAATAATTTTGTAATTAGAAATCTTAACAAAAAATACAAAGCTATGGATCACAAATTTTTTTTGAAAAAAAGAGCAAACGATGTTTCATATATAACCGAAACAGCTACTAAGCTCTTCTCGCACTCTTGCAAAAATATTATACTAATTTTTTCTGAACTTATAACAGTAAATAATTAAATAAGAATTATTATGAGAAATAAAATTTTATACACGTTTATTGCATTAGTTATAAATATCCCTTTTATTATGGCACAAGAAAAAATCAAACAAACGGCCGGACGTGACCAATTGGGAGAATTTGCTCCTAAATTTGCAGAGCTTAATGACGATGTCCTTTTCGGTGAGGTGTGGAGTCGTACCGACAAACTCGGACTACGTGACCGGAGTCTGGTTACGATCACTTCCCTTATCAGTCAAGGAATTACGGATAATTCTCTGATTTTTCATCTTCAATCAGCAAAGAAAAATGGAATTACACGAACTGAAATTGCCGAAATTATCACTCATATCGGTTTTTATGCAGGTTGGCCAAAAGCTTGGGCTGCCTTCAACCTCGCAAAAGAGGTATGGGCAAAGGATTCTGTCGGTAACGACGCAAAAGCCATGTTCCAACGTGAAATGATTTTCCCTATCGGAGAACCGAACACTGCATACGCCCAATATTTTATAGGGAACAGCTATCTCGCTCCTATTTCACGTGAACAGGTAAATATATCCAACGTTACATTCGAACCTCGTTGCCGTAATAACTGGCATATTCATCGTGCAACAAACGGTGGTGGACAAATGCTCATCGGAGTAGCCGGACGCGGCTGGTATCAAGAAGAAGGAAAACCGGCAGTAGAAATTCTTCCCGGAACAATCATTCATATTCCTGCAAATGTCAAACACTGGCACGGCGCTGCATCTGACAGCTGGTTTGCCCATCTCGCATTTGAAGTTCCCGGCACAGACACTTCTAATGAATGGCTTGAGCCCGTCTCAGATGAAGAATACGAAAAACTCGACCAATCAGAATAATCTATAAGAGCCTGCCTAAACATAAGAAAGGTTATCTTCAAACAACAATACTGTTTATATATAACTCCTGTAATTTAAAAGTTACAGGAGTTATTATTATATCGAAGATCATAATCCGTAATTTGGTTAAATAAACCGAGAATTTATCTACAAAAGATCTTTTTAAGACTCTCTATTTTTGCTATACAATAGCGAACGGATAAATAACTTCTAAAAATTCTGATCGAAATAATCATAAAAGCCGAATATTAATTACAAAAATAAAACAATGAAAAGGAATCTATTAATTCTATTTCTGCTGCTTATTGTTCTGTCGATAACAGCTTGCGGAAAATCCGAAGACCCGTTTATTCCGAAACAAACGGAAAGCAAAAATGAGAATAACGACAAATCCGATACTCCCACTTCCGGTGGAGACAAACGTTATTTAATACTTTACTGTTCTCGCACAAATAATACCGAGCAAGTAGCACAAACGATTCGAACAATACTCAATTGTGATATTTTAGAGGTCGAGCCTCAAATACCCTATGACAACGATTATAATTCTATGCTCGGTCGGGCACAAAAAGAATTAGAAGAAATCCGTCAAGGTAATTATCCAGAGGTTAAAACTTCCGTCGATAATTTTGACAACTACGACATTATATTCATAGGCTATCCGATCTGGTACAGCAGTATGGCAACACCGATGCAGAGTTTCTTGCATAAACATGCCTCAAAACTCTCCGGGAAACAGATGGCTTTATTCGCCACAAGCGGCAGCAGCGGTATCGCTACCTC
This sequence comes from uncultured Porphyromonadaceae bacterium, assembly GCA_900545915.1. Lineage (GTDB taxonomy): Bacteria > Bacteroidota > Bacteroidia > Bacteroidales > Coprobacteraceae > Coprobacter. The sequence goes on from URAV01000032.1 coordinate 11,831, forward strand.
AGTCAGCGAAGCGCAATCGATCTGTTCCGAGTCCATCTTTATCGAACAGTCATTATTGCTGACCTCTTCAACTCTTCCGCAGATGGAAAGCCGTATTACAGAATGGCTCGACAGAATAGGTGCTGATCGGGAGGAATCGGATGCAACCGAGAATTCTTCTCTAAATATAAACATCAAGATCGGCGACCGTACCATTACCGCTACAATGGAAAATAACGCTGCTGCTCGAGATTTTCTTTCCCGCCTGCCACTGGAAATAACGTTAAAAGACTATAACGATATAACTGAAAAAATTTTTTACCCTTCTCCGGCTTTGACAACCAAAGGTGTTACTCGCGGTTGTACCCCTACACCCGGAGACATTACCATTTATGTCCCATGGGGAAACGTCGCCATTTTCTGCAAAAGTTGGTCACACAGTAATGATCTGATAAAAATAGGCCACATAAACGGTAATGGCATCGAGGCTTTAAGCATCGACGGAGATATACCAGTAAAAATAGAACAATATTAAAATGATAATTGATATGACTATCAAAACCTTCAAAGAGTACGTAAAAGCGCGCAAGGCTCTTAACACAGAAGAAATTCATCATTTCATGGATGATATGAGCAATGAAGCGAGACGTGTTTCATTCCGACTGAATACAACATACCATACTCCCGACAAAGTCAGAGAGTTACTTTCCGAACTATTCGGTTATTCTGTTCCGCAATCACTCCGTGTTTTCCCTCCATTCTACACGGATTTCGGGAAAAACATCTCTGTGGGCGAAAATGTATTCATCAATGCTTGTTGTCATTTCCAAGATCACGGAGGAATAACAATCGGTGACGGTTGTCAAATCGGGCATAACGTCGTATTTGCCACACTCAATCACGGATTAGCTCCAGAAGACCGTAAAACGACTTATCCCGCACCTATTATACTCGGCAAGAATGTATGGGTAGGTTCTAATGCAACTATCCTTCAAGATGTCAGTATCGGAGATAATGCCATTATCGGAGCTGGAGCGGTCGTGACAAAAAATGTAGAGGCCAATACAATTGTCGGCGGTGTTCCTGCACGGTTCATTAAATCAATCGAAAATAAATAATTCTGAATTACGATAAACAATGAAAATTATATCAAATACGGAATTCGGAGGTGAACGCCCCTTATTCGAGTCGCATGACCTTCGTTTAGAAAATGTGATTATTCATGCCGGAGAATCGGCTATTAAAGAATGCAGTAATATAGAAGCCATAAATTGCAAATTTGAAGGGAATTATCCCTTTTGGCATGTTCACGGCTTTACCATCGACCGATGTTTTTTCGATGTCGGAGGACGTTCTGCCTTGTGGTATTCCAACCATTTAAAAATGACCAATACTCGAATCGATGCACCTAAAATGTTTCGTGAGATGCACGACATCAAGATAAATAATGTAGAGATGACAGATGCCGATGAAGTATTTTGGAGATGCAACCGCCTGAATATAAAGAATCTGAAACTACATGGAGGAACTTACCCATTTATGTTTTGTAACGATATTTATATTGACGGACTGGAAAGTGACAGCAAATATATATTCCAATACGTGAAAAATTTAGAACTGCACAATGCAAAAATTACTACGAAAGATGCTTTGTGGGAAACGGAAAATATAACAGTTTACGATTCTGAATTAAACGGTGAATATTTGGGTTGGCATTCACGCAATCTTCGTCTGGTAAATTGCAAAATTTCTGGTACTCAGCCTTTATGCTATGCCGAAAACCTAATATTGGAAAACTGTGTCATGGCCGATGATTGCGACCTTGCTTTTGAGTACAGCAATGTAAATGCCACGATCAAGAGTCCGATACACAGCATAAAGAATCCCCGTACCGGCAGTATAATCGCCGACAGTTATGGTAAAATCATTCTTGACAAAAATATTAAGTCTCCGGCTGATTGTAAATTGAACCTTTGGGACGAAAGGACTTGTTTTTCTGATTAATAATCTCTCTGTTTGTCGATGAGAACAAGGGAAAATAAAACCGACTACCTTTTATCTCTCATTCGGGAAGGTAAGAAAATGACGCTGAAACAGCAGTTAGAATTAACTGCATATCTTAGCGTTCCGGCTATTATGGCACAATTATCTTCTATTGCCATGCAATACGTAGATGCATCGATGGTCGGAAGTTTAGGAGCAAATGCTTCAGCTTCTATCGGACTGGTATCGACAACGACATGGTTGTTTTGGGGACTATGTGCAGCAGCGGCAACAGGTTTTTCCGTGCAAGTGGCACATCTTATAGGAGCTGGTGATTTTACCGGAGCAAGAAAGGTTCTACGCCAATCCATTACCGCGACATTACTATTCGGCTCTTCATTAGCCGCTATCGGAGTTTTCATCAGTGACGCTCTTCCCGGATGGTTAGGCGGAGATGAGATAATCAGACACGATTCATCCATCTATTTCCTGATTTTTTCGCTCTTTTTACCGGTATTGCAAATGAACTTCCTTGCCAGCGGGATGTTACGGTGCAGTGGAAATATGCATATACCCAGCATATTAAATATACTGATGTGTTTGCTCGACGTAGTATTCAACTTTTTTTTGATTTTCCCGAAAAGGCAAATAGAAATCATGAATCTAAATATCGATATTTATGGTGCCGGCTTAGGTGTGAAAGGTGCTGCATTGGGAACGGTACTTGCCGAGTTGATAACTGCCGGAGGAATGATGTGGTATCTCTGCCGCCGTTCGCCTATACTGAAATTATCCGGAGAACGAGGACGTTTCTCAATTCGACAAGATACATTACGAAATGCTGTCCGCATATCTTTGCCAATGGGATTTGAACATATAGCTATTTGTGGCGCTCAGATCATGACAACAGTTATCGTGGCACCGCTCGGTATCGTAGCCATTGCCGCCAACTCGTTTGCTATCATTGCCGAGAGTCTCTGCTATATGCCCGGATACGGCATTTCAGAGGCTGCTACAACATTAGTCGGACAAAGTCTTGGAGCAAACCGATTAAAATTACTTCGGCGTTTCGCAAATATAACCGTATGGTCGGGAATGGCGATTATGGGAATCATGGGTACATTGATGTATATAGCAGCTCCGCAAATTATCGGCGTGATGACTCCGACAGAAGAAATCAGGACATTGGGAGTCGATATTTTAAGGATAGAAGCTTTTGCCGAACCCATGTTTGCAGCTTCTATCGTGAGCTATGGTGTATTTGTCGGAGTGGGTAATACTTTTATTCCCAGTTTGATGAATTTCGGAAGCATTTGGGGTATCAGACTAACACTGGCGGCTTTACTCGCCCCGACAATGGGATTACGGGGTGTGTGGCTTGCTATGTGTATCGAACTTTGTTTCCGTGGCGCAATATTTCTTTTCAGATTATGGCAAGGAAAATGGATTTATAAAGTACGAATAAAAACATAAATTATGAAATACAATTTTGATGAAATAATCCCCCGTCGCGGGACAAACTCCTATAAATGGGATACTCTTGAAGAAGAGAATGTACTGCCGATGTGGGTAGCTGATATGGATTTCCGTACAGCTCCGGCAATTATCGATACTTTACAACAAAGAGTAGAACACGGAATCTTCGGGTATACCAAAGTACCGCAACACTATTATGATGCAGTAGTCAAATGGTTTATAAACCGCCATAAATGGGAAATAGATCCCCAATGGATTATTTATACAAGCGGAGTAGTTCCGGCAATTTCGGCCATAATCAAGGCTATGACCATGCCCGGTGACAAAATAATCGTCCAAACACCCGTCTACAACTGTTTTTATTCATCAATCCGTAATAACGGATGTAAGACGATAGCTAACAAGCTTATTTATCAAGAGGGATGCTACACAATTGATTTCGATGATCTCGAACTCAAAGCCGCCGATCCTGAAGTAAAACTTCTGCTGTTGTGTAATCCGCACAATCCGGTCGGACGAGTTTGGACACCGGAAGAATTACGGCGTATCGGAGATATTTGTCTACGAAACGGAGTATTTATAATCGCAGATGAAATACATTGTGAGCTGACATATGAAGGTCACAATTATACACCTTTCGCATCTCTTTCCGAAGAATTCCGATTGCATTCCGCAACCTGCATCTCACCCAGCAAGGCTTTTAATCTCGCCGGTTTGCAGATTGCGAATATCGTGGCAGCCGACAGTAACATCCGCAAACGGATAGACCGAGCAATCAACGACAACGAAGTGTGCGATGTCAACCCATTCGGTGTCATCGCCACAATAGCGGCCTATGAGAAAAGTGAAGAATGGCTCGATGCCTTACGAAAATATCTTTGGAAAAATTACACATATATCCGTCACTTCTTTAAACAACATTTGCCGCAATATCCTGTACTTCCACTTGAAGGAACATATCTGGTCTGGATCGATTGCCGAGCTGCCGAAATCGGATCAGACAATATAACTTCATATTTACAAAACAAACAGAAACTAATGGTTAATTCCGGAACATTATACGGTCCCGGTGGAGAAGGATTTATCCGTTTAAATATTGCCTGTCCCAGAAAACTTCTTATCGATGGACTGGAAAGACTTGCCGAAGTTCTTGAATACCGACAGAATTAAATATCCGGATATGAATTAAATGAAGACCGATAATGAATCAATTTTAAAGAGTCTACGGTATGTAGGCTCTTTAATTTCCAAGTGGTAATTCTTAAAAACGTTTTAAAAAATATATTATGCTGATTTATAAATAGTCAACCATTCAACACAAATAAAAAGAACATTTCCCTTGATAAAAGAAAAATGTTCTCATCTACATAAAAATCTATCTAAAATTTTAACTATATAATTCTCATCGTATCTCGGATAAAAATTCAAACAGATTCTAAATTTTTCTTATCGATTATTTATATATCAGATATTTAATAAATAAATATCCTCCTATGACCTGAAAACACATTCCCGGTAATCCGATACGAAAATCCTGTATCGCAAGATAAAGATCATCGGAAATCGCCCATTCTCCCAATGTTCCAAGAAACTGATAAGTTAAAACAACAGCTAATAATATAGGTATAGATACACGTTTAAAGCGATCTGCAGCATAACCTGCCGCTACAGCCAGTACAACGGATTTAAAAAGAATACCGGGTAATACTTCAGGAAAAGGCATACCGAAAAACAGAGAATTCAATATCGGAGATAACACACCTGTCAACAGACCTACTTTCCAACCATATTTATACGCTCCTATAAGAGTAAAAAAGTAGATTGGCAACCAAGTAATACCTCCTTGAGGTATAAGATGACATAATTGGGGCAATACCATATTTCCCAATATAAATAACATCGCCGCCATATATGTTCTCATATCTCGATAATCGAGAGCATAAAGATTAAGAGTTGTTTCCTTCATATTTTTAAATACTTTAATTCAGTTATAATTACCTTGAAAACATGAGTTTTGTTCATTCCAAACTCAATTTAATCAGATTTATAAGAATAATTTTTCATTATTTTGCATTTCGCTTCTGTATAAAATCCTGTATAATCCTAAAAGACGATATCGCAGAAACAGTTTTAAAACAAGCTGATTCCAAAGGACACCAACCGTCTTGAGTACGATTTTTAATATAGGGAACTTGACAATCGAAACTTACCTTTACGGACGCATCCTTCAATAGAGACAGTGCCGGCGTACTGATAACATCTGCATGTAACTCTCCGACTTCTCCAAGTATCATCAACGAAGCCGCAGCTTTCCCGACAACTTTATCTGCAACCAACGCTCCTTTTAAGAAAGCTCGATTATTAAGTAACAAATCATATAAATCCATAACACCTCTCCGACTAAAAGTCCGTGTTTCATTGAGGCCGAATATAACACAAGAATAATTCTCCTTATGTAACAAATTTACAAGAGAGGTCATCATACAACATTTTGTTTTAGCTTTTCCACAAAACTGTCTATTCGATGCAACTCCTGCGGAATATCAATACCCTGAGGGCAATGATGCGAACATTGGTTACATCCTACACAATGATTTGCCTGCCTCAATTTCGGCACACTGCGATCATATCCCACAAGAAATGCACGACGGGCTTTTCTATAATTTTCCGTTCCTATATTTTCAGGAATATTTCCCTCGTTTACACATTTATTATAATGTAACAATACTCCCGGTATATCGATACCATAGGGACAGGGCATACAATATTTACAATCATTACAAGGCACTGTCGGATATTGCATCATAAGTGCGGCCGTCTGTTCTAAAAAATCGAACTCTTCATCGGTTAAAGGTTTCAATGGCGAATACGTCCGAAGATTGTCTTGCAGATGTTCCATGTAAGTCATTCCACTTAATACGGTCAATACACCTGAAAAAGATCCGGCAAAGCGAAATGCCCAAGAAGCGACAGAATCTTCAGGCCGTCTCTGTTTCAGACGCGAGACGATATGGTCATGAACATTCGAAAGACGTCCTCCTAATAAAGGCTCCATAATAATTGCCGGAATATTTCTTTTTTGCAGTTCATTATACAAATATTCCGCATTCGTATTTCGGGGATTGATCTCTTTGGCATACTTCCAATCAAGATAATTAAGCTGAATTTGTACAAAATCCCACTTCATCGTGTCATGTATCGAAAGCAAATAATCAAAAACCTTAATATCGCCATGATATGAAAATCCGAGATTGCGGATTCTCCCAGCTTCACGTTCCGCTACCAAGAAGTCCAATATACCATTATCGATATAACGTTTTTCAAACTCGTCCATACCATTTCCCATCCCGACTCCATGAAGCAACATATAGTCTATATAATCTACTTGCAATTCTTTCAACGAATTACGATACATTGCCATAGATGTTTCACGACTCCACGTCTCGGATGAAAAATTAGACAACTTAGTCGCAATGAAGTAACGATCACGAGGATGACGGCTAAGAGCAATACCCATGGCATGCTCTGAACGACCTTTACAATAAGCCGGAGATGTATCAAAATAGTTCACGCCATGTTCTATTGCGTAATCGGTCAGTCTATTGACCATATCCTGATCAATGTCGTCACTATTGTCCCCTGCACCGCGCTGGGATATTGTCGGCAATCGCATACAGCCATAGCCTAAAAGAGAAACTTTATCTCCCGTTGTCGGAGAAGTCCGATAAGTCATTTTATCTGTAGGTATTTCACCCTCTCCTCCAGCAACAGAACTTTCCGCATTATTTTTACATCCGTAAAATGCGGCTGCCGACACCGCAGCCCCAGTTCCAAAAACTTTAAAAAATTTCCGGCGATCTATACCAGATTTATTATTTTTTTTCATAACCATCTTCTTAAACGGTTTTATGTATTTCATGTCCTTCGACATAAATAGCACTAAACGGACGAGCAGGACATAGATTCTCACAAGCACCACATCCGATACAACGCTCGACATTCACAACCGGAATTTTAGGAGAATCATAACTTTCAGAATCGGAAGCGACCATTTGTATAGCTCCTGTCGGACAATGACGAGCACAATTTCCACAATCAACACCATCGGTCAGAACTACACAATTTTCTTTTATCCACACAGCATGTCCGATTTGGATAGAAGATTTATCAGAAACAGAAATAGGACGTATTGCTCCCGCCGGACAAACTTCAGAACATTTCGTACATTCAGGACGACAATATCCCCGTTCATACGACATCTCCGGTTGCATCAATGTCATCAGGTTACCCGAAGGCCGTAAAACTTGATTAGGACATACCGAAACACATAACTGACATGCCGTACAATGTTTTGCAAAATTACGAACACTCAACGAACCCGGAGGAGTCAATGCTGTCGTACGATCCGGAATTTTTTTGTCTTCTATTACTGCCAAACCTCCGTCAACTTTTTTTTCCTGCGCTTTTATAACCGTCGTAGCTGCAAAAAGAGCCGATACCGAAAGGAAATTGCGACGAGCACTATCGATCTGATCTTGAGTTACAACCGGACTTTTCACCTTATCCGTTTCGACAGAACGCCGAATATATTTTATCGCTCCATGCCGACATTTATCTAAACAGTCCAAACATACGATGCAACGGCTATAATCTATTTTATGTTTTTTAGAATCAATGCACGCTGCCTTACAATGCCGTGCACACAGCCCGCAGCTATTACATTTAGAAACATCAATTACCGGTTTAAAAAAGGAATATTTAGCAATAATCCCCAAAAATGTTCCTACCGGACAAATTGTATTGCAATAAGTCCTCCCATTCCGCCATGCCAACACGACTAATACGCCGAATGTAATTAAAGCGATGATAAAAGTGGAAAAACTCTTTACCCACACATCTACTTCATAAAAGGCATAACTATCTGCCCGTTCTGCTAAATAAGCAAGCAAATTATTTCCCAACTGATACAACGGCGTAAATAAATTAGATACTATCCGTCCATAAGAACTATAAGGTGCCAATAGAGCGACAAACGACCCGACACCTGCCAAAACAGCGATAATAAATACCGCCAATATCCCGTACCTCAATCCTGTGCGTGCAGGTGAATAGGTATATGGTAACTTTTTCTTTCGTTTTCCGAACCATGCAATTATATCCTGAAATACACCTAAAGGACAAATTACGGAACAATAAATACGCCCGAATAATAATGTTAAGAGTACAAGAGATAATATTATCCCCACATTTAATGCCAATAATGCAGGTAAAAACTGTATTTTGGCAAGCCATCCGAACCAAATGTGCAATGTTCCCGTAAAATCAAGAAACAATAGTGAGATAAGCGAGAAACAGATTATAGCTGCCGATACTCTGACTGTTCGTAACATATCAAAAGAATTATTTAATTTGCAAGATGGATTTTTTTCATCCCGGAACATCTACCATTTTTATGATATTAATGGCATTCAGAGCATTCGGGAAACCGATATAAGGGAGGCACTGTATCATAGCCGCATACAATGTCTCTTTATTATTGCCTGCCCGCAAATTACCGATCGCATGGGAATAAATCTGATTACCTGCACCCAATGTCACTAATATACAAATAGATAATAATTCGCGAGTTTTAATGTCCAAAACACCACGAGTATAAAAATCGCCAAAACATACTTCCGTCAAAAAACGGGAAACATCCTCCCCCATTCCTTGAGGAAGAGAGTTTAACGCATCTCTTATCTCCGTTCCATATAACGGAGTCTGAATACCGCTTCCTTTCTCGTAACGGTCATATTCGGAGACCGTTCCCTGAGTTTCTAACGGCAAGGCAATCCCCTTCTCCTTAAAAACTTCATTAAGCGTTTCTACTGCATTCAATGTTCTCGGGAAACCGATAAACGGCGCACATTGATAAACAGCCTCACGTAATTCTATCGGTGTAACACCCACATTTAATGCAGCCATAGAATGAGTTTTCAACTGAGGTAAAGTTTGCATTGCGGTTAAAGCGACACAAGTAATCATTTCTCGAGTCTTTATATCAAGACTACCGGTTTTAAAAACTTCACCGAAAATAAACTTTTGCAAAATATCCATCAATTCCGGATCTGTACCTTTCCCAGTCAAAGCCTCTCCTCCAAATAACTTTGTATAATTTTCTTTACATAAATCCACTCTATTCATACTTTTCTCAACAAACTTCTCATTTTTGTTTTGTGCTGCCACTAATGCCGTAACAGAAAAAACGAATAACAACGATAACAATAATTTCTTCATGTATAAATTTATTATCAATCAACTGTACAAATTTAAATATGATAGCTCAAAAAATCTGTAAACAAATTACAGAGAATATAACCAAAATTACAGATTTACAAAATATTTATTATATCGATCTTTTCATTTTCCCTTAGAACCTGTCGTAAATTTTCCGATCAAAACATACCTTCAAGCTTTTTGAATCTCTTTTCGGCCTGTTCCCTCTAATCAATCATTCTTTTTACGATAATGATAAAACACGATTATAACGACAGTCGTCACAATCTCCGACAAAGGTAAAGCCAGCCATATTCCTTCAATTCCCAATAAGTCGGGTAATATAAGAAAACTCGGAACAAGAAATATAAAACCACGTAACAAAGCGAACCACGTTGCCGGTCTCGCCCGTTCGACACTCTGGTAGTAACCGACAGCCGTCAAATTAAAAATAAAACACACAAATCCTATCGCAAAATAAGGAAAACCTTCGATTGCTATACGGGCTGCGACATTATCTTTATCAATAAAAAGACCTACCAAAAAATCCGGACAAGCCACAAATACGACCGTTACTACCATGCCACATAAAACCGCCGTTAACAATGCTATTCTTACGGCTTCCGTCACTCGTTTCCTATATCCAAGCCCAAAGTTATAACTGATAATCGGCTGTGCCGACTGAGCAACAGCATTTCCGACCATAAACACAAAAGGAATATAGTAACAAGCAATACCAAACGCTCCTACACCATCGTCGCCCAAATAATGCATAAACACCTGATTGCCAACAAACATTAATACCGCTAATGTAGCTTCTCCTAATAAAGCCGAAGAACCTATGCGACATTGATAGCCAATGTTCCTGACAAATAAACGAAAACTCTTTACACTCCACTTCAAAGGATACAGGCGTAACCGACGGGCAAAAAACAACAAGTATAAAATAGCAATTATCCCACCCGAAATAATACTTATAGATGTTGCTAAAGCAGCACCCATTACTCCCCAACCGAAAGGAAAGATAAAAATCCAGTCAAGTACGACATTAATTACCGCTGTTACAAGACTACAAAACATCGCCAGTTTCGGTGCTCCGTCAAGACGGATAATAAACAAAGAAACAACAATCCAAATTTGAAATATCCACGATGGTACAAACCAAAGCAGATAGTCTGTTACCATAGGACGCAGATGTTCCGAAGCACCGAGTAAATAAGCCGTATCATCTGGAAATATCATCATTAAAAACGAAAGTAACGCTGCAATGATGGTAACAAAAAATAAAGCTTGCGTCACATTAATACGTGCCGCATTTTGTTTGCCTCGAGATAAATGTATAGAAGCGACAACCGAACAACCAGCACCGACCATCAATCCGACTCCGGTAAAGAACATCAATACCGGAATTAAAATATTAATAGCCGCAATGCCATCGCTGCCTACACCATGTCCGACAAATATGCCATCTATTGCCGTCACGGCAGACATACTCAACATGCCTAATAAAGTAGGGATGAAATACCTTCTGAATAGAGTAAACACATTTACTGTTTTCAAATCAATCGCATCTCTTTTCATAATATAGTCATTTTTACATTATTGTTTATTTTCATACCTAAAGGCCTGTCAAGATTCTCCAATAAGAATATATTATCAAGTCATTTTTGCATTTTTTCTGGTCTGTTTCCCTAAGATAACTCCCTATCATCCTCATAAAAACAAGAAAACACCCTCAAAAAAACTCTCAAAGCTGACCCATATAAATTTGGACAGACTCTAAACAAAAAATACCGGATAAGTTGATTGGTTTTACCCAGTCATCTTATCCGGCATCTACTTGCCTCCGATGAGGATTACAAAACGCTCATTGGTTCTATTTTCGACCGCAAAGATGGGTCAAATCTTTAAAATATTCAAATATCCTGACATTATTTTATAAGCGTATTTGCACCCTGTTCATATAGATAATTCAAAATAAGTCATTAAACAGTACCACTAAGAGCCTATATATAAATCACTCATGCCAATTCACAACTTCCCCGATACGAGGAATCAAAACATCCAATGAATCTGCTTGCATATTTCGAGCATTTTGCAACGGCCCGTCCCAACGATGTTTCGACAACGCATATTTAGAATGATGCACAGTCAATATTTTCTTTGCTTTTAAATCTTTTGCCGCACGAGACATATATTGCGGCATTAAATGAATATATTTCCAATTATCACTATATTGCCCGTTTTCTAAAATCGCGAGATCTATATCCGGGAAACGTTCACCTATAACTTCAAAACGCGAGTCATACCCACCATCTCCTCCTATATAAATTTTTTGAGAAGGAGTTTCCAATAAAAACGAAGCCCATAACGTTCGATTAGGAGTAAGTCCCCGCCCCGAAAAATGGCGGGCAGGCAAACAATGGACTGTCAACCCGGTATCGAGAGATTCAGTCTCATTCCAATCGAGCTCTACGATCTTCTTTTTATCAAATTTCCAATATTCAAAATGCTCTCCAACACCTAAAGCACAAATGACTTTCCCGATACGAGGCCTCAATTCAACAATCGTTTTATAGTCTAAATGATCCCAATGATCATGTGTTATAATCAAATAATCGATATCCGGCATATCTTCAGGATAATAGACATCAGTTCCTTTAAAAGGTTTATTGATAAACGAAACAGGAGACGCGACATAGAAAACCGGATCGACAAGTATTCGTTTTCCTTCTAACTGCATGAAATAAGAAGAATGTCCAAACCAAATTAAAAAATCCGAATCTCTCTCTATATGCCGAATATCTGATTTGACGACCTGCAATGCCGTATCCGGTCTCAGTCCCGAATCTTTCTTAAAAAGAAAATTTATAAAACTCTTAATCCGATTTTCATCATTCGTCAACATCGGAGTTGCACTTTCATTTTTAAATTCTCCTCCTTTGAAATTAGGAGAACGTTCAATCCTCTCCAATCGTTCCCCACGCGGCAATCTTCCAAAACTCGGTTGATTGAGAAATAAACAAATGAGAGTAAACAATACTACAATAATCGCCAATATTACCGATACCGTCATACTAATCTTACTTTTTTTCAATATTTTCATACATCCATATTCATTTTCGAAACAAAAATAGTTTGATCTGTGAATTTAAAAAGTACATAAATTACGGTTATTTATACCTTAATCACTGTTAGTAAGAGTCTGTTTAAAATTTTCCGATAAAAATTTTTTAAGTTTCTCTTCGGTAGGTATCTCCGTCTCTACACATAACACAACCCGCTACATTCCTTATTAAAACAAACAGTTTTCAAAAAATGCCTGTACGGAATTTTAACAATCTCTTAGAACGGGCTCTAATATTATTTTACAATCAGCAAAAACAATATTTCTATTAAATACCTATCTTTGCCGACGCTCTCAAATTTCACAAATGTCTTTTAATTTATAATATGGCAACAAAGATATCAAGACGTAAGAAAAAAAAGACATCCGTATCTAAAAAAAATATTCTATACATTATCATGACCGTAACTGCAATATTTTTTATCAGTATCGGCGTTATATTCAAACGATATGTATTAGATAAAGTCACAGATACTTCATTTTTTATATACATCGATGAAAACAGTTCTCTCGATAGTGTTACCGAAGACCTTCAAAAATATTTAGAAAAAAGTGATGTCAACAAAATAAGACGACTCTCTAAATTAAACGGATATACTCCATGGAACAAACCCGGAGCATACCGAATAGATCCGGAAATGAATGCAATCCGTATTTATCGTAAACTCTCTACCGGAAGCCAAACTCCGATAAGATTTACTTTTAACAATATTCGTACGAAAGATGCTCTTGCCGAGACTATCGATAAACAACTAAAAATGGATAAACAGGAAGTCCTCGAATTGTTAAACGATTCGGCTTTTTGTACGGACATGGGATTCGATACATATACGATACCGGCACTTTTTCTTCCCGATTCCTATGAGGTTTACTGGACTATTGCACCTCGCAAACTAATGGAAAAAATGCGTCAAGAATATGACAAATTCTGGACTGATGACCGTAGAATGCTTGCAACACAAATCGGTATTTCCCCGATCGAAGTATCGACTTTAGCTTCAATCGTAGAAGAAGAAACTAAAGTTCCGGACGAAATGAATATGGTAGCCGGACTATATTTAAACCGCTTAAAAAAAAGGATGCCTCTGCAAGCCGATCCCACTGTAAAATATGCAGTAGGAGATTTTTCGATACGACGTATTCTCCATGAACATCTGACCGTTAACTCTCCTTATAACACATATAAAAATACCGGATTACCTCCCGGCCCTATACGCATTCCCTCAAAAGCCGCAATAAAAGCAGTTCTGAATTATCGTCACCATCCGTTTATATATATGTGCGCCAAAGAAGATTTTTCAGGACGGCACAATTTTGCAACGACATACGCAGAACACCAAAATAATGCGATAAAATACCATAAAGCCCTAAACAAACGTAATATATTAAAATAAACTATTCATCAGGATAACCGCACGGTATTCCAGAAACTTTATAAACAGGCATATTCGCTTTCGCTTCACGTAAACGATTGCTTAAATCTTTAGAAAGATTTTCTTTTATTTCATTATAAAGAGAATTTTCACTCAAATCATGTTTTTCACTGATATCATTCGCCAAATTATATAATTCTGTGCGTCGTGTTTCATAATCAAATAATAACTTCCAATCACCCTTTATAATAGCACTTGACGGACGTCCGGCATCACCAGCCCGTTCTCCCCAGTCATTCGGATAATGAAAATAAAGTGCTCTGTTTTTTTCTATCTCTCCTGATTTCAACAGTTTTACCATACTGATTCCATCAACATGCTGAGGAACAGAATAATTTTCTATCTGTGCCATCTCAAGTAACGTCGGAAAAAAATCTTCAATAATCACATTGGAACGATTAACGCTGTTCGGTCGAGTTATTCCCGGCCAATAAATTAACATCGGTTCACGAATTCCCCCTTCATAAAGACTACCTTTTCCCGACCGCAAAGGGGCATTTCTGTTCGGCTCACGGTATGATGAAGAATACCCTCCGTTATCAGACATGAAAATAATAATGGTATTTTCGGCAATCCCCTTTTCCTCAAATAAATCCATCATATCTCCCAAACTTTTGTCCATTCCTTCTATCAAAGAGGCATATTGTGCTTCACGATCGCACATCCCCTTTTTTATATATTTATCATAAAAACGTATATCTTTCTCGAACGGAGCATGAACGGCATAATGAGATAAATACATAAAAAACGGACGATTCGACTCCAACGCTTTATTTACTAATTTTTTCGCCTCCATAGTCAATGCTTCGGTAAGAAATATGTTTTCTTTACAATAATAATCTATGTTAGGCATCGGCACTTGCCATATCTCCGCATCTTCCCGGTCAGAGCCATATCCCCGGCAACCTAAATAACTACCCATCGCTCCAGCTGCATGTCCTCCTATATTGACATCAAAACCACAAGCTAACGGATCAGCAGCAATGGTTGTTCGAGATGCGAAATGGGCTTTACCTACAATATAGGTCAAGTAACCGTTTTCTTTCAGAATCTGGGGTAACATTTTAGCATAAAACATGTGGGAATAATTTTGGACGACAGCATTTGACGGACATATCCCATTCCAATTCCACTCAAAATCGAAATATTCATTATCTCGATCGGTAGGAGTATCATAATGCAAAGTCCAATTCGAAACTTTATGCTGCAAAACATTCGCCCCCGTCATAAGACTGCATCTCGAAGGCGAGCTAACCGATGCTGCATAAGCATTCGTAAATTTCACACCCATTCTTGCAAGTCGCTCCATATTAGGTGTTTCATATAAATTATTAAAAAGAGTTTTTTCATCAGCAAAAGGCACCGATGTATCTTGCCATCCCATATCATCTACCATAAAAAAAAGGATATTAGGTCGTTTAGTTGCTGACAACGACACAACCGGTTGCAATAATGAAAAGAAAGAGATCCCGGTACAAGCTAAGCTTTTAAATTTCATAGTATTACATTTTTTAGATTTAATCCTGAAGTTCCAAATTCAAAACAGACCCTGCTTTTCCTAAAAACATATCATTGTTCCGAACACAGAATGATTTACGAAAATATGTAAATTCATCCGATAATACAATATTCCGATAAATATTTTCTTATATTTGCAACTAAATCATAACAAAAAGAATCTTTACAGAATTATCAGATATCTTTTTGAAAGGAACACACATAAATTTATAAGTCTAATAACCGTCAAAGTATAAAAGAATGAACAAACATTTATTTTTAGGAGACGAAGCTATAGCCCAAGGTGCACTCGATGCAGGTCTTTCGGGAGTTTATGCATATCCCGGCACTCCTTCTACCGAAATAACCGAGTATATACAAACTTCTCCTGAAGCAAAAAACAATACGATACATACCCGTTGGTGTACGAATGAAAAAACTGCTATGGAAGCAGCTTTGGGTATGTCTTATATAGGTAAACGGGCGTTAGTTTGTATGAAACATGTCGGAATGAACGTTGCCGCCGATGCATTTATCAACGCCGGAATGACTGGAGTCAACGGTGGACTCATTGTCGTAGCGGCAGATGATCCGTCCATGCATTCATCCCAAAATGAACAAGATTCTCGTTTTTATGGGAACTTTGCATTTGTTCCGATGTTCGAGCCTTCCAACCAACAAGAGGCATACGACATGATGGCAGCAGGGTTCGGCCTATCTGAAAAATTCAAAATTCCGGTGTTGTTGAGAATTACCACCCGACTGGCACATTCTCGTGCAGGCGTAACGACAACATCGAATATAAAGGATCAAAACGAGATTTCGTTTCCGGATAATACCGGCCAATTTATCTTATTACCTGCAAACTCCAGACGTCGTTTCAGAACGTTGTTAAACGAACAAAAAGACTTTACAGAAGCGTCTGAAAACTCATCTTTCAACCGTTATATTGACGGTCCGAACAAAAGAATGGGGATTATCGCTTGCGGTATAGCTTATAATTATTTAATGGAGAATTATCCTGAGGGATGCGATTATCCGGTTGTCAAATTATCTCAATATCCGTTACCGTTGAAAATGTTACAAAGATTATTCGACACATGTGATGAGATACTGGTTTTGGAAGATGGGTATGCATTCGTTGAGGAAAAAATAAAAGGTATTATTCCTTCTAAAACAATAAAAGGGAAACTTGACGGAACACTGAATCGTGACGGAGAATTAAATCCCGATCGTGTAGCAAAAGCTTTGGGACTGAAATCAGGTGCAGAATTTGAAATACCGAATATTGTAGCCATGCGTCCACCGGCTCTTTGCCAAGGTTGTGGACACCGTGATATGTATGAAGCGCTCAATAATGTTGTCCAAACGTATAAAAATGCTCGTGTATTTAGCGATATAGGATGTTATACATTAGGTGCACTCCCACCTTTCAGAGCTATACACTCGTGTGTAGATATGGGAGCATCTGTTACTATGGCTAAAGGTGCTGCCGACGGAGGATTATTTCCGGCTATTGCCGTAATCGGAGACTCGACATTCACGCACTCGGGAATTACCGGATTACTCGATTGCGTCAATGAAAATGCAAATGTTACTATTGTAATATCCGATAACGAAACTACCGCTATGACCGGAGGACAAGATTCTGCCGGAACAGGGAAAATAGAGGCTATATGTAGAGGTATAGGCGTTGATTCTGAACACATACGCGTACTGATTCCTCTAAAAAAGAATATGGAAGAAATGGAACGGATCATACGGGAAGAAATAGAATATAAAGGTGTTTCCGTATTGATTCCCCGCCGAGAATGTATCCAGACCTTAAGCAGAAAAAAACGTCAAAAATAAAATCCGACAAATATGAAAACAGATATAATTCTTTCGGGGGTAGGCGGTCAAGGTATTCTATCTATCGCTGCAGTAATCGGCGAAGCCGCTATACACAACGGACTATATATGAAACAGGCTGAAGTTCACGGTATGAGCCAACGAGGAGGTGATGTACAATCCAATTTACGTATTTCGGATAAGCCCATAGCTTCAGACCTCATCCCTTTAGGAAAAGCAGATCTTATTATTTCTCTCGAACCGATGGAAGCTTTACGTTATCTTCCGTACCTTGCCAAAGACGGCTGGATCGTAACCAATTCAACTCCGTTCATCAATATTCCGAACTATCCAGAACCGGAAAATGTCATAAAAGAAATTAATAAAATGCCCCATAAAATTATCTTGGACGTAGATACGATTGCAAAAGAAAGCGGTTCGCCCAGAACAGCGAATATAGTCATGTTAGGAGCTGCTTCTCCATTTTTAGGAATTCCCTACGAACAAATAGAAACCGGAATACGAGATATATTCGGACGTAAGGGTGAGAATATAGTAGAAATGAATCTTAAAGCTTTAGCAGCCGGCAGGAAAGTTGCAGATCAACTGAAATAATCGATAAAAATTCCCAGTAAAAAGCGTGTTTGTCCTATTTATTCGGGAGAGACACGCTTTCAATTTTATATTTCCGGCACAAATCGTATATTTGCCGACAAATAGAAATAATAATGAATATAGGGATCATAGTAGCCATGCCTTCAGAACTGGCATGTATAAAAGATTTGCTTACCGACTGCCGTGAAGAATCGGATGGAGAAGCCGTTTATTATATCGGAAAGCGGGGAAACAACACTCTTATTTTGGCACAGAGCGGTATAGGTAAAGTATGTTCTGCTGTAAGAACTATGAACATGATACACCGTTACGGTCCTGACTACATCCTCAATACAGGAGTTGCCGGAGGGATAGATACATCTACTCAAGTTTTCGACATCGTGGCCGGAAAAGAGATTGTTTATCACGACGTATGGTGTGGAGATGGAAATATGCCGGGACAAATTCAAGGATTTCCCGCTCGTTTTCACTCCGATCCTAAACTTTTAGAGAAAGCTCTATCCTTGAAAACATCGATACGGATATACAGCGGTTTAATTTGTAGCGGTGATCAATTTATTACCAACCGTGAAGAATTAGACAAAATAAAAGCCTCCTTTCCCGACGGTCTTGCCGTAGATATGGAATCAGCTTCCATAGCCCATGTGTGTTACATGAATAAAATACCATTTTTGAGTTTCCGTATTATCAGCGATACTCCCGGAATAGAAAACCATATTACTCAATATAATCGTTTTTGGGAAGAAGCTCCTCAAAAATCATTTGAAATAATAAAACAACTAACCGATATATTATAAAAATAATTATGAAAAAGATACCCAGTTTTACAATAGATCATATTCACTTATTACGTGGCATTTATGTTTCACGTAAAGATTATATGGGAGACCACACGATAACAACATTCGATATACGAATGAAAGAACCGAACCGTGAACCTGCACTCGGATACGGAGCTTTACACACAATCGAACATTTAGCTGCAACTTATTTAAGAAACCATAAAATATGGGGAGACAAAATCGTATTCTGGGGTCCTATGGGATGCTGTACGGGAAATTATTTCTTGGTACAAGGAGATTTAGAATCAAAAGATATTATTGGACTTATGCGTGAAACATTTCAGTTCATACGAGACTTCGAAGGCAAAATTCCGGGAGCTGCACCTCAAGATTGCGGAAATTATCTGTTACACGACCTTCCTATGGCCAAATATGAAGCAGATAAATACTTGAAAGAGGTTCTGGACATTATAGAAGAAAAAAACCTTGTATATCCAAGCATCAAAGAAGAATAGATATAAATTTCGACAACCATCAATCATCCGGCTTATCTGCCCGCAAACCTTTTATATATGTCTCAGATGAAGAATTATTGTTCTCTAAGTATTCACGTTTAAAAATATCGGCACAAAGAAGAAATATAGATAATAATAACGGACCGAAAATAACTCCCATAAAACCAAATAACGGAAGACCGATGATAACTCCAAATATTGTTATTAACGGGTGTATATCCGCCATCTTCTTCTGAATAACGAAACGTATCAGATTATCGACATGCGTAATGATAAGCCCCGCATAAATCAATAGTCCTACGGCATCCCACCAATCGCCTATAATAACAAAATAGACGACTAAAGGAAACCATATCAACGCCGTACCGATGATAGGAATCACTGTCGCAAAACATGTCAATATTCCCCACAATAATAAATCGGGAACATTGAATATATAATATCCCAACATGGCTACTGCTCCCTGTATCACAGCTAATAACGGGATACCTATGGCATTGGATTTTACTACCATATTTACATCATGCAAAATTGTCAATTTATTCTTTTCTGTAAAAGGAAGTATATCCATTATATAATTTTCCATTTTGTCATTTCCCAATAACATGAAATAAAGGACAAAAATCAAAACAAAAATATTCAGTGCCAAACTTGTAATTCCTCCCATTAACATCTGACCGACTTGAGGAGCCCATGATATTACAGATTTTAAATTATCCGTATTCAAAATATCATAACCTGTCTTTTGCTTTATCAATACGGATATTTGTTCTACCGGTGCAAGTACCACCTGAGGATCGAGATTGATATGCTGCACTTTCATTATCAAAAACCAGACAACGAGAGAGATCGGGATCAAAAAACAAAGTACGGTTTCCATGATTAAAAGAAATGCGGCAATAGAACGTTTCATCTTTCTTTTTTCAACAAGATGTTTCATCTGATTTCTAATCAACGCATATATAGTGCATGCTCCTAACAAACCACCTAAAAAAGGAATAAGTTCGAAAAAAATAACAATGCCCAAACCCAAAATCAGGATAATAATCGAATACTTAAAATATTGTTCTTTTAAACTCATAATCTAACCGCAGTTTCTAAATTACCGATTTATTATTTAACGGTTTAGCACGGCAAATGTTTAGCACTTGTTTCTATTTTTCAATAAAGGAATTCAATCGGGTTATCTTTACATTTCCGTTCGTCAGACAATCCTCTACCCTCCTCGTAAAAACAACAAAAACATCCTCGAAAGAAAATCTCAAACCTGACCCGAGTAAAATTGAGACAGGATCTAAAAAAAGAGATTATAATACATCACAAAAAAGTCCGGCCGATGTAAGCCAGACTTTTCTCCTCAATATTTACAGTTTTATTCACTTATCAACTTAATAGATGCGCTTTTTATTCCGGGTGATGATGCTTCAAAAATAATTGTACCGGCCTTCGATATTGTTTGCACAATTGCAGTCAATTGACCGCTGAAAAGTTTCATCTCTGGTTTCTGAAATGACTCGAGACTTGCCGGATTACCGTTTGCCGCAGCACGGAAAACTCCAGCACCTTTTACCTTGAATTTAATTTTAGACGTAGCATCCGGACATAAGTTTCCATCTTTATCTACAACCTTTACATTAATAAAAGAGAGATCTTCTCCATCTGCCGCCAAACGGTCTCGGTCTGCCGTCAACACTAAATGGTGCGGTTTCCCTGCCGTATGTACTTCTTTTTCGGCAACAGCTTTTCCTTCACTATCATAAGCAACCACTTTAACCGTTCCCGGTTCATAACGAGTATCCATCCACATTAACCGATATCGTTTCTGCCGTTCGAAACTTTTTTGAGCGGCATCTGTATAAGTACTGTCTATACCGATACTCAGGTCTTTTGTTCTTTTCCCCTGACTCTTTCCATTAATGAATAATTCGGCCGAAGGATAATTAGTATATACAAATATCGGCGTAATTTCTCCCTCACGTCCTTTCCACGTCCAATGGGGCAATATATGTAAAGTCTCTTCTTCCCTATTCCAATGACTTCGATAAAGGTAAAAACGGTCTTTGGGAATACCTGCCAAATCTATAATTCCGAAAAGAGAACTATGGCTAGGCCAATCTGTATAATAAGGAGTCGGTTCTCCCAAATAGTCGAAACCTGTCCAAACGAATTCTCCTATACAATAAGGAAGATCTTCATGTTGTATAAAGTCATCTTCCGGAAGGTTAGACCAACCGCAATGCTCTACATCATAAGACGAACTTTGATGGTCTTCATAACGTTGCATCGCCTTTCGCTCCACCGGGAATTTATATACACCTCGAGAACTGACAGTAGAGGCCGTTTCGCTTCCTAAAATAATTCCCTGAGGCAATTTTTTATAATTAACCTGATAGCGGAAAGGACGATAATTAAATCCGGCAACATCCATCACCGCGGCAAAATTATTATTTACTACTGCATCAGGAGCATCCATACCCTGAGTTACCGGACGAGACGGATCTTCACGATGACAAATATCCTGCAATCGTTTGGCAATTTTACAATCACCTTCAGTCCATTGATTAGGAACTTCATTTCCGATGCACCACATAACGACACTCGGATTATTGCGATAATTCCATATCAGATTTACCAGATCTTTTTCCGCCCATTCATCAAAAAAAAGATTATACCCGTTTTTACATTTAGGAGTATTCCACTCGTCAAAGCTCTCTACCATAAGCATCATACCCATTTCATCACAAGCTTTTACCAACTCGGGAGCCGGCATGTTATGAGAAGTTCTTATCGCATTACACCCCATATCTTTCAACAGTCGTATTTGACGACGAATGGCAGCATCATTCACCGCTGCTCCCAATGGACCTAAATCATGATGATTGCAGACTCCTTTAAAAACAGTCTTTTCTCCATTTAGAAAAAATCCTTTCTCCGGAATTATTTCTATCGAACGAATTCCGAATGGGGTATTATACTGGTCTTTCAACGTATTTCCTTCATATAAAAACGTTTTAGCAGTATATAAAACCGGCTGATCAGGAGACCACAAAACAGGATTCTTAACAACTATTTCTTGTGAAATATCTCCATAGAGTAAAGAGGCAAGCGAAGTTTTAGTTTTCTGTATCTCCTTATGCGACGAATCAAAAATAACAGTTTCTATCGCATAACGTCCCGGATCGGCATTTTCCGGCAAACAGACTTTTGTACGGATATTAACTTTTGCAAAATCTTTATGAATAACCGGAGTAGTTATATAAGTGCCCCAAATCGGAATATATGCATCCGACGTTGTTATAATATGGACATTCCGATACAACCCTGCCCCCGGATACCAACGGGACGATTCCGGTAAATTCTCTAAACGAACGGCCAATACATTTTTCTTGCCTGAAACCAAATAGGGAGAAATATTGAAATAAAACGAATTGTAGCCGTTAGGCCACTCTCCGACTTTCTGTCCATTGATATAGACATTCGCCTGACTCATCGCACCGTCGAATAAAATAAAAGACTGTCTATCCGGAGCAAAATCGGGAACTTCAAATTCGATTCTATACCAACCTACTCCGACAAAAGGTAAACCTCCGGTCCTACCGGCATGTTCCAGCGCTTCCTTTTGTCCATCTTGTGTAATCGCTACATTTTGCTTGTCATTTTGAGAGCTGAACGGACCATATATAGCCCAATCATGGGGAACGACTACAGGCTGCCATGCACGATCGTCAAAATCAGGATCGACAAACTCCGGATTATCGTCTCGAGTAAATTTCCACCCCTCCTTTAATAAAACTTCATTTCTAATTTGAGAAAAACAAATGAGATTAAGTCCAAATAAAAAGATAAGAATACACCAATTACGTTTCATAGTATTTTGATTTTTCATAGTTTTGTATGCAAAAATAGCACACTTCTCTTTCATTTTATATACACAAAAGCTGTATATTAATAATTATATAGATTTTACTATAATAATTAAGATAATATACAGCCTTTATTTATCCGACTAATCGGTCAATAGCCTAAATCAGCTATCATATCCATCATATTCTTCTTTATTCGGGAATATACTATCCCATATAGAATCATCACCCTCTATATATTCTTGATAAAATATTCCAAACCCTTTTTTCTCGGAACATCCCATAGCAGCACACCATTCTTCGTATGATTTTTTTAACTCTTCATCTTCATCCATCATCAATTTCAATTCATCAAAAGCGGTGTCTTGTTCACGATATTTCTTAATCAAACTTTCAAATAATTCTTCAATATCTCCATCCATAATACAAGAGTTTAAGCAATTTCTCAATTTGTTAACCGTATCATAAGATTCTCAAATATATAATTTTTTTTCGAAAATCTCTATTACAAATAACACAATTTCACCATGTATGGTTTTAGTCTTTTGTATAAAACAATAATCTCAATTTTTTGTTTTATTTCAATTAAAACTAAGAGCCTGTCTAAAAACAAATGAAAATTTCATTTTGTTTTGTATTTGAAAAAAGCAAAAATAAAAATTACATTTTACAAAAGAGTTTCATTACCTTTGTCGATACCTAAAAACTATAAAAGTATTATGATTATTGACGAAAGGATATCGAGACAATCTTACATGCTGGATGCGGCCAAGCAGATAATGACAGCTGCCCGTACCGCCCCTAAAGGGAAAGGTATAGATATTCTCGAGATTATAACGATTACCGAACGAGAAATAGAAATACTTTCTCAAGAAATGAAAAAACTTTCAGAAGAAACCGGTCTGAAGTTTTTAATGCGTGATTCGGAAAATATTCTTTCAGCCGATGCGTTGATACTTATCGGAACAAAAGAACAAAAACAGGCTTTAAATTGCGGGTATTGCGGCTTTCCCACATGTGCGGAAAAACCGCAAAACACACCATGTGCCATTAATTCTATAGATGTAGGTATCGCTATCGGATCAGCTTGCTCAAAAGCATCCGACCTAAGAGTGGACAGCAGAGTAATGTTTTCTGCCGGATGGGCTGCTCAGCGAATCGGCTGGATGAAAGGATGCCATCAAATTATCGGGATACCGATCAGTGTATCTTCTAAAAATCCTTTTTTTGACAGAAAACCTAAAGAAACAGAAACAAAGTGAAGCAAAATTTCTATTTACCTGCCGAATGGGAAGAACAATCGGGGGTACAACTGACATGGCCTCATGCGGGAACAGATTGGGCACACATGTTAAAAGAAGTCCAATCTTGTTTTATAGAAATCGCTAAAGAAATTTCTAAAAGAGAAAAACTACTGATCGTCGCACCCGATGTTGAAAATGTAAAAAAACAAATCTGCAAAAAAATAAATACAGATAATATTCGTTTTTTCGAATGTGAAACAAACGATACTTGGGCTCGAGATCATGGAGGAATTTCTATTCTGGATAAAAACGGCAATGCAGGAATTATCGACTTTAAATTTAATGGTTGGGGATTGAAATTCGCAGCCAATAAAGATAATCTCATTACTGAAAAAATTTTCCGCTCCGGGTTATTTAACGCCCAATATATAAATCGCCTGAATTTCGTTATCGAAGGGGGATCTATCGAATCGGACGGGAAAGGAACTTTGCTCACTACAAGCGAATGTCTGTTATCTCCCAACCGCAACGGAGCATGGAACAAAGATCTGATAGAGCAATATCTGAAAGAAAACTTGGGAATATCCCGGATCTTATGGTTAGACCATGGCTTTTTAGAAGGAGATGATACCGACAGCCATATCGACACATTAGCTCGATTTTGCCCGAATGATACAATTGCTTACGTACAATGCAATGATCCGAAGGACAGGCATTATGAAGCATTAAAAGATATGGAGTTACAACTGCAAGGCTTTCGGACACAAGATAATAAGCCTTTCAAACTCCTTCCCTTACCCATGGCAGATGAAATTGTATTCGACAATGAAAGATTACCCGCTACATATGCTAATTTTTTAATTATAAACGGCGCTGTTCTATACCCGACTTATAATCAACCGACAAACGATAACCGGGCTGCTGAAATATTGACAACAGCTTTTCCTGAACGTCAAATTATCGGGATAGACTGCCGTGCTTTAATCAAGCAGCACGGGTCTTTACATTGTGTAACCATGCAATATCCGAAAAACGTAATAAAATAATAACAGCGTATTATGGAGAAAAAAATAAAAGTCGGACTTATTCAACAGTCCAATACAAATGACATACATGCAAATATGCAACGGTTAAAGACCAATATAGAAGATTGTGCTTCAAAAGGAGCTCAACTTATTGTGTTGCAAGAATTGCATAACAGCCTTTATTTTTGCCAGACAGAAGATACACGGTTATTTGATCTTGCCGAAAGTATTCCAGGTCCATCTACCCGTTTTTTTGGAGATATAGCACGATCACTCGGAATCGTACTGGTCACATCTTTATTTGAAAAAAGGACTCCGGGACTATATCACAATACGGCAGTCGTATTCGACACAGACGGGAATATTGCCGGAAAATACAGAAAAATGCATATTCCCGACGACCCGGCATATTATGAAAAATTCTATTTCACTCCGGGAGATCTCGGTTTTGAGCCGATACAGACATCAATAGGAAAACTTGGAGTATTGGTTTGCTGGGATCAATGGTATCCAGAAGCTGCCCGCCTTATGGCGCTAAAAGGAGCAGATATTCTTATCTATCCGACCGCAATCGGTTGGGAAAGCAGTGATACTGAAGATGAGAAAAATCGACAGCGAGATGCATGGATCATATCGCAGCGAGGACATGCGGTAGCCAATGGACTACCCGTAGTTTCTGTAAATCGTACAGGCTATGAGCCAGATCCATCAGGTCAAACCGGAGGTATCCGGTTCTGGGGAAGCAGTTTCGTCGCCGGACCACAAGGTGAGTTCTTAGCTCAAGCATCCGACAGTCAAGAAGAGAATATCATTGTCGAAATAGACCTGAACCGATCAGAAAATGTTCGCCGCTGGTGGCCATTCTTAAGAGATCGAAGAATCGATGAGTATGGAAACATAATTAAACGTTTTATCGATTAATACGAATTTTATCTTTCTCATCAAATATCATGCCCTGCCGATGCCATAATGGTTTCGACAGGGTATTTTCATGATTTATAAAAATACCGTTTGGTACGCACACCAATCGAATTATATCCTCCTCTTTCTCATCATACGCGCCATTATACAACAAACTTTAATCGAAGATATTTGTTTAAAATAAAGATTTTTCACCGGATAAACATAGATTCATGAAACATCCTCGATTAAGTTTGCCCCAGATATGGAACATGAGTTTCGGATTTTTAGGAATACAATTCGGATTTGCTTTACAAAATGCAAATGCGAGTCGTATTTTACAAACATTCGGGGCTAATGTAGAACATCTTTCTTGGTTTTGGTTAGCAGCCCCGCTGACCGGAATGATTATACAACCGATTATAGGTTATTATTCTGATCGTACGTGGACTCGATTAGGAAGAAGAAAACCTTACTTTTTAGCCGGAGCGATCCTAACATCTGTCGCTCTTGTCTTCATGCCAAATTCAGGATCTTTATCCGGTCTCATTCCTCCGATGTTTATCGGTGCGGGTATGCTAATGATTATGGATGCTTCTATCAACGTAGCGATGGAACCGTTCAGGGCTTTAGTGGCAGATCTACTGCCTTCTGAACAACGTACACTCGGATTCTCAATTCAGACATTTTTAATAGGTGTCGGAGCTGTCGTTGCGTCATGGTTTCCTTATATTCTTGCAAACTGGTTAGGAATATCAGGAACAGCTGAAGCCGGAAAAGTACCAGATAATGTAATTTTCTCATTTTACATAGGTGCTGCCGTACTGTTAGTGACTGTTCTATGGACAATTTTCCATACACAAGAATATCCTCCGGAAATTCATACCCGATTTAATCATGAAAATACAACGGAAACTACTGAAAAGAAAGGATTTTTCAATATATTTCAAGACATTATACACATGCCTAAAACAATGGCACAATTGGGCATAGTACAATTTTTTTCTTGGTTCGGGTTATTTTCTATGTGGGTATATACAACTCCTGCTGTCGCCGAACGTTTTTTTGGAACGACAGACCCGTCAAGTAACGCTTTTCAAGAGGCAGGCAACTGGGTCGGAGTGCTTTTCGGTATTTATA
This sequence comes from uncultured Porphyromonadaceae bacterium, assembly GCA_900545915.1. Lineage (GTDB taxonomy): Bacteria > Bacteroidota > Bacteroidia > Bacteroidales > Coprobacteraceae > Coprobacter. The sequence goes on from URAV01000032.1 coordinate 39,495, forward strand.
ATGCAGTAGCAATGGTTTTTGCATTATTTCTTCCCGTAATAGCAAAATATATAGGAAGACGCGGAACTCATGCTTTGGCTTTGGTATGTGGAGGGTTGGGGCTTTTGTCTTTCGAAATATTTACCGATGCACACATGCTTGTCTGGTCAATGATCGGTATCGGTATTGCTTGGTCCAGTATTTTGGCTATGCCTTATGCTATATTGGCCGGAGCCATCCCGGCCTCCAAAATGGGAGTGTATATGGGAATTTTTAATTTTTTCATTACAATTCCTCAAATTATAAATGGAATTTTCAACGGTTTTATCGTCGAATATATTTATAACAGAGAAACCATATATGCCCTATCGACAGCCGGAATATTTTTACTGATAGCAGCATTGTCTGTTTTCTTCGTGAAAGATAGATCGTAAATATCTTTATACTTAATTTAGAGTCTACTTAGAGCCGGCCAAATTTTCCAATAAAAATACTATCAGGTCATTTTTGTGTTTTCTTCCGGTCTGTTCTCCTGTTCTTGTCAGCCTGTCAAAACTTATAAAATACAGTTCGTTTTTAGTGAAAAACCGTTTTCTCTTTTCTTGAAAAGATACATTTTTGTAACTTTGTAACTGAAAATAAATAAAGAGAAAATAATATGTCGATTATTACAGAAATCAGTACAAATATTCATTACGTAGGAGTAAATGACCGTACAAAACATCTATTTGAAGGATTATGGCCTTTACCTCTCGGAGTCTCTTATAACTCATACTTGATCGTCGATAAAAGTGTTGTTTTGATTGATACTGTAGATCATTGTTATACCGACCTATTTTTTGAAAAAATAAAAAACATACTGGGCGAGCGCCCGATCGACTATTTGGTAGTAAATCATATGGAGCCTGACCACTCGGCTTCGATAAGCGATCTTTGTCATGTATATCCGAATATTAAAATTATCGGAAACAGCAAAACCATCGGAATGATTGAAGGATTTTACGGAATCTTCGATAAATTCCACGAAGTAAAAGACGGCGACCGCTTATCTTTAGGCGAAAAGAACCTTACTTTTTATATGACTCCCATGGTACACTGGCCTGAAACCATGATGACTTATTGTGAAAATGATAAAATTCTCTTTTCCGGAGATGCATTCGGATGTTTCGGGACATTGGACGGCGGAATCATAGACTATCAAATGAATACCGAAAAATATTGGGATGAAATGTTCCGGTATTATTCTAATATAGTAGGGAAATACGGAGCTCCAGTACAAAAAGCTCTTGCAAAACTTTCGGGAATAGACATACAGATAATTTGCTCTACTCATGGTCCTATCTGGAAAGAAGAAATACAAAAAGTCATAAGTATATATAATAAACTAAGCTTATATGAAGGAGAAGAGGGTGTTGTAATCGCATACGGAAGCATGTACGGCAATACTGAAAGAATGGCGGAAATCATAGCCCAAGAGTTAGCAGTTCAAGGTATCAAGAACATAGTCATGCATAACGTATCGAAATCGGACATGTCATACGTTTTACGAGACATATTCAAATACAAAGGACTTATTATCGGAAGCCCGACATATACCAATGAATTATTTCCTAATATCGAATCATTAATTTCCAAATTAGAAAGCCGGGATATGAAAAACCGTATATTCGGATATTTCGGTTCATTCTCATGGGCTGGAGCTGCAGTAAAACGACTTTCTGCTTTTGCAGAACGAATAAAATGGGACGTAACCGGAAACCCCGTAGAAATGAAACAAGGCATTACTCCCGAAAAGATAGTCCAATGTCAAGAATTAGCAAAAGCTATAGCAACAAAATTGAAACAATAAATCTTTTAACCTAATAAAGAAAACCGTTGTTCTAAATTCAAAGAATAACGGTTTTCTTTTTACTTAACCTAATCATTACACTTTAGATAAACTCTATTTCCCAAAATACGGCACGAATATATAAAACAGCAACAACCTCAAAATCCGAATCTCAATCCTATTTGCAAATTGACATTAAAAGGCTTCTCTTTCCGAATTGTAGAGATATTTGTCCCGTCGTCAAAGTAATATATCACTCCCGGCTCGGCATAAATTCCGAAATGATCCGTTATATTAAATTGAGCTCCGAGCGATGCAAGGACAGACCACTGCAACTTCTTCACATCTAAGTGGTCATCTCCGACAAAAGATAACTCATTCTGCATTTCATAATGTGTTTTCAATTGAGATTTAACACATTTTTCTATCGCCCCTCCGGCAGATAAATATAAAGAAACACGCTTTTTCTTTACAAAATACCAACCTGCCTTTAAAGGAATACCCAAATAGTGAAGTTTCTGTTCCTGAGAATAATAAATATCATTTCCAGCCCTCAAATCGGAAGATAGTAAGGTATATGTCAACCCTGTTTCTAAAGAAAAGCTATTTGAAAGATCTTTACGCAATGAAAAACCAAATGTGATAGGAAAACGATGTTTAATATTAGTTGTAGTCTCTAAATTAATATTCTTCAGCATAATCTGTTGATAGGCTGCCGTAATTTTCCGTTCGTCAGACATTTCATCCTGCCCAACCTCCAACACATTCATACTTCGAGGCATTATTCCCGAACGATCAAGATTACTAAACCCATAATGATCTTCTACAGAAGCGATCATGTTATTACCGACCGAAACGCCTATTGACCAACCTTTGCTTTTCTTAGGCAACTGTCTAATTTCAAAATCTTTGCCAACAAAAGAGCCATTCGTAAAATGTTCTTTTTTTTCTTGTAATGTATTTTTTTGTTCTGACAGGTCTTCAACTTTCTCTTGTGAAGGGGCTTGAATCGTATTGATCGATTGTGCAACAGCTATATTTTCTTCCCCAAAAACATTGTTTTCCGTTTTCTTTTTTACTGTCCTAACATAAATCGGAGCATGTGTGATTATTTTATTACTATCGGTTACAATTGTTTTCCGAAAAGGCTTATCGACCTTATGATGTTCGAAAATACGAGAAGGAGCATCTGCTGTAATGATTCCGTCATTATCAGAAGTATAAGTAAGAAAATACAAACCGACCGATATAAATAGCAAAATAACTGCCGCCACAGCAATTCTGGGGAGACGATGTCGTTTCCTACTACTAAAAGATAACTCATCGTCCAATTTTTCCCAAACATCAGAAGGAGGAAGTTCGGCATATCCTTCCATCCGTTTGCGGAATCTTACAGCCCATTTATCATCTTTTTGTTTCATACCGTTCCCGTTAAATACATTTTTATTCTTTTCGCCAATATTGCCCTAGCCCGGAAAAGCTGTGAAGAAGAAGTCTTTTCATTGATTCCCAATAAATCGGCAATTTCTTTATGAGATTTTTCTTCGAAAGTATATAAATTGAATACCGTTCGATACCCGGAAGGCAATTCCGATACAAATTTCATCAACACAGCCTGAGGAATTTTTTCCAAATCTTCATCCTCACTCTCAGGATCAATAATTTCCGGAACTTCATCCAAAGTCAACACCCGATTTATTTCTCCATTTTTACGGATATACTCTAATGCCGTATTGACCATTACTCGGCTTAACCAAGCCTTTAAAGAACCTTTTCCTCTATAATCGAACTTGTCGAAAGACGTAAATATCCGAAGGAAACCATCATGCAAAATATCCTTAGCAGTTTCCCGATTCCCGGAATAACGAATACAAAGAGCAAATAAAGCACCTGCATACAACTCATACAATCGTTTTTGTGCAGATTTATCTTTTTGCTTACAATGTTCAACCAGTTCTTCCTCCCTCATTCCTGTTTTTAAATCACTCTTTATTTTATAAATGCAGAAAGTGTAAAAATACTGCACCGAACAAAAGAGAAAATATCTTTTTAACTCTTTAACATTTTTCGACGCAGTATTCTTTTCAAACTGCCATTTACATTACAAAAGAGACAAACCAAATAAAAAAACAATAAATTAAAAAGGGATGACTTATGAAAAAATTTTCTATTTTTCTGATAGGATTAGCAACAGCGATCTCATCGGTTATTCTGCAATCCTGTAAAGATGATGACGACGATGTTTACTATTACACCTCGTATGCATACGCTATCGGGGACATGGTTGTAAAAGACGGAGAATCTCCTTATCTGCAATTGGACAGCAAAAGGACTATGTTACCAGCCAACACTTCTATCCCGTCTTTTTTCTTAGAAGACGGACGACGCGTAATCATCAATTTTTCTCTACTGCAGGAAAATTATATGGGATATGATTATTATGTTGCCATTAATGACATAGACACTGTTTTGGTTAAAAATATCATTCCTATTACACCTGAAACCGCAGACAGTATCGGTAATGATCCTGTAAATATCATCGACATGTGGACGAGTGACGAATACTTGACCGTACAATTTGAAATGCAAGGTGCAGGAGAGAAAAAACATATGGTAAATGTTGTGCGAGATTTTTCTCTTTCGGACAATCCTGACAAGGATAATTATATGCAATTAGAATTCCGTCATAACATGGAAGGCGATCCGAAAATAGACAGAAGACTTTGGGGGGTTGCATCATTCAGATTGAAAGATTTAGCTCCACAGGAAAGCAACTTGTCAGGTCTAAAAATAAAAGTCAATACATTCGGAGGAGAGAAAACGTACAATCTCAAATATGACAAAGAGAAAAGTCTGAATACGAACTCAGAGAAAATTCAAGAAAACAGCTCATTCATACATATCAAGTAGAATCTTTAACCTTAACTATGGGAAAAGCCGGCTATTTTTAATCAACCGGCTTTTCTTTTATAAATTCTAAAAAACCACCTAAATCAACAATAGTTGATAGTCTGCAACATCCAACCACCGACCAAATTTTGATCCTACCTGCTCAAAAAAAGAAACTTGCTTAAATCCGAGTTTTAAATGTAAAGAACTACTAACTTCATTACCTGATGTAATACAAGCAATCAACGCATGATAGCCGCTTTCCCGACATTCATCAATCAATTTTTGCATAAGTGCTTTCCCGATACCTTTTCCCACATAACCGGACGACACATAAACTGTTGTTTCAAGCGTATATTTATATGCAGCCCGCTGTTTCCACGTATGAGCATAACAATACCCCACCACTCTACCATCCGTCTCATAAACCCAATAAGGAAAACTGGTAAAAATCTCGATTATACGAGAACGCATTTCTTCCTCTTCTAAAGATTCCGTCTCAAAAGTAGCCACGCTATGCATGATATATTCATTATAAATATCTGCGATAGCTTTGCTGTCTCGTAACTCTACCCTCCTAATCATAACTCAATATTACAAAAATTATAAATCACTTGGTACAAATAT
>URAV01000033.1 GCA_900545915.1 uncultured Porphyromonadaceae bacterium
ATCTCCCCTATACATAGTCAGTCCGTAGCTTATAACCAGATGTACAGAACAATTATAGAAAACGGAGATACTGTATGGATGGTACTTATGCGACCTGTTTATTGTTTTCCCCCTTTAAAATTCAAGAATAGTAAAGAAGAAAAATACTATTGGAGAACCGTACGTGATGTAAAAAAAACTCTGCCTTATGCAAAACTCGTATATAATGCACTGATAGAAACTTATGAGTATATACAAACCCTACCTGAAAAAGAAAGAAAAGCTCATTTAAAACGTATGGAAAAAGAACTTTTCAAAGAATATAAACCCGTATTGAAAACATTTACATATTCTCAAGCTAAATTGCTCATAAAACTCATAGACAGAGAATGTAATCAATCTTCCTTCAATCTTATAAAAGCTTTTTTAGGAGGTTTCCGGGCAAATGTATGGCAAACCTTCGGAAGTTTATTCGGAGTAAGCCTTAAAAAAGAATGGGAACCGGAAGGTAGCGACAAAATGCTGGAAAGAATATGTATATTAGTAGAATCGGGACAACTTTAATACATAAAATTTATTTCAACATTTTAAAGAAATCCCATATAACTAATCCTGCAGTCACCGATACATTTAAGGAGTGTTTTGTCCCGAACTGAGGTATCTCTATGCTTTGATCACATCTATCAACAACATTTTGTTGCACTCCTTTCACCTCATTACCCAGAACGACAGCGTATTTAGAATTTTTATTCAACTGTAAATCAGATAATATTATACTGTTCTCAACCTGTTCTATGGCATACACTATATACCCTTCTTCATGTAATTTATCAACAGCATCGTTAGTATCTTCGAAATAACGCCATTCGACACTATCTTCTGCTCCTAAAGCCGTCTTATGTATCTCAGGATGAGGAGGAGTAGCGGTAATACCACATAAATAAACAGCCTTCACTAAAAAAGCATCGCTCGTACGAAAGACCGATCCTACGTTATTCAGACTCCTTACATTATCCAGAACCACTATAAGAGGTATCTTGTTTTTCTTTTTAAATTCTTCCTGCGAAATTCTATCAAGTTCTAAAATAGTCTTCTTTTTCATTATCTCTAAATATTACGCATCTTAATATATTGCAAAGATATAATTTTCTCTTTGTGCAAACCCTATTAAAAATATGCTGATAACTTGTGAAAAACATCGGATAAATAAAGAATAACTTTTTCTCATTAAACATAGGACAATTAAAATATTCTATTATATGAAACGAGAAACCGAAGTTACAAATTAAAAACACAAAAGTTTTAAATGAATATATCAACTGCAAAATAAGAGTTTATCCATACAGTAAATAAAAGAAAGTTTTTAACTTTGCCACTTATTAACGTATCGTTAATTGTAACTATAAAACCCTCATAATAAGATAAAACAGATGTTGATATATTCTTTATAAAAGAACATAAAACTTTAATAACTTAATATACAATAGTTCGTACCAAAAAGATATGAATACTATCAACAAGCTATTATCATCATCTATTTTAAGTTTTAAATAAATAAAAGAAGAAATATAATTATGAATATTGTGAACATCGATAAGGGATATGTCGATCTCCCCGTTCCGGAAGGTATGAATTTGAAAAAAGAGATCGATCGGTTACGGAAAGAAAAAAATGCCGTAATACTCGCTCATTATTACCAATCGGGCGATTTACAAGACATGGCCGATTTTGTAGGAGACAGTTTGGCTTTAGCTCAATGGGCATCACGGACAAAAGCCGATATCCTCGTATTATGCGGAGTTCACTTTATGGGCGAAACAGCAAAGATTCTTTGTCCCGATAAAAAGGTTCTTGTTCCCGATCTGAATGCCGGATGTTCTTTGGCCGATAGTTGCGACGCTGCTGATTTTGCCGAATTTATCAAAGAAAATCCCGGACATACAGTTATTTCTTATGTTAATACTTCTGCAGCAGTTAAGGCACTCACCGATGTAGTGGTTACTTCTACAAATGCACGTCAAATAGTAGAAAGTTTTTCTGCTGAAGAAAAAATCATATTCGGTCCTGATAGAAATCTCGGAAATTATATAAATAGCGTTACAGGACGTGATATGAAATTATGGAATGGAGCTTGCCACGTCCATGAACAGTTCTCTGTTGAAAAGATTGTGGATTTGAAAAAAGAGTATCCTGATGCTTTGCTGTTGGCTCATCCCGAATGTAAAAACGTGATATTGACATTGGCCGATAAAATAGGATCTACGGCTGCATTGCTGAAATTTGCTACTCAATCTGACGCAAAACAATTTATCGTGGCTACGGAATCAGGTATTTTACATGAAATGCAAAAACAAAATCCTGACAAGATTTTTATTCCCGCACCGCCTAATGACAGTACTTGTGCTTGCAATGAATGCAATTTTATGCGGTTGAATACGATAGAGAAATTATATAATTGTCTTAAATATGAGCAACCTGAAATTACGGTAGATGCCGAAATAAGAGAAAAGGCTGTATTACCCATTCAGAGAATGCTCGATATTTCGGCCAAATTAGGACTTTGATTTATTTTTTCGAAGTATATTTATATTTCTTAGAAGTCCTTCGTATTTTACCCGTTTGACAGCCGATTTTTTGAATATACGGTTAAAGTCTTCGTGCGTCAGATGTTCGAGTTTCTCCTTATCGAGAGATAAAAACTCGGCAGAAGGTTCAAATTCAGGTATTGCCGTAGGAACAGAGAACTTATTCCAAGGACATACTTTCTGACAAGTATCGCAACCATATACTCTATTATTCATTTTAGAGCCTATTTCAAATGGAATATCAGACCTATTCTCTATCGTTTGGTATGATATACATCTATTAGAGTCAAGTGTCGTAAAATCGCCCGGAATCAATGCTTGTGTAGGACAGTGTTCGATGCACGAATTGCAATGTCCGCATCTGTTTTGCATGGGAGTATCCCATGGTAGTTCGAGAGAAGAAATTATTTCTCCTAAAAAGAAAAAAGACCCTTTTCCCGGTATGATCAGTTGTGTATTTTTTCCTATAAATCCTATACCGGCCTGTTGAGCCCAATAACGTTCCATAACAGGAGCTGTATCACAGAATATTCTTCCCTCTATGGAAGTCAATGTGTTTATGTAGGAAAACAGTTCGTTTAATTTTTCTTTTAGGATGATGTGATAATCTTGTCCGTAAGAATATAATGCGAATTGAGGATGATTTTCAGGAATGTGTATAGAGGGATAATAATTCAAAGCTACAACGAGAACAGAACGTGCGTTTTCTACCAATAAACGAGGATCGAATCTTTTGTCCTTATAATTTCTCATATATTGCATTTGGGCTTCTTTGCCCTTTTGCAGCCATTTGTCGAAATGTAAACGATGAATTGCGTCGACTTCTTTTACAGGAGTTATGCCGCAAGCCGAAAAACCTAAAGCGAAAGCTCGTTCGAAGATTTTATTTTTAAGGGAAAATCCGTTCAAAATTATATCCTTTTTCTAATAACCATTCGATTGATTTGGGAAGAGCGTAGCGTAAATTTTTTTGAGATTTGAGAGAATCGTGGAAAACTATAATAGATCCGTTTCTTGTAAATTTCTTCACATTATTAAAAACTTCTTCTCCGTTTAACTTTTTACTGTAATCACGAGTTACCACATCCCACATGATAATATGATAATCGAGTTTTTGTAGAGTAAGAAGTTGAGAAAAACGCATGTGGCCGTGAGGCGGTCTGAATAATTGACTTTTTATGAGTTGATTAGCTGCTTCTACATTTCTCACATAGTTTTGGGTAGTATATTTTATACCTTGTATATGATTCATTGTATGGTTTCCCGTAGAGTGTCCCCGCAATTTTATCTCTTCGTATAATTCTTTATTTCGGGCAACATTTTCTCCTACGCAAAAAAAGGTGGCTTTTACTTGATAATGATCTAATAAATTGAGTACCCAAGGAGTTACTTCGGGAATAGGACCATCATCGAAAGTAAGATATATATTTTTCTCTTTTCCCGGAACAGGAATACGCCATATTGTTTCCGGGTAAAGCATTCTGTATAAATAGGGCGGCTGTTCTATCAACATGACCAAAACTTTTTAAAACAAATAGGATATTCTCTCTTATAACGAGAATATCCTATTTATCTAATATTTATATTTTTATTGTTGTTGCAGCATGGCAGTAGGATCTATACCTATGCTTTTTAGTTTATTGACATATTTCATTGCCGATTCTTGATCATTTTGAGAAATAAACATCGGTATGACATTTTTTATAAGAATAAATTGATTGATTTGTACATCTCTATCTATTGATCTCAATTGATTGGGAGTGAGAGTCGTGTACCATTTGAGGTATTCAAAAGAATTGTCGGCTATCTCTTCCAATAGTTTTTTCGCTTTTTCTTTTTGTCCCAATTGATAATAATTCATAGCCAATTGAGTAGAAATGTAGTCATGAGGAATTGCTGTACTCGGAATTTTTTCCATACAGTAATCCAACGCTTTCAATGCTTTATCTGTTTTACCTTCTTCCATTAACTGGCCGATGAGTTCTACAAACATCATACGTAGGGTAAAACACATTCTTCTTATATTTTCATCCAAATAAACGTTAGGATTCTCTATGCCTCCCCATACGAATTTATTCATCATATTGTCGTACATTTTTTCCGTATCGATAGAACTGTCTCCATTCGGATTTTTGATGGGTAAGATACGATATGCCAATCCTACACGGCTGAAATGAGGTTTGAGATTCATATACATTTCCGGTCCTACAGTCACTGCATAATATATAGGACGCTTCCAGCCGTCTTTCGCATTTGTATTGATCATATCCAAAATAGCTATTTCGTTTAATGTCATGGAATTTTTGTTCGCGTATGACAAGTCCATTCTTTTAACGATACTGTCTTTCAGTTCAGGAGTTACAGTTCCCGATTTCAATACAGATGCAGAATCTACAGGTATATAAAAAGCATTGGTGGGGAAATAGTTGAAAGTACCTTGTGCTTCGGGTATTTTCTTGGTCCATTCTTCATCGGACAAGAAGAAGTTCATTGCATCGCTTACCGACATGGGTTGTTGTGTAACGTTATATAAGTAAGCATATTCGCGTTTTCCGTTACCGTATTGATATTCTTTCATGGATATAGGAAGAGGAGTTGATTCATAAGCCTGACTCTTCATCTGATCTATATACCAATCGGTTTGCAAGTAACTTAAATTACATACACGTACGTCGGTACGATAACCTTCTGTTTCTTGTACGTACCATAAAGGGAAGGTGTCGTTGTCTCCATTAGTAAAAATAATTCCGTCTTTTTCTATACAAGAGAGATAGTTTTTACCGAAATCTCTACAAGTATAACGCCCCGAACGATCGTGGTCGTCCCATGTTTGGCTTACCATTTGTATAGGTACTATAAGACAAAGTACAGTGGCTATGGAAGATGCTACTTTCGGAGAAAGATACCTTTCGAGTCCTTTACTTATTGCCGCTACGCCTAAACCTATCCAAATCGCAAATGCATAAAAAGAACCGGCATAAGCATAATCTCTTTCACGCGGTTGGTAAGGAGTTTGATTCAAATAAATGACGATAGCTATACCGGTCATGAAAAATAAGAAGAATGTTACCCAAAATCCTTCTATACCTTTTTTTCCCGAATATGCTTGAAAGAATAATCCTATAAGACCCAGTATGAGTGGCATCATGTAAAATACATTGCGTCCTTTATTGTTTGCCAGTTCAGAAGGAAGATTAGTCTGATCCCCGGCCAGGTGTTTATCTATAAAATTAAAACCGCTGATCCAATTACCTTTACTTACTTCCCCGTTTCCTTGCAAATCATTTTGGCGTCCTGCAAAATTCCACATGAAATAACGCCAATACATGAAATTCAATTGATAATCGAGGAAGAATTTTAAATTCTCTCCGAAAGTAGGTTTATAGACGGTATGGGTCTCTCCTTGATAATTTTTTACTTTAACAGGTTTTCCTTTGAAATTAGTCCATTCTTTATAGGCTTCTATATGTTGAGGACTACTGCTGTACATACGAGGAAAAAACATATCCAGTTCCGGAGTATATATATAATCCCGTTTATGGTCGATGATTACATATTTGTCTTTTTCGTTTTTATCGGTTTTTATGTTTCTTCTCCATATTGCCGGACCTTCTTTGGACATAGGTGCTCCGTTACTGTCGCGTGCTACATCCGATACGAATGTATTTCCGAACAGAAGAGGGCGATCTCCATACTGCTCACGATTCAGATAACTTGCCAATTTGAATACATCTTCAGGAGAATTTTGATCCATAGGAGTATTTGCGGAAGAACGAATCACTATCAGAGCATAAGAAGAATAACCTATGAAAATGACCATAATAGATACCAAAATAGTATTTAGGGCACGAACCGGTAGTTTTTCTTTAAAGAAAAGATAACAAGCTAAAATGATAGATAATAATATGCCTACCCATATTTTATCTCCTATAAAAGGGATACCTACCATAATGACGCTTATTAAGAAAGAGAGCCGTAAACGGAACTTGTTTTTTTGGCTGTATGTTTCGTAAATAGCCCAAGAAATACATCCTATTACGAGGAAGAAATAAATAATGACACCGGTATTGAAGGGTGCACCGAATACGTTTACGAATAGAAGTTCTGCCCATCCGGCAACTTTTACGAATCCCGGAATCAATCCATATAATAAAATTACGATTATAGCGAATGAAATGATAATGGCTATAAGAGAGCCTTTTGCATTCGGATTTTTGAATTTTCTATAATAATATACCAATACGATGGCCGGAATACATAATAAGTTAAGAAGGTGTACGGCAATAGATATACCTATAAGATAAGCTATAAGTACTATATACCGGTAAGAATGAGGTTCATCGGCTACAGTTTCCCATTTCAAGATGAGCCAAAATACGAGAGCCGTACAAAAAGAAGAATAAGCATAAACCTCACCCTCTACTGCCGAGAACCAGAAAGTATCGCTAAAGGCATAGGCTAAAGAACCTACAAGTCCGCTTCCTAAAATAGCGATCATTTGTCCCATACTCATTTCTTCCCCTTCTTTTACTACTATTTTTCGGGCAAGGTGAGTTATAGTCCAAAATAATAATAATATAGTACCTGCACTAAGCAGTCCCGACATCAGATTTATCATGTAGGCTACCTGAGTAGGATCAGAGGCAAAATTTGCGAAAAATCTTCCCGTTAACATGAAAATAGGATTTCCGGGCGGATGTCCTACCTCGAGTTTATATGCGGAAGAAATGAATTCTCCGCAATCCCAAAAACTGGCTGTCGGTTCCAGCGTTAAAATGTAAGTTACGGCCGATATGACAAACACGACCCAACCAAAAACGTTGTTCAGTAATTTGTATTGCTTCATAGATTTTATTTGATGAAGAGGCTATAAGCTCTATATGCGTTGCAAATATAGGAAAAGATTGTCAACAAAATGTTTTAAAGATTGTAATAATCTCTCTATTAAAGCTCTTCAAGAGAATAAAATGCAATAATAAGATATGATTTTTTGTTAATTCTTCTTTTATTATTACTTTTATCACATATAAAATGAAAATATTTATGCTCAAAAAAATATTGGTTACAGGTGCAGGAGGTTTTATAGGAGGTTTTATAGTAGAAGAAGCTTTGAGGCGAGGTTATGAGACTTGGGCTGGTATTCGTACCTCTACCAATAGAGAATATTTGAAAGACGAAAATATAAAATTTATAGATCTTAAGTTTAATGATAAGGAGCTATTAAAAAAGCAACTTTCAGAACAAAAAGAAAAGTTCGGTGCGTGGGATTATATTGTTCATAATTTAGGAGTGACAAAATGTAAAAATCCAGAAAACTTTGATCTAATCAATTACGGTTTTGTAAAAAATTTCACCGAAGCTCTGATCGAAACCGAAACCGTACCTGAACAATTTATCATGATGAGTAGTCTGGGAGCATGGGGAATAGGTGATGAAACAGGTTTTACTCCTATACGGCAGAGTGATATTCCACATCCCAATACCCGTTATGGGAAAAGTAAACTTAAAGCAGAACGACATCTCTATTCCTTATCGAATTTTCCTTATGTGATAATGCGTCCTACCGGAGTATATGGTCCTCGTGAAAAAGATTATTATTTGATGATGAAAACTATCAAATTCGGATTTGACTTTTCTGTCGGATATAAAAAGCAATTGATAACTTTTATTTATGTTCGAGATTTGGTAAAGACTATTTTTCTGGCTATAGATAAAGGTGTTAAACAACGAGGATATTTTATTTCTGACGGAGAAGCTTATACTTCTACCCAATTTCGCAAATGTATAGCTTCAGCTATGGGAAAGCGGTTTGTCATACCTATCCGTTTGCCTCTTGTCTTCCTAAAAATTGTTTCTTATTGTGCCGAGTTTTTTGCATCTCTGACAGGTTCTGCCAGTACGCTTAATAGAGATAAGTATAATATTATGAAGCAGCGTAACTGGATTTGTGATATAACTCCTTTACAAAAGGAACTTGGATTTGAACCTGATTTTCCTTTGGAAAAAGGTGTTTATGAAACTGTAAACTGGTATAAAAAATCGGGTTGGTTATAATCTATAAATTTTTAGTTACATAAAACAATAACACACACATGAAATCGAAAAAAGTAATTTTATTTACACTGCTGTTTTTTTCGGCTTTTTCTTTTAAAGCTGAGAATCCTCCGTATAAAAATCCGGAATTATCTCCGGATGAAAGAGCTTTGGATTTGTTGAGCAGAATGACTTTGAAAGAAAAGTTTGCCCAAATGCACAATAACACTGGAGGTATAGAACGTTTAGGTGTTCGTCCGTATGATTGGTGGAATGAAGCTTTACATGGAATTGCACGTGCAGGAAAAGCGACGGTTTTTCCGCAGGCAATAGGTTTGGCGGCGACTTTTGACGATATGGCGGTTTATGAAATGTTCGATATGGTTTCGGATGAGGGTAGGGCAAAATACCATGATTTTCAGAGAAAAGGAATGTATAACGGTTATAAAGGACTTACGTTCTGGACTCCGAATATCAATATTTTTCGTGATCCTCGTTGGGGACGCGGTATGGAAACGTATGGAGAAGATCCTTTCTTAACGACAAAAATGGGACTTGCCGTTGTAAAAGGTCTTCAAGGGGACGGCACTCAAAAATATGATAAAGCTCATGCTTGTGCGAAGCACTATGCTGTTCATAGCGGACCTGAATGGAATAGGCATAGTTACAATGCCGAAAATATATCTCCACGCGATTTAAGAGAAACATATCTTCCGGCTTTTAAGGCTCTTGTTACCGAAGGAAAGGTAAAAGAGGTGATGTGTGCTTATAACCGTTTTGAAGGAGAACCTTGCTGTTCTAATAAGACCCTGTTGATAAATATATTGAAAGATGAATGGGGATTCGATGATGTTGTCGTTTCCGATTGTGGAGCTATTGCCGATTTTTATACCAAAGGCAGACATGAAACTCATGCGTCTGCGGCAGAAGCATCGGCAGATGCGGTTATATCCGGAACAGATTTAGAATGTGGAGGTTCTTATTGGGCTTTGGATGAAGCTCTGGAAAAAGGATTGATTACCGAAACTAAGATCAATGAATCTGTTTTCCGTTTGCTTCGTGCCCGTTTCGAATTGGGAATGTTCGATGACGACTCTTTGGTATCTTGGTCTTCTATTCCTTATTCGGTAGTTTGTTGTGATAAACATAAAGCAAAGGCTTTGGAAATGGCACGCAAAAGTATGGTATTGCTGAGTAATAAAAATAATACGTTGCCTCTGAGTAAAAATATAAAGAAAGTAGCGGTAATGGGGCCGAATGCCAATGATTCGGTAATGCTTTGGGCAAATTATAACGGAACGCCCGACAGATCGGTTACTATATTGGAAGGAATTAAAGCTAAGTTACCTGAAGGAAGCGTAATTTATGAAAAGGGATGCGATTATGTAGACACCGAAGTTTTTCTCAGTTATTTCGATCAGTGCCGATATGATGGTAAAAAAGGTTTTAAAGCGACTTTCTGGAATAACCGTGATTTGTCGGGAGATGTTGTGGCAACTGGTCAAGTGAGCGAACCATTTAATTTCGATACGGGAGGAGAAACAGTCTTTATGCCCGAAGTGAATTTAAAAGATTTCTCAGCCCGTTTCGAGTCTGTATTTGTTCCTGAACGAACCGAAGAGGTTGTCTTTACTATATCGGCAGATGACGGTTGCCGTGTTTATGTCGACGGAAAAGAAATTATTTCGGATTGGAAAAACGGACCTGCTTCCAGAAAAGATTATCGGATGAATGTCGAAAAAGGAAAGAAATATGATATTCTTATCGAATACTATCAGGGAGGAGGAAAAGGAGCACTTAAATTCGATGTAGGGTTGAGCCGTCAAATCGATTATAAAGCTGTCGCTGAAAAAGTGAAAGATGCAGATGCTATTATTTTTGTAGGAGGTATATCTTCTTCTCTCGAAGGAGAAGAAATGGGAGTGAAATATCCCGGATTCAGAAATGGTGACCGTACGAATATAGATCTTCCTCAAGTACAGAAAAATATGATGAAAGCTTTGAAAGAAACAGGAAAGCCTGTAATTTTTGTATTGTGTTCGGGAAGTACTATGGCTTTATCTTGGGAAGATAAAAATATGGATGCTATTCTTCAGGCTTGGTATCCGGGACAGGAGGGAGGTACAGCGGTTGCCGATGTGCTTTTCGGAGATTACAATCCTGCCGGGCGTTTGCCGTTGACTTTTTATGCATCTTCCGATGATCTTCCTGATTTTGAAAATTATAATATGTCCGAAGGTCAAGGGCGTACTTATCGTTATTTTAAAGGAAAACCCTTATATCCTTTTGGACATGGATTGAGTTATACTGGTTTCAGTTATTCGAAAGCTAAATTGAATAAAAAGTCTATGAACGTAAATGATTCGGTATTTTTGAGTCTAAATTTGAAAAATACGGGTCTGCGAGACGGGGATGAAGTAGTTCAAGTATATATACGCAATTTGCAAGATCCCGAAGGTCCTTCTAAATCATTAAGAGGATATAAACGTGTTTCGGTAAAAGCGGGGCAAACCGTACCTGTAAAAATAGATTTGCCGGCTTCTTCTTTCGAGTTTTTTAATCCGGTGACTGAGAAAATGGAAGTACGACCGGGAAAATATGAAATTCTTTATGGCGGAACATCCGATGATAAGCAGTTGGAAAAACTTGGTTTAGAAATCAAATGATAGATAGAAAAATATGATATGAAAAAAGATCTGCTTAAATAGTCTCGCTTAAGCAGATCTTTTTTGTTTCTATCAATTTTATTCAGAGATTTTTATATCGGGATTGCGTTTGATTGTTTCACGAATAAACCCTTCTTTATCATAAGGGGAAATGGCTATTCTCCGATTATCTTTGCAGTATAGTATAATCTGGTCGCTTGATAAAGCGTACCTTTTTATAGGATTCGTAGAAAATAATGAAGTTTTCTTCGGGTAAGAAATAATTTCCGATATAGTATCTAACTTGATTTTTATTACAGGTAAATATCCCGATTTGATATATAACATATTGTTATTGAATATATATTCCGTATGTATAAAAGAAGGAACGAACAATACGTTTATAATGAGCATGATGACTAAAAAAACGATCGATTTTATCCACATGCTGTAAAAAAGAAGAATGATCGTTATCAGCAGTAATATATGGGTGAGAATCCCTATTTTTGATTTGAATGTACGTTGCATAAAAATAGATTTTTTACGAAGATACAACATTGCTACTTTATTTTTACCTTTGTGTTTAGAAAAGTTCGGATACGCTCGGCAATCGTATCGAAAAAAAGAAAAATATGACACATAAATTTGATTTTTTGGTAATAGGCTCGGGTATAGCAGGGATGAGTTTTGCCTTGAAAGTAGCTGAAAAAGGTCGTGTAGCTGTGATTTGCAAGACAGGCCTTGAAGAGGCAAATACGTTTTATGCGCAGGGAGGAATCGCATCTGTAACCAATACGCTGGTCGATAATTTTGAGAAGCACATTGAAGATACGATGATTGCGGGAGATTGGATCAGCGATCGGGCTGCTGTCGAAAAAGTGGTGCGGGAAGCTCCCGGTCAAATTAAAGAGTTGATCGATTGGGGAGTAAGTTTTGATAAAGACGAGAATGGAAAGTTCGATCTTCATAAAGAAGGAGGACATTCCGAATTCCGCATTTTGCATCATCAGGACAATACCGGAGCTGAAATTCAGGATAGTTTGATCAGAGCTTTAAAAAATCATCCGAAAATTAAAGTTTTTGAAAATCATTTTGCGATCGAAATTATAACACAACACCATCTGGGAGTAAATGTAACCCGTCATTCCGGTAATATAGAGTGTTACGGTGCTTATGTACTGGATCAAAATACAAACCATATCCATACGTTTCTTTCGAAAACTACCCTGATTGCTACGGGGGGTGTAGGAAATGTTTATCGGACTACTACAAATCCGCCTGTTGCTACGGGAGACGGTATCGCCATGGTATATCGTGCAAAAGGCGATGTAAAAGATATGGAATTTATCCAATTTCATCCTACTGCATTATATAATCCGGGAGAGCGTCCCAGTTTCTTGATTACCGAGGCGATGCGCGGTTATGGAGCTGTATTGAAAACTAAAGATGGAAAAGAGTTTATGCAGAAATACGATGACCGTCGATCGTTAGCTCCTCGTGATATTGTAGCTCGTGCCATCGATAACGAAATGAAAACTCGCGGAGATGAATGTGTATATCTTGATGTGACCCATAAAGACCCGGAAGAGACCAAAAAACATTTTCCTAATATCTATCAGAAATGTATGAGTCTCGGAATCGATATAACAAAAGATTATATCCCCGTAGCTCCGGCCGCACATTATTTATGCGGAGGTATTAAGGTAGATTTGGATGCCCGTACGTCTATAAAAAATTTGTATGCCGTCGGCGAATGCTCCTGTACCGGTTTACACGGTGCGAATCGATTGGCTTCCAATTCGTTGATAGAAGCGGTAGTTTATGCGGATGCTGCGGCAAAACATGCGGTGAAAGTATTGCCCGATATAAAGATACAAGAAAATATTCCCGATTGGAACGATGAGGGCACATCATTACCCGAAGAGATGGTATTGATAACGCAAAGTGTGCGGGAAGTAGAACAACTTATGTCGGCTTATGTCGGTATAGTACGTTCCAATCTGCGCCTGAAAAGAGCGTTGGACAGGTTAGAGATTCTTTATCGTGAGACAGAAGATCTTTTTCAGCGTTCGGTCGTGACTCGGGAAATATGCGAATTGCGTAATATCATTAATGTAGGGTATTTGATCATCAAGCAGGCTATGGCACGTAAAGAGAGCAGAGGTCTGCATTATACGATAGATTATCCGAAGAAAAATAAAATTTAATCAGATATTTTTTTATTGGAAAATTTAGACAGGCTCTTAGTCTGTTATCATAAACTTTGAGAAAGTTACCGTAATATTTTTTTTCGGTAACTTTTTTGTTTTACAGATATACAAAATTCTTAATTTTGAAAAATTTCGTATTGATATTATTTTAAAAAGTTTCTAATTTTAAAAATTAAAAGTCTGATAATTAGTTGTATAAAAATTTTATTGATATAAAAAGTTTTCAAAAATAGAAATTATATTGTTATATAAGAAATAAATTTTTTACCTTTACATCGTTATTCGGAGATAATAAAAACGGTATAAAAAATAAATTTTAGTCTCAAAAAAATGATCCAGACAGTAGTAAAACGCGATGGACGTATCGTGGGTTTCAATGAAGAAAAGATTATTGCAGCTATTCGTAAGGCAATGTTGCATACCGATAAAGGTGAAGATATGAGTTTGATCCGTCAGATCACCGATCGTATCGTATGTCGGGGAAGCGAACAAATGAGTGTGGAAGCGATACAGGATTGTGTCGAAGTGGAATTGATGAAAAGTAGCCGTAAAGATGTAGCTCAGCGTTATATTGCCTATCGTAATCAAAGAAGTATTGCCCGCAAAGCGAAAACCCGCGATATTTTTCTTGAAATTATAGAGACTAAATCGAACGATATAACTCGCGAAAATGCTAATATGAATGCCGATACTCCGGCAGGTATGATGATGAAATTCGCAAGTGAGACTACAAAACCTTTTGTAGATGACTATTTATTAAGTGAAAGAGTCAAAACAGCAGTAAGAGATTCATATATCCATATACATGACAAAGATTATTATCCTACTAAAAGCCTCACGTGCGTACAACATCCGTTGGATAAGATTTTAAAGAATGGATTTTTCGCAGGACATGGAGAATCCAGGCCGGCAAAACGAATAGAGACGGCAAGTATTTTGGGGTGTATTTCTTTGGAGACGGCTCAAAACGAGATGCATGGCGGACAGGCGATTCCGGCTTTTGACTTCTATTTAGCTCCGTTCGTAAGAAACAGTTTTATCGAAGAAATAAAAGTAATTTCCGATATGAACGGTACTGATTATTCTCATCTTTATCAAGTAGATTTGGATGACTATATTATCCGTTCTCTTGATGGTCTTACAGGGGATGCACGTGTCGTGCAGCATGCAATCAACCGTACGGTAAGTCGGGTGCATCAATCTATGGAGGCTTTTATTCATAACATGAATACGATTCATTCTCGGGGAGGCAATCAAGTGGTGTTCAGCTCTATTAATTACGGAACTGATACTTCGGCCGAAGGACGTTGCATCATTCGTGAATTGCTGGGATCTACGTATGAGGGTGTAGGTAATGGTGCGACAGCTATTTTTCCTATACAGATATGGAAGAAAAAACGTGGAGTAAGTTACTTGCCGGAAGACCGTAATTATGACCTTTATAAATTGGCATGTAAGGTAAGTGCCCGTCGCTTTTTTCCTAATTTCTTGAATCTGGATGCAACTTTCAATAACCATGAGGAATGGCGTATCGATGATCCGGAGCGTTATAAATATGAAGTGGCGACAATGGGTTGTCGTACCCGTGTTTTTGAGAATCGTTTCGGAGAAAAAACATCGATAGGACGTGGAAATATTTCTTTTACGACAATCAATATCGTTCGGTTGGCGATCGAATGTATGAATATTCGAGATAAAAGCGAACGGATTGCTCGTTTTTTTGCTAAACTGGATGAAGTGCTCGAGATTACCGCACTGCAACTTCATGAGCGGTTCGAGTTTCAGAAGACGGCCTATGCCAAACAGTTCCCTTTGCTGATGTCTGCTTTGTGGAATGGATGTGAGAAACTAAAGCCGAATGATACGATAGCATCGGTTATTAATCAAGGAACTTTGGGTATAGGTTTTATCGGATTGGCGGAATGTCTGGTTGCTCTTGTCGGTAAACATCACGGAGAAGATGCTTCTGCTCAAGAATTGGGATTGCGTATTGTTACCTATATGCGTGATCAGGTAAATCGTTTTTGTGATCAATATCAGCATAATTACAGTGTATTGGCTACACCGGCTGAAGGATTGTCCGGAAAATTTACGGCAAAAGACCGTCAAACATTCGGTGTTATTCCGGGAGTTACAGACCGAGATTATTATACCAACTCGAATCATGTTCCGGTGTATTATAAATGTAGTGCAAGACATAAAGCCGAAATAGAAGCTCCTTACCATGACTTGACTCGTGGCGGACATATATTTTATGTCGAAATAGATGGAGATGCTACACATAATCCTGAGGCGATTATGGCTGTTGTCGATATGATGGATAAATATAATATCGGTTACGGATCGGTAAACCATAATCGTAACCGCTGTATGCAATGCGGCTATGAAGACGCCTCTGCCGGACTCGATACCTGTCCTCATTGCGGTAGTAAAGAGATAGACCGGCTTCAGCGGATTACGGGTTATCTGGTGGGAACGACAGACCGTTGGAATCACGCAAAGTTGTCTGAACTTAATGATCGTGTCGTTCATGATTGATTATATATATATATTGGATATTGTCGAAGGTACGACTGTCGATGGGCCGGGGTTGCGTACTTCGGTCTATTCGGCCGGTTGTCCGCATCGTTGTCCGGGTTGCCATAATCCTCAGTCATGGGATATTTGTAACGGAAAAAAAATGTCGCTGAATGAAATTCTCTCCGTAATAAAAAGCAATGATTTCGACAATGTGACTTTTAGCGGCGGTGACCCGTTCTTTCAGCCGGAAGCTTTTACCGAATTAGCACGTCGTATAAAAGAAGAAACCTCTAAAAATATATGGTGCTATACCGGATATTTATATGAGGAGATCGTTGCTTCTTTCCGTTTGTCCCTCTTATTGCCATATATAGATGTATTGGTTGACGGCAGATTTGTAGAAACGCAGAAAGATACCTCTTTATTTTTTCGGGGAAGTCGCAATCAACGACTTATCGACGTGCCTGCTTCATTGCGGCAAGACCGTACAGTAGAGTTTGTATATGATCCTGTTTCTGTTTAAACTTGTTTAGGAGATTGTCTAAAATATGATCTCCAATTCGCTATTGGCTTTTACTTTCAATTTCAGTTCTTCTTCTGAAAAATCGAAATAATCGAGGACCTTATCGGGATGAGCGAGAGCGGGCATCCATGATTCAGGTAAAGTCGTCAACTCCCTTTCGAAAAAGTCGATGAGTTTCTTATTTTCCGTATTGCGGCCTTTCAGTTTTATTTGAGCTACCGAACCGTCACAAGTTATGACGAAACGCAATGTATCTCCGGAAAAATCGATATTATTCAGTTGTTGGTATTTTTCTTTATTCCGGTTCAATTCGTTGCGTATAAATAAAAGACTTGTTTGCTGCGATTTGAATCTTTTAATGTCATATATAGCCGAATCGGTGTATTCATTGCATATTCTGGGAGACCATAATTGCGGATCGTTGTGATGTTTAGGGGATAGAGATAATACGTCGGATACATCCATTTTTACTTTTGAAGTATCTTTTTTGCATACGAGCCAGGAAATAAACGGTTCGAGCGTTTTATCTTGTGACTGTTTCACCCCGAAAAATCCGGAATAAGCTTCCATCTGTGTTAATGTTCGTTTAAAATAATTTATCCATTCAATGTCTATTTGCGATAAACCGGAGGGAAAACTCTCTGTTCCTAATGTAGATAATTTGTAATCGTTTCCATGCAAATAGGGATTCAGGCGATATACCAACTCGTATTTGGCGCTTCCTTCGGAAGTATATCCTAAAAAATCCTCTCCTGTTGTCGGCAAATATGGAAAAAACTTGATAATCCAACCCGATATATAGAATGCTCCGTATTCTGCGGCATCTTTATATATGGAATTCCAGAATGGAACATTGATTTTGTCATCGAAAACGTTGATAAACTCTTTTATTATAGGTCTAAGTTCCTCTCCCCACCATGTTAATCCGAGTTTGTCCAGATCAGATAGATGGTCGAATATCCATACCCAATCTTTTCGAGTTCCCGTAATCGTTATTTTCGGAATACCGCATCCGGTTTCTCCTACATAAGAGAATTTCTTTTTGTAACTTTCCAGAAGGGTTATTTGGTAAACGGTTGTCTGAACTGGGGTTGTGGTCGAAAAGTTCGGAACAAAGAAATCATAAAGGTCGTTACGGGTATAATTCTTGGTTTCATTGCAAAAATTCTTTATCAATGTTCCCCAATATTTTGCATTTTTTTCGAGGCTGTCGTTTCGAATGATAAGTTCTTCTTTCTTTTCATCTATAAAGATGATATTTTTAAGAGAATCATAATATTGGTTTATGTGTATCGATGTCGCCTGACAGATCAATGTCCAGATATGGTCCGGACTCAGTTTCAGCGGTCTGTGTTCGTCATAGCAATATTGTAAAGTTTCTATAAATCCATTGTTTCGAGTATATATGAGTCGTTCATTTTTATGTTCATCCGGTAAAAAAGATATTTTTTTCTCTATTTTCAACTCCATCATACCTTTTACCGGATATGTCTTTAGTAAAGAGTCTGCCGGTTTTACGGAAGAAACATTAAAAGTTACTCCATTAATGGTGGTATCGATCGTATTCTGTATTTTGATAATTTGGGCAGAGTCGGAGGGTTCGGTGCTTTTGTGAGAACCGGATTTACTATTACATGCAAAGAATATAACCGTTAGAAAATATAATATCGAATAGTTTTTCATGTATAGAGATTGCATTATGGATTCTTAATTTTACAAAAATAAGAAAAATAAATTATTATGCAATAAGAACGATAATAATATATTTATAGTCAAAAAAATACGGTTGTCCGAAATTTCAGACAACCGTAGAGCTCCGTAAATACACCATTAATAATTATCTCGTTTAGGTTCGAAAAAATCTTTTGGATGCAGGCATGCCGGACATTTTTCGGGAGGAGTTTTTCCTTCGTGAACGAAGCCGCAGTTACGACATTGCCATTTAATGGGCTCTTCGCGTTTGAATACCATTTTATCTTCTATCCGAGCGAGTAATTTGCGATAACGCCATTCATGAAACTCTTCCACTTTAGCGATCATCTTAAACGCTGCGGCAATATCCTTAAAACCTTCATCGGCAGCTATTCCTGAGAAATCGGCATATAGAGAAGACCATTCGAGTTTTTCCCCTTCTGCTGCTTCCAGTAAGTTTTGGGCTGTATTGCCGACAGGTCCGGTAGGATAGTCGGCAGTAATCATTACCATACCACCTTCAAGATAATCGAAAAAACGTTTTGCATGAGCCTTTTCTTGATCTGCAGTTTCAAGAAAAATTCCGGAAATTTGTTCATAACCCTCTTTTTTAGCCACCTCTGCAAAAATAGAATAGCGATTTCTTGCCTGAGATTCACCGGCGAATGCTTTCAATAAATTTTGTTCTGTGATCGTACCTTTAATTGTTTTCATACAAAAATATAATTTATGCTGTTTGAGAATGTGCTGTCTCTGAAGAAATTCCGGTTTGGGGTATTCCTTAGAAATAACATATTAAAACAAGAAAAGGTTTACGAAAATTTAAACGATTCTTAAATAGTCTCTGAAATGAGATTTGTTATATTCTATTTACGATTTATCGGGCTTGATAATAATTTGTGCCCTATCCGGCAATACAGGCATTTTTTAGGTACACAATAAGCCGTATGTAACTGTATCAGAGCTTGACTGTCAAGTGCATTATCGGTTTTGATTCCTGCTTGGGAAAAATACCGGATTATTCTGTTCTGTTCGGCTTTTATATTTTCCAGCAGATTCATGGCCCGGTCGTTATAAACCTCGTTTCCGGTTTTTATTCCATAAGCATATAATAACGGGGCTACCGTATTGATCAATAAAATATCTACCGCATTTTTTCCCAAAGCTTTAGGTCGTTGTGGAGACGGCTGTCCGAAAGAGTAATGAGTATCCCAATATCCGTTTAGGTAGAGCTCGAACAGTCGTCGGAAAGATTTTTCATCATTCGTTTCACGAATTTGTGTAAACAAGGAAAATCCTTGATGAATAAGCTGTGCCAGTAAAGCGATCCGCTGATGAGGAAAATTTACCGGACGAAGTCGGGCGAATTTCCAGCATTCCGGATTTAAAGGAGAAAGACCGAATTTATTCTTGAGAAATGCATATTCGTTTACCATTCTTTGGTAGTAAGCGTCATTCGGAAAATATTCCGGGTCAAGTAATCCGGCTTGTCCGAAAAGAAAAGCTTCGACTTGGAACAGAGAATCGGCATGTTTTTGCATAAACAGTAGGGGTAAACTGCGGGCAAGCCGTTCGAAGGCATCGCTATTGGTACCGAAACCCAGACTTCGGGATAAAGTAATATAACATACTTCTTCCCAATTTCCTCTATAAGATTCTAACCAGTTGCATATTCGTCGGGCTTTTTCCTGAAGACGTTCCATCGCCAAAGATGTTATCCAGTCTGTCAAAAAGAGGGGTGGTAATTCATGCAGGCGATCTCCACAGGGAAGAAAACTATCCTGACGGATTAATAATTCATAATTGTCTTTAATTATATCCGGATATCGTATTATGAATTGGGGTATAATTTCTCCGGTAGAACGTACTATTTCCGTATCGTCGTTTTCTATGACATGCAGTATTACCGAGTCATAAGATTTATCATGGTCATGATTATGATGTTTCCAGTCGGAGGCGTTTTTATGTATTTCGACGTTTCCTGCCCATAACTTTTCTCCTATGCGGATTTTGGCATTGAAAAAGTCAGGACCGGAGTCTGAATTTCGGTGTCCCGGATCGATAATTTCTATCTTTTCGCCTTTTGTCGTAAACAAGTTCTGACTATCGAAAAGGCGATGTTCCCACACATAATATAACAACTTTTCCATTGAATCATAATTTTGACGGTCAAAGGATTATCCGGATGTTGTGAATTTTCGGAAAAAATCTTTGAGATCGAAATTTCAGATTGAATTTATTATATTTGCAAATTAAAGAATATTCGGCAAAAGCCGGATGATTTGTGAGATGTTTTAAAACAGAAAGACAACAGATGAAAATAGCGTTAATAGGTTACGGAAAAATGGGACATGCTATTGAGCAAATAGCCCTTCAGCGAGGACATGAGATCGTGTCTGTCATTGATGTGAATAATCAGGAGGATTTTGCGTCCGATGCATTCAAGAGTGCTGACGTAGCCATAGAGTTTTCTATGCCGGCTGTGGCAATGGATAATTATCGCAGGGCTTTTGCTGCCGGAGTTCCGGTTGTTTCGGGTACGACGGGGTGGCTCGAACATCTGCCAGAAATAAAAGCAGCCTGTAAAAACGGTCAGACTTTTTTTTATGCTTCGAATTTTAGTTTGGGAGTAAATATTTTTTTCGCCCTCAATAAATATCTGGCAAAGATCATGAATGATTTTCCGGCTTATAATGTGAGAATGGTAGAAACACATCATGTCCATAAATTAGATGCTCCCAGCGGTACGGCAATTACTTTGGCAGAAGGTCTGATCGATAATATAGAACGGAAAAGTAGATGGGTTGAAGGAAAAGAAGCTGCAAAGGATGAGATAGAAATTTGTTCAATAAGAGAAGGTGAAGTTCCGGGGATACATACGGTTATTTACGAATCGGACGTAGATACGATCAGCATTACTCACGATGCCAAAAGCCGCATGGGGTTTGCTTTGGGTGCAGTTGTTGCCGCAGAATTTACTTGTGGCAAGAAAGGCTTTTTGACGATGCAAGACATGCTTAAGTTTTAAAAACAATATTAACACTCGATTATAATGGAAGAAGAAAAAACAATCATATCTCCGGAAAAAGAAGCCCCGAAAAAAGGTCGCTTGTCTGGTGTACGCAAAAGTCGGTGGATACGTTTTTCAATAGCATGTATTGCTTATATAGCTTTTGCGATATGGCTTGATAATTATTATATTTTGCCGGGACTGTTGGTCTTGTTCGATATATATATTACTCGATTTATTCCTTGGACGTTTTGGAAGAAGTCGAAAAATAAAGCTACTCGTAAAACGATGGAGTGGGTCGATGCCATTTTGTATGCTTTGGTTGCCGTTTATCTGATCAATACGTTCTTTTTCCAAAATTATAAAATCCCGTCTTCTTCTCTCGAAAAGACCCTCTTGGTCGGGGATTATTTGTTTGTCAGTAAGTTAAGTTTCGGACCTCGTGTTCCGAACACGCCTTTGTCCTTTCCGTTGGCACAACATACGATGCCTATTATTAACACAAAGTCCTATATAGAGTGGCCGCAGTGGCCTTACCATCGTCTGAAAGGTTTGGGACAGGTAGAACGTAACGACATTGTCGTATTTAATTTTCCGGCGGGCGATACGGTGGCATTAAAGGTTCAGAATCCCGATTATTATACGCTTTGTTATAATGAAGGTTGGGAAACAGTAAACAATAATAAGGCAGTTTTCGGTGATATCGTTTATCGTCCGGTAGATCGTCGGGAAAATTATGTAAAACGCTGTATAGGAATGCCCGGAGATAATTTTGAAGTTCGCAATAATCAGGTATATATTGATGGGAAACCGTTGAAAAACCCTAAAGAAATGCAGCTTAACTATTACGTAATGACCAGTAGTCCGGATATTCGGCTGGGGGAAGCTAATTTCAGAGAATTGAATGTCAGTGAAGACGATCGTTTCCTCGTTAGCGGAGATCGTGGTTATGATAATGTTCTTGAATATTTGGGTTTCCCGAGAAATGCCGATATGGGATTCAATCCGGTTTATCGTCTCCCCCTTACTCAAGAAGCTTTAAATAAGTTGAAAAACTATAAGTTTATAACAAAAATAGTTCCCGAACCGGGAGATTTCGGTGGAGATACTTACCCTTTAGGATATTATAAGAAATGGACTCGTGCCGATTATGGGCCGGTTTGGATTCCCGAACGGGGTGCTGTGTTGAAGCTTACACAAGACAATCTGCCTATTTATGAACGGGTGATTCGTAATTATGAGGGAAACGACTTGCAGGTAAGGGAAGATGGAAAGATTTATATAAATGGGAAAGAGACCGATACGTATCAATTTAAGATGAATTATTACATGATGCTCGGTGATAACCGTGATAATTCGGCGGACAGTCGTAGTTGGGGATTTGTACCTGAGGATCATATAGTTGGCAAGCCGTTATTTGTCTGGTTGTCTATCGATAAAGACAGAGGTTGGTTTGACGGTCGTATTCGTTTCGGGCGCTTCTTTAAATGCGTGACAAAGGATTAACCGTTCATGAAGAGTGAAGATGTACAGAAGAGAAAATTTCCGTGGAAGCTGATTGTCGGAATTATATTGTCGGTATGGCTTTTACGGTCTTTCTGTGCTGAATCATTTCGTATTCCGGCTAATCAGATGGAAAATACTCTGTTAGAAGGTGACCATCTCTGGGTTTGGAAAAGTTGTTATGGTATGCGTATGCCTCAAACACCTTTTTCATTACCGTTTTATCATGATACGATTCCCGGATTGAAAATCCGTTCATATTTTTCTTTAGGAATTCCGGAAATATATCTTTTCAGAAAATTCCCTGATCGTAATGATATTGTCGTTTTTAATATTCCTTCTTTAGAAAGAGATATTCCGGTAGATCGAAAAAAAATTACAGTCGCCCGTTGCATCGGCTTTCCCGGAGATACGGTAAGTTTGCAAAGAGGAGTTTTACGTATTAATGGAGATATTGTCGCTCAACCACTCCGTGCAATTGATGCTTATTTCTGCGCCGATTCGGTAAAGTCGGTGATAGATTCTTTGTTTTTAAAGTTGAATATCAATCCTGTTTCAACGAAGATTGGGAAAAAAAGTCTCTATTTTTTGTCTCGTTACGACTATTTTAGAGTCAAGAGCCTATTGGCTTCTCCTGATCTTTTGCAAGGAGTTAATCTTGATCGCAATAATTTTCAGATTGTGCTTCCTTCATTTGGAGAAGCTACATCGGTGAATGCCGAGAATGCTTCTTTTATAGCTCAGTTGATGAGTATATATGAAGGGAGAGAAGTACAAGTGCGTGACGGAAGAATTTATGAAGGAGAAACGGAAATTGTTTCATATCGTTTTTCTCAGCCTTACTATTGGGTATTAGCAGATAATCGTGAGATGGGAACGGATTCGCGAAGTTTTGGTGCTCTTCCCCATTCTCATCTGGTCGGTAAAGGTAGTTGCGTTTGGTTCTCCTTCGATTCCGGTAAGCCTTTTTATAAAGGCTTTCGTCTCGACCGTGTTTTTAAATTTCTTTGATTATGACTTCAGCTTGTCTTTCTACAGCTTATTTAGCTCCGGTTTCTTATTATAAAACATTGTGTAACCGAGATCATATAATTGTGGAGAAATGCTGTAATTATGTAAAGCAAACTTATCGTAACCGTTGCAATATAATCAGTGCAAACGGATTGATTTCACTTTCGATTCCGGTAATCAAGCCCGATAAAGTGAAATGTCTTACTCGGGATATTCGTATTTCCGACCATGATAATTGGCAACACATGCATTGGAATGCTATCGTATCGGCGTATGGTTCTTCTCCCTTTTTTGAATATTATCAAGATGATATTATCCCTTTTTTTGAAAAAAAATTATCCGGAACATTCTTGTTCGATTTGAACGAGTCGTTACGGGAAACGATATGTAGTCTGTTGGAGATAACGCCTAACGTTGTTTATAGCGATGAATATGCCGATTATACAGGAAGTGAAACAGATGATTTCAGAGATGTGATACATCCTAAAAAAGAGATCGATAAAAGATTTCGTCTGCAACCGTATTATCAGGTCTTTTCATCGAAGTGGGGTTTTATACCCGATGCCAGCATTCTCGATTTGCTGTTTAATATGGGACCTGAGTCTCAACTTGTGCTTTATGA
This sequence comes from uncultured Porphyromonadaceae bacterium, assembly GCA_900545915.1. GTDB lineage: Bacteria > Bacteroidota > Bacteroidia > Bacteroidales > Coprobacteraceae > Coprobacter. The sequence goes on from URAV01000033.1 coordinate 24,334, forward strand.
TCGGATATAATTGTCGAAACAAAATGCAAAGAAGACCTTGACCGAATTTCTTTATCGGAGAATTTAAATAGTCAGAGAAGACGGCTGAATATTTTTGTTTGAAAACTATTACCTTTGCATCGAAATTCGTGAATTTTTCCGTTGAGATGACTTTTGACACAAGATGCGGAAAATTATTGTGCTAAATCGAAAGTGTTATGATGAAAGATAAGCTGTGGACTCGGAGCTTTTTAGCGGTGGCCGGAGGTAATTTTCTTCTGTTTTTTGCTTTTTATCTGTTGTTACCTGTATTGCCTATGTATTTGATAGAACAGTTCGGGGCGAATAAGGCGACTGTAGGAGTTGTACTTTCTTCCTATACGATAACGGCCCTTTTTGTCCGCCCTTTTGCAGGATATATGGTCGATACATTTCCTCGTAAGCCGTTACAATTGATTTGTTATGGAGTATTTACTCTTTTTTTCGGGGGATATTTGCTTGCCGGAACATTGATCCTTTTTGCCGTGATAAGGGCGATGCACGGTCTGGCATTCGGCATGGTAACCGTTTCGAACAGCACTGTGGCGATTGATGTCATGCCGTCTTCACGGCGGGGAGAAGGGATCGGATATTATGGTGTAAGCAGTAATTTAGCAATGGCGATGGGCCCCACCGTATCATTATATATATTGGATGCATTCCGCAATTATGATTCGATATTTTTATTATCCTTGTTTTCCTGTATATTGGGTTTCATTTTGATTACTACCATAAAAATGCCGTTGAAACAGCGTTCCGTTGAAATGCAGCCGGAAAAAGAACATGTCTCTCTCGACCGTTTTTTATTGGTGAAAGGAGTATCCGGAGCGATCTCTCTTTGCCTTCTCTCGTTCAGTTACGGAGTCCTTTCTACTTATCTGGCTATATATGGGAAAGAGGAGGTAGGAATAGACTCGGGTACAGGGTTGTACTTTATGCTGATGGCTTTCGGCCTTATATTTTCCCGGCTTACTACCGGTAAATATCTGAATAGGGGATTGATTGTCAATATGATAACGGTAGGAATTATGTTTCTTGTTATCGGTTACTCTGTCTTTATTTTTCTGAAATCTCCTGTGGGATACTATTTCTCTGCTGCTATTTTAGGAATGGGATATGGGCTGATTTGTCCTTCATTTCAGAATCTTTTTATCAATTTAGCTACTCATAGTCAAAGAGGTACTGCAAATTCTACATTTTTTACCGCATGGGACTTGGGGTTAGGTTTAGGAGTCTTGATCGGAGGAAGCATTGCCGATATGTCGAATTATACGGCGGCCTATACATTTGCATTGGTATTAGTTGTGTTAGGATTCTTTTTCTTCCGTCATATTGCAGGACCTTATTTTGAAAAAAATAAGTTGAGATAATAATTTGTTAAAAATAATAAATAAAAATGCCGTAATTCGTTTATTATTTGTTATTTTGCCTCAAATTTCGGGTAAAAGCGTACTTATATTATTTTAATTATAATTGAGGTGTCGCGGAAGTCTGAGAATAATAGAGATAGAAAGTAAAACAAAATATATCGTTAATTGGTAAAATCATATCGGTTACCCGGTTCGGGAATTCTTTTAAAAAGACTATCGGTATTTCTGTATATATGATTCTATTTCTTAGATTTCTTTCCTGAGCTTTTCGATGCTGTATTTTTGAATTATTGCGAATAAAGTAATGAGCGAATCGAAATCCGGACGACATATTACGTTCTTTAATGCGCGCCTGACCTCGACTATCAGTATTTCCTTGGTACTTTTTATCTTGGGAATCATTGTTCTTATGGGTATATTGGCAACACGTCTTTCGATGTATGTGAAGGAAAACATGGGATTCTCTATCGTTTTGAAAGAGGATGTGAAAGAATCGCAGGTTAAAAAGTTACAAAAAAAACTCGATATAGCTCCTTATGTGAGAGCGACTCAATATATATCGAAAGAGGATGCTTTGAAAGAGCTGGAGGTCGAATTAGGTGAAAATCCGAAAGATTTATTGGGCTTTAATCCGTTGCAAGCCTCTATCGAGGTGAAACTTCGTTCGGATTATGCTCATCCTGATAGCCTGACGTGGATCGAAAAAGGGTTAAGGAAAGGAACTGTAGCGATCGATGATATAGTCTATCAGAAAGACTTGATACAATTGGTAAATGACAACATTCGTCGCATAAGTTTCATGCTTTTGGGATTAGCCGTTGTGTTGATGCTTATATCATTTGCCTTGATCAGTAATACGATACGTCTCAGTGCTTATTCTAAGCGTTTTATTATTCATACTATGAAATTAGTAGGAGCGACTCCTGCCTTTATTCGTAAACCGTTCATCATATCCAATATCATAAACGGAATTATCGGTGCATTTATAGCAATGGCTTTACTCTCTGGGTGTGTCTATTATTTGCTGACCGAATTTGATAATCTGTACACATTGATCGATATCAACTCTCTTTTCTGGGTATTTGTGATTGTACTTTTATTGGGAGTTGTGCTTACTGCGATTTCTGCATGGTTTGCTGTAAATCGTTATATCCGGATGGATCGGGATAATTTATATTATGTTTAGAACCATAGAAAATAAATATAGATGGATACAAAAGATTTTGCATTAGGGAAGCAGAACCTGATTTTGATCGGTGTCGCTTTTGCTGTGATTATTTTGGGGTTTGCTTTGATGGCAGGTCCCGGATCTACTCCGGAACATTATAATCCGGATATCTTCAGTTTCAGACGTATCGTATTAGCCCCCGGTATTGCGTTTGCCGGATTTGTGTTTATGATTTACGCAATCATGAAAAAATCGAAATAAAACGCAGTACGATAGTATATGGAAGAATTAAGTTGGTTTCAGACCATTATTATAGCGATTGTAGAAGGATTGACCGAATTTCTCCCGGTTTCTTCTACCGGTCACATGATCATAGCCCAGAATATATTAGGAGTCCCGAGCAGTGACTTCGTAAAAGCATTTACTGTGATTATTCAGTTTGGGGCGATCTTGTCGGTAGTCGTATTATATTGGAAACGGTTCTTTAAGTTAAATCCTTGTAAAATATTCGATTCAGAAGCAGTTTCTGGAAAAAAAGGATCTGCCCGTTGGATAGAATATGGCAAACGGTTTTTATATAAATATGATTTTTATTGGAAGCTGTTTATCGCTTTTATACCTGCTGCGTTTTTCGGATTATTGTTCAGTGACAAAATAGACGAGATGCTCGAAAGCGTTACGGTTGTTGCCGTAATGCTGGTTATCGGGGGTATTGTAATGTTGTTTGTCGATAAGTGGTTCAGTAAAACGACACCCGATCAGACCATGACGTTGAAGAGAGCTTTCAATGTAGGGTTGTTCCAATGTATCGCTATGATTCCGGGTGTATCTCGTTCGATGGCGACAATTGTCGGAGGAATGGCCCAGAAAATGACCCGTAAGAATGCAGCTGAATTTTCTTTCTTTCTGGCTGTCCCTACCATGTTTGCAGCTACGGCATATAAATTGTTGAAACTGTTGACTTCCGAAAATGGAATGCAGGTATTGCAAGATAATTTACTGACTTTGATAGTTGGTAATGTAGTAGCGTTTATCGTGGCTCTATTGGCAATTAAATTTTTTATCAGTTTTGTGACGAAATACGGATTCAAAGCATTCGGATATTACCGTATTATCGTAGGGGGTATCATCATTGTACTGATGTTGTTAGGGTATAATTTGGAAATAAGCTGATGAATTTTTTAGAAGGAGAAGTTCTCTATTTCAATAAGCCTCTGTATTGGACCTCTTTTAAGCTGGTTAAGATAGTGCGTACGCGGATTTCGCGAAAGTTGAAAATAAAGAAGATAAAGGTCGGACATGCCGGGACTCTTGATCCGTTGGCTTCGGGGGTAATGATAATTTGCACCGGGAGAGCGACGAAGTTGATAGAGAGTTTTCAGTACCAGACAAAAGAATATGTTGCAACTTTACAGTTAGGAGCAACAACACCATCTTTTGACAGGGAGACGGAAATAGATGCGGTTTATCCGACCGGACACATAACCCGTGAAGGTGTAGAAACGGTTTTAAGGCAGTTTGTCGGTTCTATTCAACAAGTTCCTCCGGTTTATTCCGCATGCAAGATCGATGGACGGAGAGCTTATGATTTTGCACGTAAAGGTGAAGATGTAGAACTGAAAGCGAAAGAGCTTGTTATAGATGAGATAGAATTGCTCGAGTATCAGTCTGATATAATAAAAATCAGGGTGGTTTGCAGTAAGGGTACTTATATACGGGCTTTAGCACGGGATATCGGACAGGCGTTGGGCAGTGGAGCTCATTTGATCGGTTTGGTTCGTACCCGAGTAGGTGATATCCGTCTGGAAGATTGTTTGCAGGTCGACCAGATCGATGAACTGGTCGAAAAGGCTGTTTTTACAGAGGTTGATAGTAAAGAAAAATAAAGTAGAATATTCCGGCATGAAGTGATGTCTTTTTAAAAGAGAACAGTGCTTTTTCGGAAATAAAATTGATATACAAATGAAATTATCGCAATTCAAATTTAAGCTTACCGAGGAACAGATAGCTAAATACCCGGCAAAAAACAGAGACGAATCGCGTTTGATGGTCGTACACCGTAATACAGGTGAAATAGAACATCGTATATTCAAAGATATACTTGAATATTTCGATGATAAAGATGTTTTTGTTTTTAACGATACGAAAGTCTTTCCGGCAAGATTGTATGGGAATAAAGAAAAAACCGGTGCGAAGATCGAAGTATTTTTGTTGCGTGAATTGAATGAGGAAAATCGTTTGTGGGATGTATTGGTCGATCCGGCACGAAAGATCCGCATCGGGAACAAATTGTATTTCGGTGAAGATGATTCGATGGTGGCCGAGGTCATAGACAATACGACATCGAGAGGACGTACGTTGCGGTTCTTGTTTGACGGTACTCATGAAGAATTTAAGGAAGCACTTTATAAGTTGGGAGAAACCCCGCTTCCCCGCTACATAAATCGTCCTGCAGAACCGGATGATGTAGATCGTTACCAGAATATTTTTGCAAAGAATGAAGGTGCTGTTGTCGCTCCGGCTGCCGGATTGCATTTTAGCCGAGAGCTATTGAAACGTATGGAGATAAAAGGAATAGAGAGCGGATTTCTTACGCTTCATTCCGGCTTAGGGAATTTCCGTGAAATAGATGTGGAAGATCTTACCAAGCACAAAATGGACTCGGAGCAAATGTTGGTAACGCCCGAGTTGGTCGCTTTTGTAAATAAGGCAAAAGACGAAAACCGACAAGTTTGTGCTGTGGGAACATCTGTGATGAGAGCTATCGAAAGCACGGTAAGTACCGATGGTCACATGAAGCCTTATAGCGGTTGGACTAACAAGTTTATTTTTCCGCCTTATGATTTTACGGTGGCAACCAGTTTGGTCAGCAATTTCCACATGCCGCTTTCTACCATGTTGATGATGGTAGCTGCATTCGGAGGGTATGATCTTGTACTTGATGCGTATGACAAGGCATTGAAAGAAGGTTATCGGTTCGGTGCTTATGGGGATGCTATGTTGATCATTTAAAATATAGGAAATGAATATTGTTTATATCGCTTTGGGGTCTAATCTGGGAGACCGGAAATATTATTTGACTCGTGCGGTAGATGAGATAGAAAGGCGGATAGGGAAAATTGTTTCTCTATCCGCCTTTTATGAAACCGAACCTTGGGGATTTATTTCCCGATATCCCTTTTTGAATGCTGCCTTAAGAGTCGATACAGAACAAGATGCTATTTCTGTATTGGATTTGACACAGTCCATAGAGAAAGATTTAGGACGTAAAATAAAAAGTCACGGTTCATATCAGGACCGCTGTATTGATATCGACATCTTGTTTTTTAATACCTCAGTATTAAAAAACGACCGATTAGAACTGCCGCATCCTCTTTTGCAGGAAAGGCGTTTTGTTCTTGAACCTCTTGTCGAAATCGCTCCGGATTTGTATCATCCGATTTTGCATAAGACAATAAAAGATATATGGAAGGAATTCTTATCCGTAGAATAATAAAAAACGCATACAATATTTATTATATGCGTTTTTTATAGATTAATTTACCACTTCCCCTAATAGTGTTGCTGACGAAGCATCCGTGATTTTTACCTGCACGAAATCTCCGATATGGTAGTTTTGTTTCGGGAATACGACAACTTTATTTTGCCCGGTGCGTCCGAACAGGTCTTCTCTCGAACGTTTGGAATATCCTTCAACCAAAACTTCGAAAGTTTTGCCTATATCCCGTTTATTACTCTCTGCAGATAGTTTATTTTGTAGATCGATCATTTGTTCCAATCGTTTTATTTTGATCTCTTCTGCAATATTATCCGGCAGATGTTTAGAAGCGTATGTGCCGGGACGCTCCGAATATTTAAACATGAAAGAAGCGTCGAAGCCTACTGTTTGCATTAAGGATAAGGTTTCTGCAAAATCTTCATCCGTCTCAGAATGAAATCCGCTGAACATATCTGTTGTAATCCCGCAATCGGGAATTATCCGGCGAATAGCGGCGATTCGGTCGAGATACCATTCCCGGGTATATTTACGATTCATCAATTTTAAAATGCGGTTGCTTCCTGATTGTACAGGTAAATGTATATGGTGGCAGATATTCGGGTTTGCAGCAATCGTGTATAAAATATCATCGCTCATATCTTTGGGATGTGAGGTCGTAAATCTTATGCGTATTCCAGAACCAGCTTCTTTTGCAACTAAGGCGAGTAATGCCGGAAAATCTATTTTTTCACCGTCAGGTCGGATGAATATGTACGAATTTACATTTTGACCTAATAAGGTTACTTCTTTGAATCCTCTGTCTTTCAGGTCATTCAATTCTTTAAGTATGCTTTCGGGCTCTCTACTACGTTCGCGTCCACGAGTGTACGGAACAATGCAATAAGAGCAGAAATTGTTACAACCTCGCATGATAGAGATGAACCCTGAAATGCGGTTTCCTCCGATTCGTTTAGGTATTACGTTTTTGTAAGTTTCTGTTGTTGAAAGATCTACATTAATTGCTTTTTCCCCTTGCTCTACAGCTCCGATCAAATTGGGTAGGTCAAGGTAGGCGTCCGGACCTACGACTAAGTCGACATGATGTTTCTCTAATAATTCTTCTTTTACCCGTTCTGCCATGCAACCGAGTATTCCGATTACCAGATTTTTTTTCTTTTTGCGTAAAGAGTTGAAATATTGAAGACGGGATAAAACTTTCTGTTCGGCATTATCTCGAATAGAACAGGTGTTAACCAGAATAGCATTGGCTTCCTCGATGGAGTCGCACAGTGCATATCCATCCATTTGCATAATAGAAGCTACAACTTCGCTATCGGCTACGTTCATTTGACAACCATAAGTTTCGATAAACAGTTTTTTTTCTGTTGCCTGCTCGGTCGCAGATTTAAAGTCTGCTTCGGAGTTTTCTTTCATTTGGATATATTTTTATAGTTAGAAATGGTATTATGTATTTTTTTTAGATAAAAACCTAACAAAAAATAATATATAATGCTTGCTTTTAAAAATTTATTTATACTTTTGCATCTAACAATATATGAAATTTTTTCATAGTTAAGGTTTAGGTTAAATCTGTTAAGGGCAGTTGTGAAATTGCCCTTAATTTTTTTATATCGTCGATTTAAATTTATATAGACGTTTTTAACCGACCTTTATTTATGATCTGTTTCATATCGACTTAACATAACCGATCTTCAGATTGTTATATCTGATAGCTTTGATATAAATTTTGAAAGTCTTCCGTTTGTTTATCAGCTTTATTTTGTACATTTGGGAACAAAAATACGAAAAGCTATGGAGAATTTGTGGATTTACGTTCTTCTTATTTTTATATTTATCGTCAGAGCGATTGCTAAGAGTGCACAGAAGCAAATTGATGCCAATAAAAAAAAGATAGATCAGGATGAAGCGTATATTCCGGAAGAAGAGATAAAACATCCGGTAAATCGTCCTTTGACGTGGGAGGATCTGTTCCCTTCAGAACCTTCACAGCAGATTCCTGTACAGCCAGTTGTGAAGGCTGAAAAAGAAAAGAAGAAGATAGAGATTACGAATATAGAATCATCTTCTCAACCGGAAGTTTCAAAAAAGATTTCCGAGAACGTAAAAAAGAAATCCACTATTTCGGATGATGCTTATAATATTCCGAATAATTCGGAGTTACTGCCTTATGGTTCGGATGAGCTTCGAAAAGCTGTAATTGCTTCTGAAATCTTGGCAAAAAAGTTCTGAAAATTAAAAACACAATTGGTTCATATAAAATCTAACACAAATATGTCATTTAAAGTTATTTCGGCAGAAGAAGCCGCCTCATATATTCATCACGATGATAATGTGGGATTTGGTGGTTTCACGGCTGCGGGAACACCTAAAGTCGTGCCCGCAGCAATAGCAAAAAAGGCACAAGAAGAACACGATGCGGGACGTCCTTTTGCGATCGGCGTTTTTACCGGAGCTTCAACGAATGATTCCCTTGATGGGGCTTTATCCAGAGCTAAAGCGATAAAGACCCGTACACCCTATCAATCGCATAAAGATAGCCGGAATGTGATAAACAGCAGGGAAATGTCTTATTATGATATGCATCTTTCTCATCTGGCTCAAAACTTGAGATATGGTTTTTTAGGAAAAATCGATGTTGCAGTTATTGAAGCTACAGATGTTTCTGAAGATGGTAAAATCATATTGGGTACAGGTGTAGGCATAGCGCCTACAGTATGCCAGCTCGCCGATAAGATTATTATAGAGCTTAATAGTCATAACCCGAAGGAGTTAGCAGGATTTCATGATATTTATCAACCTGCCGATCCTCCATACCGGCGTGAAATTCCGGTGTATAAACCCAGTGACCGTATCGGTAAACCTTATATACAAGTCGATCCGAAAAAGATTGTGGGAATCGTGGAGACAAATCTTCCGGATGGTGTGAAGGAATTTGCTCCGGCAGACGAGGTGACAACTCGTATTGGAGATAATGTTTGCAACTTCTTGGTTTCTCAGCTGAAAGCGGGTTTGATTCCCAAAGAGTTTTTACCGTTGCAGTCTGGCGTAGGAAACATAGCAAATGCCGTATTAGGCGGATTGGGAAATAGCCCGGATGTTCCGGCTTTTGAAATGTACACCGAAGTAATACAGGATGCCGTTATCGGATTGATGAAAACAGGTAAGTGTAAGTTTGCCAGCGGATGTTCATTGACTGTCAGTCCGGCCGTTTTAGATGAAATTTATCAAGATATAGACTTTTTCAGAGACAAGATCGTATTGCGTCCGGGAGAAATTTCCAATAGTCCTGAAGTTGTAAGACGACTTGGTTTGATAACAATAAACACGGCTCTTGAAGCCGATATTTTCGGGAATATAAACAGTACCCATGTCACCGGTAATAAGATGATGAACGGTATCGGAGGTTCTGCAGACTTTACCCGTAACGCCTATTTATCGATCTTTACGTGTCCTTCTGTTGCCAAAGGCGGAAAGATCAGTGCTATCGTACCAATGGTGTCGCATCTCGATCATAGCGAACATTCGGTGAGTATTTTGGTGACCGAACAAGGGGTCGCCGATTTACGGGGAAAATCTCCGATCGAAAAAGCGAAGTTGATTATTGAAAATTGTGCTCATCCTATGTATAAACAATTATTGTGGGATTATCTTAAACTTGAAAAAGGTGGACATACTCCACATAATTTGAAAGCATGTTTTGCCTTTCATCAAGAATTCAATAAATCGGGGGATATGGCTTTGACTAATTTTGAAGATTATAAATAAATTGATTATCAAGCAATAAAAGAGACGCGATCAATTTATTGATCGCGTCTCTTTTATTGCTTGGTTTATTTTGATTTAGAGCAAAGAATCCGGATTTAAATTATCTTTTTCTATATCGAGAAAATATTTATATGTTCCGACTTTCAATTCGTCAGTAGCCGCATCATCACAAACAATAATGCTTTTAGGATGCATTTGCAGAGCACTGATTGTCCACATTTGGCTGATACCTCCTTCGACACCATGACGCAATGCACGAGCTTTGTTGTGTCCGTTGACAATAATCAAGACACTTTTAGCGTCCATTACCGTACCGACACCTACTGTCAAAGCTGTTTTCGGAACTAAGTTCACATCATTATTGAAAAATCTTGAATTTGCAATAATCGTGTCATGAGTCAAGGTTTTGACACGGGTACGTGAAGTAAGTGCAGATCCCGGCTCATTGAATGCTATATGTCCGTCCGGGCCGATCCCCCCTAAGAAAAGATCTATACCTCCTAACGATTTTATTTTTTCTTCGTATCGGGCACATTCTTCTTCAGGATTTTCAGCATTTCCGTTCAATATATTGACATTTTCCGGTTTAATGTCGATATGGCTGAAGAAATTATTCCACATAAAAGAGTGGTAACTTTCGGGATGATCTTTCGGGAGTCCGATATATTCGTCCATATTGAAAGTTATTACATGTTTGAATGATACGATTCCTTTTTTGTTCAAATCGATTAAGTTCCGATACATTCCCAGAGGTGAAGATCCGGTCGGCAGACCTAAGATAAAGGGTTTTTCTTCTGTCGGATTAAACTCATTGATCCGGGCGGCAACATAATTGGCTGCCCAACGCGATACGTTTTCGTAGTTCGGTTGAATAATTAATCTCATAGTATATTATTATATGTTTGTTGATATTTCCTTTTTGTATGTTTTATTCAAACTTGTTTCAAAAGTACGTAAATTTAACTATTAAAAACGATACAATAAGGTAAAATCGTATCAAATTATTGTTTTTGGCACAACCTTTATAAAAATGAATGTACTTTTTGTGGGTAATAATATATATCTTTGTTACTCTAAATTTAATAAACCCCATACTATGAAAGCAAATTTAAGCTCTCAAATCAAATTAGACAGAACGCCGAAACGCTACTATCGGCCGGATAATGCGTTTGAACTTACCGCTCTTACGCGTTTTGAAAAAGTTTTTACTGAAATTTATGAAAGCTCCGAAGAGGGAGCATTGCAAGTAGCTCGTGAAGTTGCCGATTTAATGCGTACCCGTGAGAAAGAGGGACGTTTTTGTGTTTTAGCATTAGGATCAGGAGCTGGAACTCATGGTGTATATCGCGAATTGGTGCGTATGCATCAAAATGAAGGTTTAAGCTTCTCTAATACTATTATATTTAATGTCAGCGAGTTTTTTCCATTAGAGGCAGATGCTCCCGGAACATCAAAGTTATTGCATGAAGTATTGATCGATTTGATCGATATCGATCCTCAAAATGTATATACTCCGGATGGAACTATTGCTAAAGAGTCGATTTTCGATTTTTGCAAAGATTATGAAAAGAAAATCGAGACATTAGGCGGACTTGATCTTACATTGGTGGAGTTTGGTCCTTCCGGGAATTTGGCATTTAACGAACCGGGTTCTCAAATCAATTCTTCTACACGTCTGATGTTGTTAGGTAGCGAATCTCGCCACAATTTTGCAAAATTATTCCACTCTAATGAGGCCGTTCCTCATAGTGCTATCACGATGGGTATTTCGACTCTTTTGGGTGCGAAAAAAGTGATTGTCGTAGGTTGGGGCGAGACAATAAGTCCCTATGTGAGACAAGCGATCGAAGCTCCTGCATCCGATACAGTTCCGGCAAGTTTTTTGCAATCCCATAAAGAGTCTAAATTCGTTTTAGATCTTTCTTCAGCAGAACACCTGACACGTTTAAGTACTCCTTGGTTAGTTACTTCTTGCGAATGGGATGATAAATTGATTCGTCGGGCTATCGTATGGCTTTGTCGCATTACGGGCAAACCTATTTTGAAATTAACGAATAAAGACTATAATGATAATGGTTTGAGCGAATTGTTGGCGCTTTTCGGTTCTGCATATAATGTAAATATCAAAATATTTAATGATTTGCAGCATACTATTACCGGGTGGCCGGGTGGAAAGCCGAATGCCGATGATACTTTCCGACCTGAACGGGCGAAACCTTATCCTAAGAAAGTTATTGTATTCAGTCCGCATCCTGATGACGATGTGATCTCTATGGGAGGTACATTAAAACGTCTGGTAGATCAACATCATGATGTACATGTTGCTTATGAAACATCGGGAAATATCGCAGTCGGAGACGAAGATATGATGCGTTATGTAATGCTTATGGGGGGAATCGCAAAAGATTTTTGCTTCGATACTCCGGAATTTATGGCTAAACATGCGGAAATAACCAAATTTGTAAAAGAGAAAAAGGACGGGGACATAGATACACCCGATATTCGCCATCTGAAAACGTTGATTCGTCAGGGAGAAGCGCGTACTGCATGTAATTATATCGGTGTAAAACCGGAAAATGTCCATTTCCTGAATTTGCCGTTTTATGAAACGGGGACAATTAAAAAAGGAGATTTGACCGAGGCGGACAGAGATATTGTTAAGGATCTTCTTGAGAAAATTAAGCCGGATCAAATTTTTGTTGCCGGAGACTTGGCCGACCCTCATGGCACTCATCGTGTTTGTTTGGATGCGGTTCTTGCGGCTATTGACGATATCAAGGATGAGGAATGGATGAAGAATTGCCGTATATGGATGTATCGCGGTGCATGGGCAGAATGGGAAATCGACCATATTGAGATGGCTGTGCCTATCAGTCCGGAAGAGTTACGTCAAAAACGGAATTCTATTTTGAAACATCAGTCGCAAATGGAGAGTGCTCCGTTCCTTGGTGATGACGAACGTCTTTTCTGGCAACGGGCAGAAGACCGAAATAAGGCAACGGCAGACTTATATACCAGTCTCGGTTTGGCTTCATACGAGGCGATAGAGGCTTTTGTGGAATATCATCCGTTGCGATAATATTATAAGAGTAGTAGAAAGAAAGCGAGCTGTCTCATTTTTATAGTGGGACAGCTCGTTTTTTATGATTATGGATTAAAATCCGGATTCATGAAATTTTGGATGTCGACAAGTACCTCTTGAGCCTGTTTGGCCGGACTTTCGGGGTTTATCTCCGTAGCGCTTAAATAGTAAAAAGTCGCTTGTTTCCAGTCTCCTTTTTTTCTAAAAATATTACCTAACAAATAATACGCTTCATCGTCTTTCTCATTTTGTTCGATGCGCCGATTGAGCAATTCGATAGCCTCTTCCAATCTGTTTTCAGCGATTAATTTTTTTATTATGTCTGTCGTTTCCATATTCTGCCGTTTTTACAAATATACGCTTTTTGATCAGATTAAACTTTAAACAGACCCTAAAGTGGTACAATTAACGTTTTACAAAAATGGAGCATGCAACATTTTTATTTTAGAAGAGCACCCCCTTTGGGAAAAACAAAAAAGAGATCATCCATTCGGATAACCTCTTTTTTGTAGCGGAGCCGGGAATCGAACCCGGGTCTCAACAATGAGAATGTTACATGCTAGGCCACTACACTACACCGCCATAAATATGTGGCAAATGTATATAAAATTTTAAATCGATGTTCTTGAACATCGATTTTTTTGGAAAATTTAAAACATCTCTTTAAGAGAAAATATATTGGTTTGATATACCTTTCTTATCTAAAAATTAAAACAAGGAGTAATACTTTTATTACATTTGTAACCTGAATAATAAGCTCATTATTCGATTATAAATACGATACTGCTTTGTGTATGTTACAAAAAATATTCGGGTTCAATAAGCAGACGATGAACCTCCGGACAGAGATTATTGCGGGGATTACGACTTTTTTGACGATGAGTTATATCTTGGCTGTAAATCCGGCAATGTTGAGTACTACGGGAATGGATAAAGGTGCGATCTTTACCGCCACAGCCCTTGCTGCCGCTATCGCTACGCTTTTGTTAGCCTGTATGGCAAAATTACCTTTCGCCCAAGCTCCGGGTATGGGGCTGAATGCTTTCTTTGCTTTTACCTTAGTGCAGGGTATGGGCTATTCTTGGGAAACGGCATTGGCAGCGATGTTTGTAGAAGGACTTATATTTATATTAATTACACTGTTAAATGTCAGAGAAATAATACTGAATAGCATTCCGGTGAATCTCAGGCACGCTATATCTGCCGGTATAGGAATGTTTATTGCTTTTATCGGACTGAAGAATGCCGGCATTATAGAATCGAATCCTTCGACATTCGTGGCATTAGGACATTTTACTCCTATATCTTTATTAGCTATTTTCGGAATATTGCTGAGTGCCGTATTATTGATAAAGAAGGTAAAAGGTGCTCTGTTTTACAGCATTCTTTTGTGTACGATTGCCGGTATACCGTTAGGTGTTACCGAGATACCGGAAAATTTTATACCCGTTTCCATGCCTCATTCCATAGCCCCTACATTTTGTAAATTCGATTTTGAAGGCTTCTTTACTTTAGATATGGCAATTATCATTTTCACATTGTTGTTTATGAATATATTCGATACGCTGGGAACTTTGGTCGGACTTGCTACGAAAACAGGAATTATGGATAAGGACGGGCATATTCCTCATGTGAAGGAAGCCATGATGTCCGATGCTATCGGGACTACGATCAGTTCGATGTTAGGAAGTTCTACTGTCACGACTTATGTAGAAAGTGCTTCGGGTATTGCAGAGGGTGGGCGTTCGGGCGTTACTTCTCTGATTACCGGTTTGCTTTTTATTCTGGCGCTCTTTTTTGCTCCTGTTTTTCTATTGATACCCGGAGCAGCTACGACCGGAGCTTTTGTTTTAGTCGGAGTATTTATGATGGATTCTATCGGTAAAATAAATTTGTCCGATATTTCAGAAGCCCTTCCGGCTTTTGTTACGATTATTATGATGGTACTGACCTATTCGATTGCCAACGGTATCATTTTAGGATTGCTTTGTTATGTGTTGTTGAAGTTGTTTAGCGGGAAACATAAGCAGATTACCCTTACGATGTATATTCTCGCTATATTGTTTATTATAGATCTTATTTGGGCGTAGCGAATTTAATTTTGCTTGGGGCAGTTTTGAGAATTTCTTTTGAGGGTATTTCTCGGTTTAAGGAATTAGTTTACATAAATGTTCAAAACAACCTATCATGGAATAAAAAACAGCTATTTACAAAATATGCAAATAGCCGTTTATCAAGAGCGGCAAACGGGACTCGAACCCGCGACCCTCAGCTTGGGAAGCTGATGCTCTACCAACTGAGCTACTGCCGCATCTCTAAAACGGAAACAAAAGTAATATATATTTTTCAACCGACCAAATATAAGCAAACAATATTTACTATAATCATCAAAATTTCTGCTCTTCTGTTTATATCGACAGCTTTATGCATATCCTGTGTATGGATAAGCCGATCCTTATCTCCAATAAAAGGTTTATAGACTATCTCTCCAAAATAAACATGAGGACCTCCAAAACGGCAATTCAAGATACCTGCTAAAGCAGACTCCGGATAACCTGAATTAGGACTTGCATGCCGGTTACCATATTTACCTACAAATCTCAGCAAACCGGGACGCCCCACAGACAAAACCATTAAAAGTGCGGTTAAACGAGCCGGAATATAGTTCGCCATATCATCAATATGTGCAGCGACACAACCAAACTGAAGATAACGTTCATTCCTATAGCCTATCATAGAGTCAAGCGTATTAACCATCTTATAAGCAAGCATACCGGGAACTCCCAAAAGCAAATACCAGAATAATGGAGCAATAACCCCATCACTCAAATTCTCAGCCAATGTTTCCAAAGCAGCCGTACGCACTTCCTGATCTGTCAGTTCCGAAGTATCACGCCCTACAATACGGGAAACCTGCTTTCTTCCTTCCTCCAAAGAATGATCCGCAGCCAAAAAAACCTGCCTTACTTCGTTGATAAGTGTAGTTCCTGCCAAACAATAGAAAACAAGCACAGCAGAGAGAATAATACCCAACCAACGGTTTAGCACAAACAGATAATGCAATACCAAAACAGATCCTGCATACACTAGCAAAATAAGCATAATGGCCGCCACCCCTCCTTTCAACATCCGATGTGCCCCACAGTTCCATCGTTTCTCACAAAAAGAGATCAGCTTCCCGAATCCTACCACCGGATGCGGCAATCCTACCGGATCCCCAAGCAATTTATCTAATATCCATCCTATCAACAACGGAAGAATTAATACATATATGTCCATTTCTTTATACTTTCTACCAGTTTGTCATTTTCTTCCGGAGTTTGTGTAGCAATACGGAAGAAGTGTTCATTCAGCCCTTCAAAATTGGATGCGTCACGAATAAGGATACCCTGCTCTGTTGCCAGATATTCTTTCAAAGCCGCTGCCTTTCCCATACGCAATTGAACTAACATATAGTGAGTATCCGATGGCCAGATCTCCATTCCTCCTATTGAAAGTAAAGATTGAGCTAATCTCTCTTTTTCCTTCAACAACAAAGAGATATCTATATCATATTGAGAAGAAGACAATAAATAATGCCCGGCCTCTATAGCCAACTGATTAACAGACCAAGGCATCCGCTGTGTCCGAATTTCATGTAGCAGTTCTTTACATGCAGTGATATATCCTAAACGCAAGCCGGGCACGGCAAAACGTTTTGTCATGGAATGCAACAGAATAACATTCGGAAATTCCGCAGCCTCCTTGGCTGTAAGCAAAGCCTTCTGTGTAAAGAATTCATACGACTGGTCCATGACAAAAATACGCTGCGGATTTTGTTTTATACAGGCTGTCAAGACTTCCTTCTCCCTGACCTCTCCAGTGGGATTATTAGGATTACATAACCATATCAACCTCCCCCTATCCGGCAAACGGTTCAAATTATATATAGGAACCACTTTATGACCATGCAGACGACAAGCATCCGCATATTCGCTGAAAGTGGGCATCAAGATAGCCGAAATCTGATTCCTGAATGTCTGAGCTATTAAATAAATGGCTTCCGTAGCCCCATTGGTCACACAAACCTCTTCAGACGAAAGATGAAACCGTTTCGCCAAAACCTTTTCCAATGAATAAGGTTCCGGCTCGGGGTACGTACGGATACTTTCCATCTGCTGAAACAAATGTTGATGTAATCCGCTATGGTCTACATGATTATATACGTTTGAACTGAAATTTATCTTTATTGCTTTATACTTATAAGCATCATCACCATGTCCTTCAATCATTCCCACTCATTATTTGGTACAACAAAGGCAGATTGAGATGACTGCGTACATGCTCTGCCAATTTATCATATTGTTCTTCTTTATAAGTCCGGAAATCCAACACCGTATGACACTCCAGTTTTTCTGCGTATGGTTCCAGCAAATAATCTATAAATGCCTGATTATCCAATATTCCATGAATATAACTTCCCATACATTTTTGGTTTACAAAACAACCGTCCTCTCCACCGTCTTCCAGTTTATTCAAAGGAACTACAGACACCCCCGGAACCGGGCGGGTTTCTCCCATGTGTATTTCATATCCTTGGCAAGTTTCCGCATTCTCAAGAAAATGAAAATTCACCTGCCGCGTCACCTTCTCCCCTTGCATCGTAGTAATGACGGGAAGCAGTCCCAGTCCCGGCAATTGGCGGATCTCTCCCTCCACTCCTTCCGGATCGTGAATCTCAAGTCCCATCAATTGATATCCCCCACAAATTCCCATTACAGTAACCCCTTCCCTATGCGCACGCAGGACAGCTTGCGCCACCCCGTTCCGTCTCAACTCATACAAGTCATCCAAAGTGCTTTTGCTGCCAGGAAGCAGAATAATATCAGCTTTGGCCAGATCTTCCGTATTATTGGTATAATAAAGGTGCACCCGTTCATCCCGTTCCAATCTGTTGAAATCTGTAAAGTTTGAGAGATGACGCAACAGAACAACTGCTATGTTTATTTTGCCTTCCACTGCTTGCATCCGTTTATAGTCCAAGACTACGGAATCCTCTTCCTCAATATGTATATTTCTATAATAAGGTATTACTCCCAAGACAGGAATACCACATAAATCTTCCATCATCTTCACACCAGGCTCAAACAAACGGATATCCCCTCTGAATTTATTAATGATTACTCCTTTTATACGTTTCTTGTCCTCAGGAGTTTGTAACATGACCGAACCATAGACACTGGCAAATACTCCTCCCCGGTCAATATCAGCTACCAAAATCACATCCGCATCCGCATAACAGGCCATCGGCATATTCACCAAATCAGTATCCCGCAGATTTATTTCGGAAATACTCCCTGCTCCCTCCATTACAATAGGGTTATAACGTGCGGCAAGACGGTCAAAGGCTGCGTTTACCTCTTGCCTCAGTTCTTCACGCCCCTCCTTGCGAAAATACTCAAAAGCGTTACGATTACCGATGGGACGACCGTTTAACACCACTTGCGAAGTATGATCGGAGCTGGGTTTCAATAACAGAGGATTCATGTCCGTGTGACAAGGAACTCCGGCAGCTTCAGCCTGTACAGCCTGTGCACGGCCTATTTCCAATCCTTCCGGAGTGGCATACGAATTCAATGCCATATTTTGTGCCTTGAAAGGTGCCGGTTGATAACCATCCTGTTTAAAAATGCGGCATAATGCGGCGGCAATAACACTTTTACCAACGTCACTACCTGTTCCCGCCAACATAATGGGGTGTAATTTCTTTTTCATCACTCTTTCTTCTTTCTTTTATATGCAAAGGACTGCCACTTTTCTTCCGTCCAGTTCTGCTGTTGCATCTCATAACGGGCCATAACAAAAAATAAATCGGACAGCCGGTTGATAAACCGAAGAATTATCTCCGGTAACGGATCTTGTTTATGCAAAGTCCATAATCTCCGTTCAGCCCGGCGTGCCACCGTCCTAGCAAACTGCAGCTGCGCTGATACCGGCGTTCCTCCGGGAAGGATAAAGGAACTATTATCCTCCATCTGTTCCATCAATGTATCCATTGCTTCCTCACAAAAAGAGCATAAATTATCAGGCAAAATATTGGGATTCCCATCACGAAGGGCCGATGGTGTGGCCACATGGCTCATCACTACCATTATATTTTTCTGAATCGTAAAAAGCAAGGATTGCCATTCGTGCTCCTGCGGCAAAAGTGAACGTATTATTCCTATAACAGCATTCAATTCATCGATACATCCATTAGCCTCGATACGGATATCATCCTTAGGTATCCGTTCTCCACCATGAATCCCTGTCATGCCCTTATCCCCGGTACGTGTATAAATGCGCCTCATACTTCCCATAATTTTAATATATCCGTTTCTCCCCAATATAAATGGGTATACCCGGCTATCACATTTTTATATCTATAAAGCGGGGTACTCACTTCCATTCCTCTTGCCGTAAATTGTTTTGCTACAGAAGGCATAGCATCAGGAGCAACGACATTGGAATAATGAAATTCGTGCCCGCGAAGCTCCATCCCTTTATATTCTATACGGCGATATCCTAGATGAAGTCTGGCACCCACCATGGTACAATCCAAAGGCAAAATACCCGTCATGGCATATGCAGTCCCTCCTTGGCGGACTGTCAGGGAACGGGTGAGAAACATCATACCTCCACACTCGGCCAAAATCTTCCCCCCCTCCTCTGCATAGGCTCTT
>URAV01000034.1 GCA_900545915.1 uncultured Porphyromonadaceae bacterium
CGACCCTCTGATTAACAGTCAGATGCTCTAACCGACTGAGCTACTGAAGAAGATTACATTCCCTTAAAAATGCAGTGCAAAAGTAATGTGTTATTTCCAATTATGCAATATATTTGCAGAAAAATTTTTTATTCATATAAAATACCCGTTTTTACAAATCGTAATAAATCGGAAGCAAACATCGTGCCGGTCGGAGAAAGGCACGACAAAAACAGACAGATGAGAGTAATAGGACTGGGAAATGCCCTGACAGACGTATTAGCAATTCTGAACTCTGACGAATGTATCCAAGAGATGGGACTTCTAAAAGGAGGGATGCAACTGATCGACGAAGATAAGCTATTGAAAATAATGGCGATGTTCGAAGATTTCGACACATTCATGGCAAGCGGAGGATCTACCGCCAATACATTATCCGGACTCACCCGTATGGGAATAGAAACCGGTTTTATCGGAAAAATCGGTCATGACAGTTACGGAAAATTTTATCGTAAAGCTCTCGAAAAAAACGGGATACAAACCCACCTTATCGAAGGAGACGTTGCCTCAGGATGCGCTATGACTTTAATCACTCCCGATGGAGAACGCACATTTGGAACTTATCTCGGAGCAGCAGCAACTCTTACGGCTGAAGAACTTTCTCCCCAAATGTTCAACGGATATGATCTTCTGCAAATAGAGGGATATCTGGTACAAGATCCACATCTAATCCGCCGTGCCGTTCAATTAGCCAAAGATGCCGGACTGAAAATTTCTTTAGATATGGCAAGTTACAATGTCATCAGAGAAAATCACGATTTTTTCCAAGAACTGATCCGAGAATATATCGACATTGCTTTTGCAAACGAAGAAGAAGCCTATGCCTATACCGGACATGAAGCTAAAGAAGCTGTAGCGATCTTATCCCGGGAATGCGATATAGCAGTAGTAAAATGCGGTTCACACGGATCTATAATACAACAGGGAGACTATTATACAGAAGTAAAAGCAACTAAAGCAAAATGTATCGATTCGACAGGAGCTGGCGATCTGTATGCCGCAGGATTTCTTTATGCACTATCCATGAATCTACCACTTGAAACAGCCGGAAAAATCGGATCGATTCTCTCCGGAAATGTTATAGAAGTTATCGGGACTGGCATGGATAATAAACGTTGGGATGAAATAAAGTTAAAAGTCGGCGAAATTTTAAGAAAATAGGAAAGAGTTTTTCTACCTTAGAGGCTGTTTAAATATAGGCTCTCAGACAAAATAATTTACAAGCAAACAAAAACAATGATACGTTTTAATAAACGCACGATTT
Organism: uncultured Porphyromonadaceae bacterium; assembly: GCA_900545915.1. Taxonomy (GTDB): domain Bacteria; phylum Bacteroidota; class Bacteroidia; order Bacteroidales; family Coprobacteraceae; genus Coprobacter. The sequence continues at coordinate 1,304 of URAV01000034.1, forward strand.
TGAATAAAGCCGGTATTCCGGCAGTCTGTTTATCAGCAATAATTTTGTTCGGATCATTCACTCCGGACAAAAAGAACTTTGACATCGCCAAAAATTTGGAAATATTCAATGCTTTGATGAAAGAATTGAATATGTTCTATGTCGATACGATAAACTCGGAAAAGGTAATTACCAAAGGGATAAACAGCATGCTCGGAAGCTTAGACCCTTATACCAACTATATTCCCGAATCCGAAAAAGAAGATTTCCGGTTTATGACGACAGGAGAATACGGCGGTATAGGCTCGCTAATCGTTTATCGTGACAGCGACACTTACATATCCGAACCTTATGAAGGCATGCCGGCACAAATTGCAGGATTGAAACCGGGAGACAAAATAATAAAAATTGACGGAACTCCCACTCACGGATTAAAATCAGATAAAGTAAGCGAAATGCTTAAAGGAACAGCAAATACGATTGTTAAAGTAACCGTCGAACGTCCTGATGTAAAAGAACCTATTACAAAAGAGATCACCCGGAAAAAAATCCAGATGAATGCTGTTCCTTATTACGGAATTGTCGGAGATAAAACCGGATATATATATCTTTCTAACTTTACGGACAAGGCTGCCGGAGAAGTAAAAGAGGCATTGCTCGATCTTAAAAAAAATCATCAAATAGAATCTTTGGTACTCGATTTGAGGGGAAATCCCGGAGGAATTCTGGAAGAAGCGGTACAAATCGTCAACTACTTTGTTCCCAAAGGAAAAGAAGTACTCTCCACTCGTGGAAAAATAAAACAATGGGACAGAACTTACAAAACTACTCAAGAACCCATCGATACAGAGATACCGCTTGCCATACTGGTAAACAGCGGTTCTGCATCTGCATCCGAAATCGTATCCGGAGCATTACAAGATCTCGATAGGGCAGTCATCATAGGAGAACGAACTTACGGAAAAGGATTAGTACAATCTACTCGAACTCTTCCGTACAACGGAACATTAAAAGTTACTACGGCAAAATATTATATTCCCAGTGGCCGCTTGATACAAGCAATAGACTATTCGCACCGTAATCCGGACGGAAGTGTAGGGCGTATTCCCGATAGTTTGACCACAGCCTTTAAAACAGCTAACGGTCGTATTGTTAGAGACGGAGGAGGAATTAAACCGGATATCGAAGTCGAAAAAGAGAATCCGGCAAATATCTGCTTCTATTTAGTAAACGATTTGATAATCTTTGACTATGCTAACCGATATGCGGCAAAACATCCGACAATAGCTCCCATAGGAGAATTTAAACTGACAGATGAAGATTATAATGATTTCAAAGAATTTGTAAAAAGCAAGGACTTTAAATATGATCGTCAAAGCGACAAAGTACTCAACGAATTACGAAAAGTCGCTCAATTTGAAGGCTATCTCGATGATGCATCCGAAGAATTCAAAGCTCTTGAAAACAAGCTGAATCATAACTTGGACAAAGATCTCGATACTTTCCGAAAAGATATAGAAGAATTGCTTACTATAGAAATAGTAAAAAGATATTATTATCAAAAAGGGGAAATACGTCAATCATTACGAAAAGACGAAGATCTGGACAAAGCCTTGGAAATACTGAATAACAAGACGGATTATGATAAAACGCTGAATATTAATCAGAACCTAAAATCAAAAAAATAGAATCCAAAGCAATGTCACACCCGTTAGAATTATTTCGATTTTGTCCCGTATGCGGGTCGAATAAATTCATCGAAAACAACAATCAATCGAAACGTTGTGAAACCTGCGGCTTTATCGATTATATAAATCCGAAAGCAGCTGTTGTAGCAGTAATAACCAATACAAAAGGAGATATTCTCGTATGCCGACGAGCCAAAGATCCGGCAAAAGGGACATTGGATATGCCCGGAGGATTCACAGATTTGAATGAAACGGCAGAAGAAGCTGTTATACGAGAAGTCAAAGAAGAAACCGGACTTACCGTAATGGCAACTCGATACCTTTTTTCTCTACCCAATACCTATAAATATTCAGGTTTAGATGTTCCTACTATGGACTTGTTTTTCGAATGCGACGTATTAGAAACATCCGGTATTACGGCACAGGATGATGTCGCCGAAGCATGGTTTATACCCCGAAACGAGATCGACCCGTCACAATTCGGTTTGGCATCTATACAAAAAGGTATTCAAAGAATCCTCAAAGAGAAAAGAGTATAAAATACGATCAGTTTTTATCACTTTTAATTTTGTGTTCAGAATGTAAACTTCAAAATGTATCTTTCCCAAAACAAAATTCTATATCGACAGCACGATCAATTCGATATTTCCGATCAAAGCAGCAACCTCGGTAAAAGAGCTTCCGACACAACCATAAATCTTGCATGTCCGCGAAAGTAAGTACAAATCGGTCAATCCGTTCTCTATTCCCTGTCGGCTATTCCGATCGCAACTCTCGAAAACCGTAATAATGCGATCTCCGAATCTGTCTAAAAGTTCATGTTTAACCTCGTCAGAATCGGAAGCGACAAAAAAACGGACGTTCCCATCGATTTCCAATTCGTGCCCGATCGCTTTTATAAACAGTTCCAAAGGACTACACTGTATCGCTTTACTATTATCCGTTCGGCGAACATGAACCCCGATAGTACGTTCTCCGAAATGTTCAGCAACAAAATCATCAATTCTGCGGGACAGTCTTCGATTAGGAGACATAATCTCTCTTATGTTCCGATAACTTCCCATATCATAACAAGATTCTATATATAAACGCTCCGTTTCAGAAATCAAATTCACAAGATTCTGCTCATCCCGCACGATAGGAATACAATCCGTCATACTCAATACCTTACCAAAATGCGAACGAAAATAATATTTAGAAAGCCATAAATTTTTTTTTACCGGACGGTAATAACGGAGAAAATCAATTTGAGCAGCTTCTTTTACCGTAACATTTAAACTCCTCAACGGATTAAATAACGAATAAAACGGAGCATTCAATTCCCGATTACGAAACCATACGATCTTCAACTTTACTCCGGCTTTCTGACAAGCGTTTAAAACCGAAACAATCGCACGCATTCGGTTCGCCAAACCACCGACGGGAACTAAACAGACCTCTCTATTTTCCTGATTCATTATATATATCTTTCAATTAATCTTATCCCGAACGGGATATATGCAAAAATATAAGATATTTCAGAATCTGACAAATAGAACAAACAGCCATTTAAATTTTATGAATAAAAAGATTTCGCAAATAACCACGAAAGATTCCTTTACCGAAAATTTAGATAGGCTCTAAGAGGCTGTCTAAATTTTACTCGGGTCAGTTTTGAGAGTTTCTTTCGAGGATGTTTTTCTGTTTTTACGAGGATGATAGTAAGCTATCTGACAAGTGAAAACGGGAAAAAAGACCGGAAGAAAACGCAAAGATGACCTGATAATATTTTTTTGTTGGAAAATTTAGACAGCCTCTTAAAACAGATTCTCGATAACCTCAAAAGAAACGTTCTTTTCCGAACTTTCTTTTTTCACAATATATCCGTATCTTTGCTTGTCTGAATAACGCATAACAACAACCGATAAATCATTAAAGCTGTGGCAAAAGAGATGGTCGAGACTCCGCTGATGAAGCAATATATCGAGATGAAAGGGAAACATCCCGACGCCATATTGTTATTTCGGGTAGGAGACTTTTATGAAACTTTTTCGGAAGATGCCATAACTGCATCTGAAATTTTAGGAATCACATTAACCCGAAGGGCAAACGGCTCTGCCCAATACGTAGAATTAGCCGGATTTCCGCATCATGCACTCGACACTTATCTGCCCAAGCTCGTCCGTGCCGGTAAACGAGTAGCTATCTGTGAACAACTCGAAGACCCTAAACTGACAAAAAAATTGGTAAAAAGGGGTATTACGGAATTAGTAACTCCGGGCGTATCCATAAATGACAACATCCTCAATCATAAAGAAAACAATTTTCTGGCAGGCATTCATTTCGGAAAAAATATTTGCGGAATCGCATTCCTTGATATCTCTACCGGAGAATTTCTGACTGCAGAAGGGAATTATGACTACATAGACAAATTACTCAACAATTTCGGACCTAAAGAAGTTCTGTTCGAGCGCAGTAAACGAAAACAATTCGAAGAACACTTCGGAACTAGATTTTTCACGTTCGAATTAGACGATTGGATTTTTACCGAAGATGCGGCAACCGACCGATTATTAAAACATTTCGAAACCAAAAATCTGAAAGGATTCGGTGTTCACACTTTAAAAAACGGAATCATTGCTGCTGGGTCATTGCTCTATTATCTCGATATTACACAACATAAACAAATTTCCCACATAACAGCTCTCTCCCGTATCGAAGAGGAACGCTACGTACGTCTCGACAAATTTACAGTCCGCAGTTTGGAATTACTCAATACGATGAATGAGGGAGGTAAAAGTCTATTGGATATAATAGACCGTACAACAAGCCCGATGGGTGCACGCATGCTCAAACGCTGGATTGTATTTCCTCTAAAAGATATACGTCCCATAAACGAAAGGTTGGATGTTGTAGAATACTTCTTTAAAGAACCGGAAGTAAAAGAAGAAATAGATCAGCAACTTTCATTGATCGGAGATATGGAACGGCTTATATCTAAAGTGGCCGTAGGACGTATTTCTCCCCGAGAAGTAGTACAGCTTAAGGTGGCATTATCGGCAATAGAGCCGATACGAAACATTTGCATTCGATCAGGCGAGCCTGTCCTGCAAAGTATCGGAGAACAATTAAATCCTTGTTCACTGATAAGAGACCGCATCGAGAAAGAGATAAATCCCGATGCTCCGACATTAGTCAATAGAGGAGGAATTATCCGGAAAGGTGTAAATACAGAACTCGATGAACTGAGAGAAATGTCTTACTCCGGAAAAGACTATCTGCTTCATATCCAACAGAGAGAAATAGAACGAACAGGCATTCCGAGCTTGAAAATCAGCTTCAATAACGTATTCGGCTACTACATAGAGGTTCGCAATACGCACAAAGACAAAGTTCCGGAAGAATGGATACGGAAACAAACCTTAGTAAATGCCGAGCGTTATATCACCCAAGAATTAAAAGAATACGAAGAAAAAATCTTAGGAGCAGAAGAGAAAATCATAACTCTCGAAACCCGGTTATTTAACGAACTTATACTGGCACTGAATGAATATATACCGGCCATTCAACATGACGCTACGCAAATAGCCCGGCTCGACTGCCTGCTGTCATTTGCAAAAATAGCGAAAGAAAACCGTTATATCCGTCCCGAAGTAAACGATTCTTTAGAGATAGACATCAAAGAAGGCAGACATCCCGTTATCGAAAAACAACTGCCGCCGGGAGAATCATACATAACGAATAACGTATTGCTCAACAATGATACACAACAAATTATAATGATTACCGGGCCGAATATGGCAGGTAAATCGGCTCTATTACGACAAACTGCTTTGATCGTGATTTTGGCGCAAATCGGCTGTTTCGTTCCCGCCGAAGCTGCACATATCGGTGTCGTAGATAAAATATTCACACGGGTAGGAGCTTCAGATAATATCTCTTTAGGAGAATCTACATTCATGGTAGAAATGAACGAAGCCGCTGATATTCTAAACAATATATCGAACCGCAGTCTGGTACTTTTCGATGAATTGGGACGAGGGACAAGCACCTATGACGGAATATCGATCGCATGGGCAATCGTAGAACACATTCACGAACATCCGAGAGCTCATGCTAAAACTCTCTTTGCAACTCACTACCATGAACTTAACGACATGGAGAAGACCTACAAACGAATCGCCAACTACAATGTTTCGGTCAAAGAAATAGATAACAAAGTTATTTTTCTCCGAAAGCTGGTAAAAGGCGGCAGCGAACACAGTTTCGGTATCCATGTGGCCAAAATGGCGGGAATGCCGCAAAGTATCGTCAAAAGGGCAGGGGATATACTGAAACAACTCGAAAGCAATAATCGACAAGGAACTGTGTCTAAAAAGACTCCGGAAATAACTCCTACCGCTGCAGGAGGCATGCAACTCAGCTTTTTCCAGCTCGATGATCCCGTATTGAGTCAGATAAGAGATGAAATCATAAATATCGATATCAACAATCTGACACCGATGGAAGCCTTGAACAAACTCAACGATATCCGGAAAATTATCACCGGGAAATAAATACTTCATTAAAATGAACATAACCGATTTTGAAATAATGGCTCCGGTAGGCTCTTACGAATCACTGACCGCAGCGATTCAAGGAGGAGCTAACTCTGTTTATTTCGGCATAGAAGGACTGAACATGAGAGCCCGCTCATCTAATAATTTCACAATACACGATCTGCATGAAATCGCCCGTATTTGCAGAGAAAACAACATGAAAAGTTATCTCACTGTCAATACGGTCATTTATGATGAAGATCTCACACTAATGCGAAGTATTATCGATGCAGCCAAAGAAGCCGAAATATCGGCGATCATCGCAAGCGATGTAGCTGCAATGACATACGCCCGAAGCATTGGAGTTGAAGTACATCTTTCGACTCAGCTCAATATTTCTAATGCCGAAGCTCTGAAATTCTATGCTCAATTCGCAGATGTAGTCGTACTTGCTCGAGAGTTGAACATGAATCAAGTATCTCATATATATCAACGCATTTGCGACGAGCAAATCAAAGGTCCGGGAGGAAAACTTATCCGCATCGAAATGTTCGCACACGGAGCTCTTTGTATGGCCGTATCGGGAAAATGTTATTTGAGTCTGCACGAAATGAATGCCTCTGCCAATCGAGGAGCATGTATGCAAATATGCCGAAGGGGATATACGGTAAAAGATAAAGACAGTGAGGTAGAACTGGATATTGACAATCAATATATCATGTCCCCGAAAGATCTGAAAACGATCCATTTTCTAAACAAAATGATCGATTCCGGTGTTAGAGTTTTTAAGATAGAAGGACGTGCTCGGGGAGCAGAATATGTACGCACTGTAACCGAATGCTACAGGGAAGCGATCGAGGCCTGCTTATCCGGTAGTTTCACCGACGAAAAAATCGAGAACTGGAACAATCGTCTGTCCACCGTCTTCAATAGAGGTTTTTGGAACGGCTACTATTTAGGACAACGGCTCGGAGAATGGAGTAAAAACTATGGTTCTGAAGCCACCAAAGTCAAGGTATATCTGGGAAAAGGCATTAAATACTTTTCTAAACTGGGTGTAGCCGAATTTCAAATGGAAACCTCATCTCTGAGTGTAGGAGAAGAAATTCTGATTACAGGACCTACAACCGGAGCTATAACGGCAAAAGTCGAAGAGATAAGGGTAAATCTTAAACCCGTCAATAAAACAGTAAAAGGAGAACGGTTTTCTATACAGTTAAACGAAAAGATAAGACCTTCCGACAAACTTTTTAAGTGGGTGGACTCGGCAGAATTAAAAAACCGGAAATCCTGATGAATGAAAAACTTATATCATTCCGGGGATTTCCCAAATGATATAAGCGTATGAAAACAATAATAGCCGGAGCATCCGGATTCATAGGACAACACCTTTGCTCTATGTTAAAAAGCATCGGTGATGAAATCATAACCCTTTCTCGAGAAGATTTCATTACAGGTAAATTCGATCTTCTCGTTCATAAACTCAATGGTGCAGACCGTATATTCAATTTGGCGGGAGTTTCGCTAAATCGCCGTTGGACACGTGAATATAAAAAAGAGATTTTCAATAGTCGCATACAGACAACAGCAAAACTCGTTGCTGCAATTAACGAACAGCCAGTTCCTCCGTCCCTATTCGTATCCACGTCTGCTATCGGCTATTACCCGTCAGATGGTGCTTATATTGAAAATGCAGAAGTTTACACTCCTACGTTCTTAGGTTACATTTGCCGCAAATGGGAAAAAGAAGCAGAACGAGTAACCTCTCAAACTCGTCTGGTCATTACCCGTTTAGCTCCGGTATTATCAACCGACGGAGGTATATTCCCGCCTTTAGCATCTTTGTTCCGCTATGGATTAGGAGGAAAAATAGGATCAGGTAAACAAGCTTTTCCATGGATAATGTTAACCGATCTGTTACGCATCTACAGGTTCATCATCGAACAAACCGAACTGAGAGGAGTTCTAAACTGTTCAGCTCCGGATATTACAGACAATGCGCTATGGACAAAATCACTCGGGCAAGAGCTCCATCGTCCGGTATTGTGGACAATTCCGCCATGTCTGCTCAGAGCGATATTAGGAGAAAGATCTGTGCTGCTTACTGAGGGACAACATGCCATTCCTTACAAATTAGAAAAAAACGGTTTCACTTTCGAATATACCAATATATGTGACGCATTAGACCGCCTTTGTGAAAAAAAGTCCGATATAACCTCCCACGTCCTGGAATATTAAAAAACTGTTTAAACTTTATCCGAGTCGATACTCTATCAGGAAATTTATACAGCCTCTAAAACTCGACTGTCAATCCCAACGTAGGTAATATCGTACCACTCTGCTGCCGGATATATTTCATTTTATAATGTTGATTTCCGTCAGGGTATATTTGCGGATCGACAACACCCGTACTTACCAACACGGGCTGATTGTCATATTTAAAATTTCCGATATTTTGCAAATCGATATAGATACCGAGCATTACCCCTTTAAAATAAAACGATTTATCAAGGCGGAAATCGATTTGAGAAAACGTTTTCAATCGTCCGGTATTATACAAACCATAATCATAATAAGGACGGGCGGTAGCATCCCATGCCGACACAATAGAAGAGAGATCTTCATCATACGGCGTAAAAGGAGCTCCTCCCATAACTCTGAGTTTTAACCCGATATCCCAATTCTTCGGTAATTTATAAGTGCCCGATAGAGTAAGCAAATGCCTGTTATCCCAAGCTGAAGGCAGGTATTTCCCTGTAGATGGTTGAATAAACTGACTGCGGAAATAAGTATATGAAGTTAACAAATTAAATTTTCCGCTGCCAAACCAGCGAAACATAAACTCGACTCCATAAGCCCTTCCACGTGCAGTAGAAACAGCCGCCTCATTCCCGGAAACGCCATAATCTACACCTTTACAAGCCAAAGGAATGCCATCTTGCAAAGAAAGCGGAGCATGACTATACTTTTTATAAAAACCCTCGATTGTAGCTTCAGCATTTTTCCCAAAATGATATTCCACTCCGAGCGAAGTCTGATCTGAACGTTGATAAAGTAACCCATTCATTTTATTCACCAATATACCGAACTCTTTATAGCCCATTGTCGTATAAGCAGGAAGCTGATAATAGCGCCCGACCGTTCCGTTCAAATAAAAATTCGGGAAAAAATTATATGAAAGAGAGAGTCGGGGAGAGAACTGTTTTAGCGGATTATTCATTTTAGAAGAATATGTATTCGCATCAAACCTGACACCGAGAGAAGCCGTAAAACGTTCATCCGGAGACTCATATCCGGCAGTTGCAAAAACACCCCATTTAAAAAGATTCAAATCTGTATCATAGAGAATCTCTTTCGCTTGCTCCGAAAAAATTTTCTGAAAAGTCCGGTTTGTGTAAGTCACATAATCTAAATTCACACCGGCATTCACATTAAAATTTCCGAGTAATGAACGATTCTCGAAACGGAAATGATTCTCTATTTCATCCGAATTATAACGTAAGGTCAGATTTTCCTGAGAAGACTCGTCATTATTCAGATATTTCCGGTTATTGTTATTCATAAAACTCCGACTCAATACCAACGTTTGAGTATGCCGGCCGGCATAATGTTTATACACAGCTCCGAGCGTGTATGTCTGTTGCTTAATTACCGGAAGATAATTCAATAAATATTGTTTAGACTCATCTTTAGGATCTGTATCGGTATTTAATTTCATATTATCGATAGCCCCCAACCCTATCCACGTCAGCTCATGAGCTTGAGAAAAACGAGTCTTAATTTTAAACTGAGCATCCGTATAACGGGGAAGAAACGGCATATCGAGCACTTTGAAAAGAAGTTGTAGATAAGACTGTCGTACAGACACCAGATAAGTTGTCCTTTTATTCTTGGTAATATAACCATTAGATGTCAAAGATACCTCAGATGCTCCGACCGTAGCTTTTACGGTACGTTTTTCCGTATTTCCGTCGAGCAATTTAAAATCCAATACCGAACTGAGCGCATTTCCCCGATTGGCAGGAAATGCTCCGGTATAAAAATTAACCTCCCTGATAAAATCGGCATCTATAATGCCGACAGGTCCTCCCGAAGCTCCTTGTGTACTAAAATGATTTATATTCGGAATTTCCACTCCATCTAAATAAAATCGGTTTTCCGATGGACCTCCCCCTCGCACCAACAAATCATTTCGATATCCGTTCCCGACAGCAGAAGCTACTCCCGGAAACGAATTGACAACTTTAGAAATATCCCGATTAGCTCCCGGACTTTTCTCTATCTCCTGTAATCCGATCACCCGAGAAGAAATAGGACTTTCCAACGATCTTCTGAACGGAGAAGCAACCACCTCGATTTCTTTTAAATCGACCTGATTCTCTTCCAACTCTGCATCAATACGGTAATCATGAGATGAAATCCTAAACTCCGGTGTCACATACGTCTTATACCCGACAATAGAAAACTGCAGTCGATACATTCCCGGAACAAGATTCTCAATCACATAATTTCCAAGACTGTCAGTCATTACCCCCTGCGTAGAATTCCATACAGATACCGACACAAAAGACAACGGTTCTCGGTTCTCCCGATCCACCACTCTCCCTTTTACCGCATAAGTTTGTTGTGCTTGTCCATCAAAAAAGAATAAACACATCAGAAGAAGAGAAATAAAGAACTTTTTCATAACATCCGGTTTTTATACCTTTGTGTAAAATAACGAAATGCGGACAAATTTAGTTCTATTTTTCATAAAGCTCCAAAATATATGAGACAACCTCGAATCGAAATAACGGCAGATGGATCGGCGACTCTATATCTTCCCGAAATAGATGAGCACTATCATTCCGTTAAAGGTGCATTGACCGAATCGCTGCATATATTCATACAAACAGGATTCCACTACTCAAAAGCCGATCCTTTAACAATTTTCGAAGTCGGGTTCGGAACAGGTCTAAACGCTTTTCTCACATTACTCGAGTGTGAAAAGTTTCAAAGAAAAACCGTTTATCACACAATAGAACTCTATCCTCTGACAGCAGAACAGGCAAACAGCCTGAAATATCAAGATACGATCGCTCCGGAACAGGCAACCTTTTTCGAAACAATACATCTGACAGAATGGAATAAACCGATCGAAATAACACCGAATTTTACTCTACACAAAATAAAAGGAGATCTGAAACAAATAATTTTACCCGACAAATCTTTCGATTTGATATATTACGATGCCTTCGCTCCGGAAAAACAACCACAACTATGGGACGAAGAGATATTCGATAAAATAAGTCGATCGATGAAACCACAGGGAATACTCACAACTTATTGTGCAAAAGGCGAGGTAAGAAGACGTTTGCAGAGGGCTGGATTTATCGTAGAAAGATTGCAAGGTCCTCCGGGAGGAAAACGGGAAATATTGAGAGCCGTAAAACCATAAAATACAAATGATCGAAAAAATAAAGTTAATAAATAAGAAGTTAAGACGGCAACCATAAAGTTTTTTTATTTTTGTTTGATAAAGCAAACACAATCTATACAAAACGAAAATCGACATGAAACGGAGTTTATTATATACTTTATTGTTCTGTTTGAGTTTATCCCTGTATTCCGTTCAGGGACAAGTGTCTTACCGAAGTGAAACACCCTACATCATTTTTGCGAAAGGGAAGAAAATGTTTCAGGTACACAATTATAACGGATGCATCGATTTATTGACCCGTTTCAAAACATTAAGTAAAGACACGAAGCTGAATCAGGAAGCCGACTATATGATTGCTGTATCGTCCTATGCCAACCGAAGTCCGCAAGCCTTAAAGCTTTTAGAAAAATTCATAGAACAATACGGATGGTCCTCCGGTATCCATAAAGCACGGATGCTGATCGGAAATCTGTACCTATTCGACCGGCAATATGAAAAGGCCAACCGACAATATGCCTTAGTAGATATGGAAAGATTATCTCCCGAAGATCAAGAAGAATATCTTTTCAGAGCCGGATTATCCCAATTAAAAAGCGGAAATACGGAAAAAGCAAAGCCTTATTTTTCCGCACTTAGTTCGGTAGGGAAAAAATATCGTGAAGCATCGATATATTACAATGCTTATATCCATTACACCGGCAAACAGTATAATGAAGCAAAAAACGGTTTCTCACAAGTAAAAAACAATCCCGAGTTCGGTGCTAATGCAAAATATTATTTAGCACAAATAGCTCTTAACGACCAACAATACGGCCAAGTTATACAAGAAGGACTACAACTATTATCTGAATATCCCGACCATGAATTCAACTCCGAGATAAACCGTATTGTCGGTGAAAGTTACTATAACGAAGGAGATAACAATAAAGCCATCGAATATCTGAACCGCTATGTAGCAAATACAAAAAATCCGCTACGCGAAAGTTTATATTTATTAGGTATCGCATATTTCAAATCGGGCAATTACCCGTCTGCCATCGAATATCTGAAACAGACAACGACAGGTAATGACGCTTTAATGCAAAACGCATATCTTTATTTAGGACAAAGTTATCTTAAAACCGGAGATAAAACGAATGCCCGACTTGCTTTCGACATAGCTTCGCAATATGATTTTGACCGTCAAGTACAAGAAACGGCATTATACAACTATGCTTTAAATATTCACGAAAGCACAGTATCGCCTTTCGGAGAATCGGTAACCGTTTTCGAGAAATTCCTGAATCTATTTCCTTCCTCGAGATATGCAGATGCAATTAATGATTATCTGGTCGATGTCTATATGACATCCCGAAATTATACTGCGGCATTGAACTCTATCAACAAAATCAAAAAGCCCACCGATAAAATTATGAAGGCAAAACAACGCATTCTTTTCCGGCTTGGTACTGAAAGTTTCACTAACAATAATCTTTCCGAAGCCCGAAAATATTTTTCGAGTGCGATTCAATTGGGCAATTATGATGCAAACGCCCGCTCACAAGCATATTTATGGAAAGGAGAATGCGACTACCGCGAAGGGAAATTCGCAGATGCGGCAACTAATTACCGCCAATACCTTTCTTCAAACAAAAATATCGACCCTTTAGCTCGCTATAATCTCGGATACGCCTACTTCAAACAGCATGACTTTGTTTCCGCTCGAAACAGCTTCCAACAATATGTCAATTCCTCAAAAGAAAGATCGGCAACAAACATGATAGCCGATGCATGGAATAGAATCGGAGATTGTTTCTACTCTGCAAGACAATTTGCACAGGCAGAAGAAAGTTACGCCAAAGCAAAAGAAATCGCTCCGACAACCGGAGATTATGCGCTTTACCAGAAAGGAATAATGGCGGGACTTCAAAAAAAATACGATGAAAAAATATCTATACTCCAGAATCTTTTACAGGATTATCCGCACTCAGAATATGTCGATGATGCCTTATTGGAACAAGGACTTACCTATACGGCGATACAACAAAACGATCGGGCTGTATCGGTTTTTGAAAAACTGATACGGGAATTTCCCCAAACGATACCCGCCCGCAAAGCCGGCATACAATTAGGTATCGCATATTTCAATAGCAACCAACCGGAAAAATCGATTGCCGCTTATAAACAAGTCATAGGGAATTATCCCGGAAGCGATGAAGCCAAAGTTGCCATCGATGATTTGAAAGCGGTCTATCTCGATCAAAACGATATCGCAGCTTACGCATCTTATTTAGAATCTCTCGGAGGGACTGTCAAATACGAAGTCTCCGAACTGGATTCTTTGGCATTTTTAGCTGCAGAAAGGGCTTTTTTAAAAGCCCCTACAAACTCTTCGGCAGACGGACTGATAAAATATATTCAGACTTATCCCGAAGGGGCATTTTTAATTCCGGCACACTATTATTTAGGAAGTTTCTATTATGATCGGAAAAAATATGACGAAGCCGAAACAGAACTTCAAAAAGTATTGCAACAGCCGGATTCTCCGTTAGCAGAAGAAACATTGGTAAAACTGTCCGACATACAAGTAATCCGAAAAGAATATCCGACCGCCCTGAACACGTATAAAGTACTCGAAATAAAAGCGACAGGAAAAGAGAACCGTCTCACGGCAAGACTCGGTATATTGCGAATGGCAAAAGAACTGAAACAAAACGAAGAAATAATCGCCATAGCCAATAAACTTTTAGAAGATCAGAACCTATCTCCGGAATGGATATCCGAAGCCCGGCATGAAAAGGCCAACGCTCTTGTTTCGACAGGAAACATCGATAAAGCGGCAGAAGAATGGAAAATTCTTTCCCGAGATACCCGTACCTCCCAAGGAGCTGAAGCAGCCTACCGGTTAGCCCAATATTATTTTGACCAACAGAAAAGCGCCGATGCCGAAAAAGAGATAAACCTTTTCATCGAAGCAGGAACTTCCCATCAATACTGGCTTGCTCGGGCATTTATTCTATTAGCGGATATAAATATTGCCAAAAAAGAAAATTTCCAAGCAAAACAATATCTTCTGAGTCTTCAAAATAATTACAACGCTCAAGACGATATTCAAAACATGATAGAAAACCGATTGAAACAAATAGGTAAATAACTTCGTAAAACAGAAAGCCTATGAAAAAGATGTATGTATTTGCAGCACTACTGTCGACTTGCAGTATTGCTTCGGCTCAAGAGAATAAAGAAGAATCCCTGAAAAGGGAAGTAACGATAGAGAAAGAATTTACCCCAATCGTAAACGACGCCTCCAAAATAAACACGTTACCCGAAATAGATAATCCCGTAGTCACTAAACCGTCTATCCGTTATTCGGATTGGGCTGTACCGATGACTACAGGGCCTATATTGCAAATACTCCCTTCCGGAAATTTCGGAATGCAGCCGGCCGTCAATCCGAAACAAAGCTATATAAATTTGGCAATGGGAAACTATTTAAATGCTGCAGCCAATGCCGGATTCAGAATATTCGACAGTGAAACCGACCAATTAGGAGTATGGTATCAACACAGTTCGACAAACGGAAAGCTGAAATATTTGGAAAACGATAAAAAAGTGACTCAACGAAGAAATGATAACATTCTGAATTTAAGTTACAAACATACTTTCGAAAAACTGTCATGGAAAATAGCCGGTGCATACCGTAGCAATGCGTTCAATTATTACGGTATGCCTCTTATTCCTGAAATAATGGATATTATTCCCGAAAGTATGAAAACATTCAAAATGACAAATCAGCAACGTGTGCAACAATATTCTCTGCATACGGGAATAGAATCAAAAAACAACGAAAAGCTGAATTATGACTTATCGGTAGGATACAACGGATATAAAAGCAGGCTCGGGTTTCTTTACGAGGATAAAAACGGACTGACAGAAAACCATATAGAAACACGTTTTAGCCTCAGTGCACCGTTCGGCAAATATTATGCTATCGGGTTAGGAGTAGGAATGGATAACCTAATTTACAGTCAAGATCAATATAACTATACCGTCATTCGCCTAAATCCGAATTTCAATATTACCAAAAACAATCTGAAATTCAGGGCAGGACTTAATGTAGATATCTCGTTCGATGACGGTACGGCTTTTCGTTTTGCTCCGGATCTGAATCTGGAGTGGGAATTCGAAAAATCTTTCTTCCTGTTTACATCTCTTGAAGGAGGCAAAGAGCTCAACACAATGAACAAAATGTCCGTACGGAGCATATATGCCGACCCGTCCCGTCCGGCAACAAATTCTTACACTCCGGCAGATTGGACATTCGGTCTCAGAACAAATTATCTGGCAAATTTTAATGTAAACTTATATACCGGAATAAAAACAACGACAGATGCATTATTCGATTACCGGACTTTGATCGCCTACGATGGGATACTTTCACGAGATGTCGTTTCTTTCTTCGCAATGGATGCCTATGCATGGAAAGTCGGTTTCGATATAAATTACAAATATAAGGATCGGGTAAAAGCTCAGATCAACTGGGCTCATAATGAATGGCATTACCGACATGGAAAGGGAAAAATACGCACAGCTCTTCCGGTAAACGAGTGGAATCTGGGTCTTGATGTAAATGCGACAAAACATCTGACTTTCGATCTGGATATTTATTTAGCAAACGGACGTGAATACCGGAATATCATAGAGACAGATTTGAAACCGGATGCAGACTACTTCTCTTCCGGAAAAATGAAAAACATCTTTAATGTCAGTTTAGGAGCTACTTATCGCTTCAATGATAGTGTTCATTTATTGGTACAAGCCAATAACATTTTCGCACAACATTACAACCTGTACTACGGCATGCCGGCACAGCGTTTCAACATCATGGCAGGAGTAGGGGTATGCTTCTAACATAAATATAAAAGGCTGTAAAAACAGACACAGAATAAACAAATTTGTAGGCATCACCTCCCTTTAAAGGCAAATCACAAAGACGGTAAATAGAATTTTTCATAAAGGAAAAACTCTATTTATCGCCTTGTTTTTGATAATCATAAAAATTTTTAACAGCAAAAGTTCTGAAATTCAATCAGTTTTTTTTCTAATTTTGCCGCACGCTTGAAATTTGTCCGATTTCAACTGAAATAATACCGAATATATTTTCAGTCTATTCTCATTATTTCAGAAACAAAAACGGCACTATAAATCTGAGAAAAAGAAAACAAGTGCCTCAAAAAACAGTTATAAATAAGAAACAAACTCTCAAGAGTAAAAAATAAAAACTGCTATATGCAAAAAAATTTAGTAATAGTCGAATCTCCAGCAAAAGCGAAAACCATTGAAAAATTCTTAGGAAAAGATTTCAAGGTACTCTCAAGTTACGGACATATCCGCGATTTGAAGAAAAAAGATTTCAGTATTGATATAGAACACAATTATACACCTATATACGAAATACCTGCCGATAAGAAAAAGTTGGTAGAAACATTAAAAGAAGAAGCCGCAAAAGCTGAAACCGTTTGGTTGGCATCCGATGAAGACCGGGAAGGAGAAGCTATAGCATGGCACTTATATGAAGTATTGAAACTAAAACCGGAAAATACGAAACGAATCGTATTTCACGAAATTACGAAAAGTGCGATACTGAACGCTATCGAACATCCGAGAAGTATAGATCTGGATCGTGTAGATGCGCAACAGGCACGAAGAGTTCTCGACCGAATCGTCGGGTTTGAACTCTCTCCTGTATTATGGAAAAAAGTAAAGCCTGCACTATCGGCCGGCCGGGTACAGTCGGTTGCCGTCCGTCTTATTGTAGAACGAGAAAGAGAAATACAAAATTTCGTTCCTGAAGCTGCATACCGGGTTATTGCGACCTTTTTGATTCCGGGAGAAAAGAACTCTCCTGTCGAACTAAATGCAGAACTGAACAAACGTTTCAAAACAAAAGAAGAAGCTTTAGACTTTCTCGAACAATGTAAAAACGCAAATTTCTCAATCGAAGACATTGCCGTAAAACCGGTACATAAATCACCTGCCGCACCGTTTACGACATCTACTTTACAACAAGAAGCAGCCCGTAAACTCGGTTTTTCGGTATCTCAAACGATGTTGGTTGCACAACGTCTTTACGAATCAGGGTTCATCACCTATATGCGTACCGATTCGATGAATTTGTCTAATTTGGCAATCAATACGGCAAAAGATGAGATTATCTCTACGTTAGGTGAAAAGTATCTGAAAATAAGAAATTATCATACCAAGTCGAAAGGAGCGCAAGAAGCCCACGAAGCAATCCGTCCGACTTACATCAATAATCATGAGATCGATGCACCCTCTCAAGAACGACGTTTATACGAACTGATATGGAAACGTACCATAGCCTCTCAAATGAGCGATGCCGAATTGGAAAAAACGACAGCAACCATAAAAATTTCGAACAGAGCCGAAAAATTTGTAGCTATCGGTGAAGTTTTAAAATTCGACGGATTCTTACGCGTTTACCTCGAATCTCAAGATGAAGAATCAGATACAGAAAATAACAGCAAGATGCTGCCGCCTATCCACATAAACGAAAGCCTTGCAATATCCGAGATCGAAGCGACAGAACGTTTTACCCAACGCCCGGCACGCTATACCGAAGCAAGTTTGGTACGGAAGTTAGAGGAATTAGGTATAGGACGACCTTCAACATACGCCCCGACAATATCGACGATACAACAACGTGAGTACATTGAAAAAGGAGACCGGGAAGGAAAAGAAAGATCATATAATATCCTGACCCTGAAAAATAATCAGATTACAGACAAAACCAAGACCGAAATCACCGGAACAGAAAAGTCAAAACTACTCCCTACCGACATCGGAATGGTTGTAACAGATTTTCTCACCGAATTTTTCCCGGATATTTTGAACTATAATTTTACGGCAAACGTTGAAGAAAAATTCGATCATATAGCCGAAGGCAAATTGGAATGGACGAATGCAATCGATAATTTCTATAAATTATTTCATCCGGTTGTAGAAGAAGCAAAATCTCTCCGAATGGAGCATAAAGTGGGAGAACGAGTATTGGGAATCGACCCTAAAAGCGGTCGTCCGGTATCGGTCAAAATAGGAAGATTCGGACCACTGGTACAAATCGGAACTCCGGAAGACGAAGAAAAGCCGTTATTCGCCTCCTTGTTAAAAGGGCAATCGATGAGTTCCATTACACTGGATGAAGCACTCAGGCTTTTCGATTTGCCCCGAACATTAGGAGACTTCGAAGATAAACCCGTAACTGTCGGAATCGGAAAATTCGGACCTTATATTCGGCACGATAACAAATATGTTTCGTTACCAAAAACTTACGAACCTCTTTCCGTGACATTAGAAGAGGCTATCGACATTATCCACCAAAAACGAGAACAAGAAAGTCAAAGACTAATTAAAAGTTTCACGGAAGAACCTGATTTGGAAATATTGAATGGTCGCTACGGTGCATACATAGCATACAAAAAGAAAAATTATAAAATCCCTAAAGGAAGCGAACCGGCTTCTCTTTCATTGGAAGCCTGCTTGCAAATTATAAAAGACAGTGAAGAAAAACCAGCGACAAAAAAACGAACAACAGGCAGAAAATCAGCGAAATAATGGTATAAAAAATAACTTGTAAAAACGGTGCTACAATAAGATAGCACCGTTTTTATATATATAAACCGACAACTTACAACATAAGCTGTTTTCAAACGTCTCTGTTTTTTGCCATAAAAACACAATTTTCTGTAAGTTTTTGTCATAAAAAACGTTTTAAGGACATCATTTTTGATTGAAAATGCATAAAAATAGAAACAACTGCTTGCAAATAAAAAAACAATATATACCTTTGCCTTTTGAAAAGGATTGAAAATGCTAGGTTTACAGAAATACAGGATAATAAACTCGACAGAAGCTCAACTAAATAATAAACCGTCGCATCAAACTGTAAAACAAGAAATTAACTTAAACATTTAACTCATATGAAGAAAAGCAAGTTTATCTTGTGGGGAATAATGTTCTCTTTTATTGGATTCAGCTATGCCGGCGAATTGCCTGTAAACAATACGATTCAGCAAGAAGAATTACAATTAAATATATTCAAAAAGAAAAAAAACCGCAAATCCCGAAAAGGTGATACTACTGCAAAAAACGATTCTACAAAAACCAAAAACGAATATAGTAAAATCGTAGGACCGGGAACGATAAGCCAAGAAGGTATGTTCCGTATTCACAAAAAGAAAAACGACTACTATTTCGAAATACCGGCAAGCTTACTTAACCGGGACATGCTGATCGTTAATAAACTAAGAAAAGTTCCGGCTGTCATCAACGGATCAGGAATAAATAAAGGAATCAATTACCAAACCGAGTTAGTACGTTTTGAATGGAATAAAGACGAAAATAAAATTCTTGTTCGGGAAATACAGCCTAAACCCCAATATCCGGAAGGCGATGCTATCGGCAAATCAGTCGATGAAAATTACATCTCGCCGTTAATGACAAGTTTCAAAATAGAAGCATACAATAAAGACACAACCGCTTTTGTTGTCAAGATTAACGATATTTACAACGGAGAATCTCCTATCAACAGATTCTTCCCGAACTTAAATGTATCTTCTTCAGTTGACAAGAACCTTTCCAGAATAATCAAAACCAAAGCATTCGAAAATAATGTAGTTATTATATCCGAATTGACGACTCATGTAAAAGAGTTCAACAAAGTCAATAACCTGACAGCAGAAGTCAGCTCTTCTATTGTATTGTTACCGGAAAAACCGATGACAGGTCGTTATGTAACGCCAAGGGTCGGTTACTTTTACGTACCGCAACTCTTTTTTAGTGACCGGCAACAAAGATTAGACTCCAGAAAACTGATAACACGTTGGCGACTCGAACCGAAACCGGAAGACAAAGAAGCTTACCTTAGAGGAGAACTGGTAGAACCGCAAAAGCCGATTGTTTTTTATATCGACAAAACGACTCCTGTACAATGGAGAAAATATATAAAACAAGGTGTAGAAGATTGGCAAGTCGCTTTTGAAAAAGCCGGATTTAAAAATGCTATAATTGCCAAACAACTCCCCGACAGCATTGAAGCGGATGAAGATGACATCAATTATTCCGTTATCAATTATGTGGCTTCAGCAGAATCGAATGCAATGGGACCCTCGATATACGATCCTCGTTCAGGAGAAATTATCGAAGCCGACGTTATTTGGTGGCATAATGTTATTTCCATACTTAAAAACTGGATCACTATACAAACCGGAGCTGTAAACCCGGCCGCACAACAATGTCTATTACCGGATAGTCTCATGGGAGATGCCATGCGTTTTGTAGCCTGTCATGAAATCGGACACTCTTTGGGTTTACGCCACAATATGATCGCCTCGGCAGCCTATCCGACCGATTCATTGCGCTCCAAGACATTCACAAGCAAAATGAAATCGACGGCATCGTCTATCATGGACTATGCACGTTATAATTATGTTGCACAACCCGGAGACGGAATAACAGATCTCGCACCGCATATCGGTCCGTATGATATATTCGCCATAGAATTCGGATACCGTTGGAGAGACATCGAATCTCCCGATCAGGAAAAAGATGCTGTTTATGAATTCTTGAGTAAACACACCGGACCGTTATACCGATTTGCCGATGCCCAATCAATGCGTGATGCGACCGATCCGCGAGCCATGATAGAAGACCTCGGTGATGATAATGTAAAAGCCGCCCGTTACGGGATGGAAAATATTAAAAGAATCATGCCGCATATTATCGAATGGACAACCACCGGAGAAAAAGGGCAAACTTACACCGATGCCGGAAGATTATATAATGCAATAATCGGGCAATGGAATCTTTACTCCTATCATGTACTCTCGAATATCGGAGGCATGTATCTTGAAAATACGTCGATCGGAGACGGGCAAGAAACCTATGCTTTTGTTGAAAAAAACCGTCAAAAAGAAGCATTGCAATTTTTGTTAGATGAGGTACTTACCAGTCCGGAGTGGCTGCTAAAAGCGGATATAAACAAATATACATTTCCGATACAAAATTCGATGATGGGAGCTATTGAAAATTCTCCCTCATACACGTTAAAAAACATGCATGGATATATTTTCTGGGATTTACTCACAAATAACCGGATCATCCGCATGATAGAAAACGAAAAACAGAACGGCAAAAAAGCTTTCACCGCTATCGAAATGTTGGACATGATGCATAAGCACATCTTCGGTATTACAGAAAGAGGAGGAATTCCCGATGCAAACATGAGAGCTTTGCAAAAAGGCTTTATCGATGCTCTTTTAGTCGCCGCACAAGAAGAAGCAACGACCAAAAGCGCTCCGAAACTGGTCGGAACTGGATTGCACGATCTTGTATTGCCTTGCTGCGGACAGCATTTTGAAGGAGATGAAGAACGTTCTGTCCGTAATGTAAACTTTTACAGCGGACAATCGAATCGTACTTCCGATGCCGTATCCGTAAAACGCGGAGAATTGCTCAGAGTAAGAGAGCTGTTACAAAAACGAGTAAATACAACATCCGATTTGGCAGCTCGTTATCACTATACAGACGTTTTATTACGTATCGATACCGGTTTAGGATTAAACAAATAATATCCATAGCCGAACTTTTTTATAATTGCTTATTCTCGATTCTATTCAAACAAACGTTCGTTTTTTCAGCATGAAAAACAAAATAGTCAGATAAAATCAGAGAATTAGCAAATAACTGAAATAAAGGGATTTATATAAATTATATCCTTGAAGAGTAAAATATTATAAACCGTCCGAATAAACGAACGTTTTTTTGGACATACAGATTTTGTCAGATGAAAAAATTCTTATTGATTTCCACACTGATGGTTTATACAATGTCGGTATTCTCGGCTACCCGTGAAATCAAAGGACTTGTTACCTCAGATGAAGACAACATGCCGCTTATCGGAGCATCTGTATTCGTGTCGCCCGACGATCTGAAAAAGATAAATTATCCTAAAGAATCGATCGGTGTAATGACAGCTATCGACGGAAGCTTTATCATCAATGTCCCCGATAATATTACCCGCATTTTCTGTAGTTATCTGGGACATAACCAAAAAGAGATCAAACTCGGGAAAGAAACATTTTATAATATCAAATTAGAATCATCCTCTCACGAGCTTGACAATATCGTTGTTACCGGATATCAGAATATCGAACGACGGAAACTTACCTCTGCTATATCTAAAGTAAAAATGACAGATCAACTGATCGGAAGTTCTCATTCTATCGATCAAATCTTAGCTGGGCAAGTAGCCGGTCTTTCAGCGGTAACATCAACCGGTGCTCCGGGTGCTCCGGTAAAAATAAGAATTCGCGGAACTTCTTCTTTAAACGGAACACAAGATCCGTTATGGGTATTGGACGGTATTCCGTTAGAAGGCACGGATATACCTAAAATGGAAGACTTGCAAGATATAGATAATATATATTCTACATCTATTGCCGGTATCAACCCGAACGATATAGAAGATGTTACCGTTCTAAAGGACGCTGCTGCTACGGCGATATACGGTGCACGGGCTGCCAATGGAGTCATTGTTATTACGACCAAAAGCGGGAAAAAAGGAAAAACTCGTGTCTCCTTCTCTACAAAACTATCTTATGTTCCCAATGTTAACATCGATAGATTAAACTTATTGAACTCTGATGAAAAAGTTCAATTAGAAATGGATTTATTGCAATCAGACTATACCTATCGCGAAAAAAAAGGCGGTGTATCGGAAATATTGCAGCAATACAATCAACTCGACGCATTCAAAGCAGGAGGGTTTGGTGCCATTTCTCCCGAAGCCCAAGCCGCAATAAACCAATTACGCACAATAAATACAGACTGGAATGATATTCTTTTCCAGGATGCATTCAATCAGGAATACAACCTAAGTTTATCCGGTGGAGGCGATCGTGCTACTTATTACACCTCTTTGGGCTATTATACCGAAAAAGGAAATGTTATCGGTGTAGACGCCAGCCGATTCAATTTTACCGGTAAAACCACTTACAAGGTAAATAAATACTTGCAACTGGGAGCTAATATATACGCTAACCAGATGAAGAACCATTCATACTTAACCGATGCGGACAGTTTTACCAGCCCGACATTTTATTCTCGGAGAGCAAATCCGTATCAACAGGTATATGACGAAAATAATAATTACATATATGATGACAACATCACGGGCAAAGGTGACGATGAAATAGAAAATTTCAATATTTTCGAAGAAAGGAATAATACCTCAAACGAAAATACGATTCAATCGTTTTCTTCTATATTCGATGTAAATTTAAGGTTAAACGACCATTTCAAAATTACATCTCAAGTAGGTTTACAGGTAAATAACAGCTCGATCGAAAAAATAGCAGACCACGACAGTTATGCTATGCGTAAAGAAAAGAGAAAAACTCGTCTTGCCAGTTTAGGAGACAAATCATTTCTTCCGGACGGAGGTTTTCACAAACAATACGAAAATAAATCTTCTCAGGTCACTTGGAAAACAATGGCTGAATATCGTACTCAAATAAAGAATATACATGAAATAGAAGCTATGGCAGGAGCTGAGATAAGAAAAACTTGGTATCAGACTTTGTTCTCTGCAGGTTATGGATTCGACCGAAAAACTTTGACTACACAACCGGTTATTTTCCCAAGTAACGAGCAAGCTTCATCTGTTCCCCTGCATTCAAAAACTTATGTTGAAAATGCTTATGCGTCATGGTTCGGAACATTCTCTTATACGTTGCTGCAACGCTATACATTAGGAGGAAGTATCCGGTTTGACGGTTCTGACCTTTTCGGCGTAGATAAAAAATACCGTTATCTCCCGCTTTATTCGGTCAGCGGATTATGGAGAATCTCCAGTGAAGAATTTATGCGCTCGGCCGATTGGATAGATAACCTTGCGGTCAGAGCTTCTTATGGTATTCAGGGAAATATCGATAAAAATACATCCCCATACGTTATGGGAACTTACAAAGTAGAACAGATATTACCGGGCAACAGCGAGAGTACCATCCGAGTAGATTCTCCGCCCAATGATAAACTGCGTTGGGAAAAAACTCAATCGGTAAATGCAGGTCTCGACTTCTCGGTACTCGATCAGGCTATCAGCTTGGGAATAGATTATTACTATCGTTATAGCAGCGACTTGATCGGGACAAAAATGACACCTTTGGAAACAGGCTTCTCATCTACCACTGTCAATTGGGCGACGTTGAGAAACCAAGGGATAGAGTTGAGTTTGACGACAAGAAACATACATACAAAAAATTTCACATGGTTCACTAATTTCAACATCGGATATAACAATAACAAGATTTTGAAAATGTCCGTACCTGCCAACCAAACGACACCGTCATTGGTGGGTTACCCGATCGGTGCTATCTTCGCCTATCCGTCTGCCGGTCTCGACAGCGAAGGATACCCTCTGTTCCTAAATAGTGCCGGAGAAAAAGTTACCGCAGAACAATATTTCAATATGAAGAATGATGGTCCAGACCTTACGGCCGAAGAACATCGGGCTCTATTCAAATATATCGGAACTACAGAACCGCTTTACTCAGGAGGGTTTACAAATACATTTACTATCAAACGTTTCGAAATAGCGGTCAACTGTATTTTCAATTTAGGTCAGTACGTCCAGACACAACCTTCATACTCCATCACAAGTTATGATCGGGGAATGAATACGAATCGTGATATTTTAGACAGATGGACGCCAAGCAACCCGAACGGACGCTTCCCTGCGCTTATCAGTGATACGAAAAACGGACAGTCTTATCGCCACAACGAATATACGGCTTTCAATGACTTGAATTATTATAATTCGATGGACACTTGGGTAAAAAAAGGAAACTATATGAGAATACAAAGTATTCGTGTCGGATATAAACTGCCTGAAAATTGGCTGAAGTTATTCCACATGAGTTCCGGATCTATTTCTTTAGAAGGACGCAACCTGTTTGTAGTCGGATCGGACTATACCAATTATCTCGATCCGGAAACAATGGGTAATGTATATGCACAACCCATTCCGAAGTCAGTTACGTTCAGTCTTAATTTAAACTTTTAACGTACGAATCCGATGAAAAAGATAATTTATATACTGTCAATATTTTTGGCAACAGGATTTATTTCCTGCGACAATTTTTTGGACATTACTCCCGTCGGAAAAGTAATTCCTACTACTGCTACAGAATTCAGAGCTCTAATGACACAGGCATACGTAAGTACTCCTAAAAACGGAAGAGCACGTACAGCATTTCGCAGCGATGAAGTAGGATCTTTTACCGATACGGAAAGCCGAAGTCTTTATTTCGAAGAATGGACATGGGATGATTACAGTCCCGACTATTCTTCTGATTTTGGTTGGCGGCAATATTACCAAGCCCTTTTCCTCATCAACTATACAATAGAAAACGAAAATAAAATGACTGGGGGAAGTAAAGAAGAAATAGCACAACTCGTAGGGGAAGCATACGCCATGCGGGCATATATACACTTTATGCTGGTCAACCTTTACGGAAAACCCTATAACGAAGAAAATTTAAATACAAAAGCCGTTCCTCTTAAACTGAATTCGAACACTGAAGACGCTCCTTCACGGAATACGGTAGCAGAAATATACGCAGCCATAGAGTCGGATATCGTTGAAGCCGGGAAACGCTTGAATGTAGAAAAGTGGGATGCAGGTTTTAACTACAGATTCACCACTACGGCTTTAAAAGCATTCAGATCGAGATTATACCTGTATATGCAGAAATGGAGCGAATCTTTAAATGCATCTAAAGAAGTTCTGGAAATAAATAAAGAACTTGTAGATCTTTCGCAAACCACAATGCCGAACAATTACCAATCTGTAGAATCGATTATGGCGTTGGAATATTCCTCTGCAGATATAAACAAGGCTATCTACATCTCTACAGATCTATATAATCTCTACAACTCTAACGATTACAGAAGAAGAAATCGCTTTTACACTTCAGAAGGAAGCGGAAGATATACGGTAAGAAAGGGCGGAAGCAACGAATATGCCTGTACATTCCGAACCGGAGAGATATATTTGAATGCTGCCGAAGCAGCCTGTCAGGATGATAATCTGATTGATGCGAAAGATTATCTTTTACAACTAAAAGCAAAACGGTTCAATGCTACCGGTTATGCCGAAGAAGAAACAAAAGTAGAGGCAATGGATAAGGATGAATTGCTTCAGGAAATATATGACGAACGTTATCGTGAGCTGGCTTTCGAAGGACACCGCTGGTTTGACCTTCGCCGTACTACTCAACCGGCAATTACAAAAACAGAAAACGAGAAAGAATATAAACTCGAACAGGGTGACGAGCGTTATACTATCCGCATACCGAACGAGGCTATACAAAGTAACCCTAATCTGACCAACTAAAGTCAGATTAGGTATTTTTCTCATATACTATTTATTCACTTTAAATTATTGTGATTATGAAAAAAGGACTACTTATTCTTTTTTGTGCAGCGTTAGTAACGTCGGCACAAGCACAGTGGAGTAAAACCATAGATACTCCGACAAAGACATCTTTTGCCACAACATCCTCTGCCGTTGCTGTTACACCATCCGGTGAAACTTACGTGGCAGGAAGCTTAACTAAAGAAGATGTCAGTTTTGGCAATACAACCTTGAATTTCGAGAACAAAGGAGATTCTTTCTTGTTTAAATACAGTGCTACGGGCGAACCGGTATGGGCAAATGTAATCAATGGTGAAGAGACCCAAATCAACGCCATCACTTATGATAACGATGGAAATATTTATGTAGCCGGTACATATAAAGGAGAAACAACCACATTCAATGGCCAGGACAATAGTAAACAAACAGCAACTTGTAATACATATGAATCTTTATTAGAAGAAGGAACTTTCTATACAAATTCCGGATTCATTGCAAAATATAATAATGCTGGTGTTTTGTTGAAATTGGAAACTTTTAAAACCAATCTGGCAGATATGCCCGGTACATCTTTTATGTTTCTAATAGTGGACGCAAGCTTTAACATACAAGATCTACAATTTATAAATGGTAAATTATATGCATCTGTTCTTTATGCCGGGAAAACAGAAAAAGACGGATTCACTTTTAATGCAAAAGCCTTTGATGACGGTACAGGCATGGCTGCCGACTTATATAGCGGTTGTGCAATCTCATTGACTACCGACCTCGCAATCGATGCAAAATTAGCAGATTTAAGTCCTGTTGTCGCAGAAGGAACAAATGCCCTTTACTCGGTTACGGATGCCAAAATGTATGCTAATGCAGATCACATATACGCTATATTCGGTGCGATGGGTAATCAAACCCTGACCGTAGGGAATAGTTCTGACAAGATAGAATTGCCTATCGAAGGAGAATTATACAGCAGAGGTATTATTCTTGCCGATATTAATATCGATGGTACGCTGAATCAGAAAAACGTATATGAATCAGCCAATGCATCAACAAATGATCTTCAAAATATAATCGGAGGTATTTCAGAAAGAGATGGTAAAATTGTCGTAGCCGGATTGTTTAATGAAAACCTTCCTTTCCAAAACGATTTAACTTGTAAAGGAAAATTCGACTCGTATGCAGTAAAAATAAATCCATCCGACCTCTCTGTAGAAACAGCAAGACAAGGAAATATAGAGACTCCTGCTATTGATGCTTCAAAAAAAGAATACATAACCGTATATCCTACGGGAACTACATTCTCTACAAATAAAATTTATTCGACTGTTGATTATGGATTCAGCTCCAGAGATCAAGCAGACAAAGTAGTTACTACCTATTCTTCTTATTCCATCGTTTATGATTATAAAAGCGGAGAAACAACATCTACAAAAGAAGCTGAAAATGTATATAAGAATGGTGTAGGAGCATGCGATAATAAAGTATCTACTGTAACGATAAATATAACAAATAGTGAATTTGATGAAGGAACATTTACCGTAGATCAAATTATAGATGGAGAAAGCTCTGCTATCGACAACAATATAGCCGATAAAACTATTATCAAAGCTTATCCTAATCCGGTGAAGGACATTCTTAACTTCTCTGAAGCTTGTGACGTGACCATCGTAAACGGACAAGGTAGTGAAGTAAAAGCAGCTTCTGCAACTACTCAAATTTCGGTAGATGACCTTGCTGCCGGTTATTATATCGCAAAAATCAAAACTGCTGATGGAACGACAGTAATTCCGTTCATCAAAAAATAAAGAATAGAAGCCTTTTAATAAAAAAACCGGGAAAATTATTTCCCGGTTTTTTTATTAAATAATTGTCTATATATCAGATGCGTGCAAAGACGAAAAAACAGATTAATCAATCAGAGGAATAGCACGACCCGACCCGATTCCACGTTTCTTGACAGTAGGCTTTCCCTTATAATAAACATCACCTTTCCCGGTAATAAAAGCTTTCAGATTTTCTTCAGCCCAACAGCCTATACTTCCGTTTCCGGTAATATTGCAACTTACATCACGGGCTTTCAACTCATGACCTTTTATCTCTCCCGAACCGGCAATAGACAAACGGGCTTCGCGGCATGTACCGCTTAGAAATATATCCCCCGAACCGGTCATAATACGAGCTTTTACGATACCGTAATCAAGATTATTGCAACGAATAAGACCATTGCCCATCAACAAAATATTCAATTCTGAACCGGATAAACTACCGGAAGTCTCGAAAACTCCGCCCGCATCGCTCTGCACTTCCTGCAAATCGGAAGAATAAACATCTAAAATAATAACCCCGTATTCACGTTTAGCCGTGTTGATGAATTTTATTTCTAATGTTCCGTCTTTCGAAACCGGCTTCACTTCATCCAAAATATTTTCTTCACCGTACATCCGTATCAATCCTGCAGAATCCTTGCTATGATGATATACTACATTGAATGCCGTATTGATTTTTACCCTGTAAAAATCATCTACTTTTATCTCTTTAGTAACATATTTATCATTTCCGTCACTGACACTCGAAACAACAGCCTGTGCTGAAAATAACGATAATGAAAAGAGACAGCATACCGCTGCAATTCTCCCAAAATTTTTCATTCTCATGATCTCTGATTATTTTTACATTAATTTTATTTTATCAATATTTCAGACTCTATTTTATCCAAAATCGCAGACAATTCAATAAAATTTTCAGCTCTGAGCATAGCTATACGTATATCCCTGAAATTAGGAATGCCCTTAAACAAAGGCGTTGCAGCCAAATGTCTGCGGATATGCAAAATCCCGCGACGTTCATCTAACCGGTCGATACTTTCTTTCAATTGCCGACGCAAAACAGACATTTTATCCGAAACAGACAAAGGTTCGCAATGCCCGGTTTCTATATATTGTTTTATCTCCTTAAAAATCCAAGGAGAACCGATAGAAGCCCTGCCTACCATAATAGCATCTACACCGTATTTTTCGAATTTTTCACGAGCGATTTGCGGTGTCGTTACATCACCGTTTCCTATTATAGGTATTCTCATACGAGGGTTCTCTTTCACTTTGCCTATCAAACTCCAGTCTGCCTCTCCGGTGTACATTTGACTGCGAGTACGTCCGTGAATCGCCAATGCAGCAATACCGCAATCCTGCAACCGTTCTGCCAACTCTACGATTATTCGGGAATCATGATCCCATCCCAACCGAGTTTTCACTGTCACGGGAATTTTTACGGCATTTACAATAGCTCGGGTAATTTCGAGCATTTTAGGAATATCCCTCAGCATTCCGGCTCCGGCGCCTTTCCCTGCCACTTTTTTCACAGGACATCCGAAATTAATATCTAACACATCAGGACAAGCCTCTTCACAAATACGGGCAGCATCAACCATAGCTGCCGTCTCGCGACCGTAAATCTGTATTGCGACAGGGCGCTCCTCGTTCCGAATAGAAAGTTTCGCTTGCGTCTTGTCCACGTTTCGTATAAGAGCATCGCTCGACACAAATTCGGTATATACCATATCTGCTCCGAACTCTTTACACATGAGTCGAAAAGACACATCCGTAACATCCTCCATAGGAGCTAATAAGATCGGGTATCTGCCCAAATCCATATTTCCTATTTTCATTATTCAATCTGTCATTAGATTAAGACTATTCTCGTATATACAAGAGATAATCTTTACAAACGTACAAAAACTTTTTATTTTACAGACAATCACCTCTTGTACTGAACTCTCTTTTCACACATTTTTTAAAGTTATCCCGTTCTTATAACCTTTTGAACAAAATAAGAAGATTAGGGCTTGTCTGAATTTTACAGAAGGAAAATTTAGACGGACTCTCATATACAGCATATTTTTATTACTTTTGCAAAGATATTTACTATCAAAACCAACATATTGTAAATAATATATTTACGAAAAAGAGATAAAACAGATATAAAATGGAATATAATTTCAGGGAAATAGAAAAAAAATGGCAACAGTACTGGAAAGATAACCAGACGTATAAAGTAACCGAGAAAGAGGGAAAAAAGAAATTTTATGTTTTAGACATGTTCCCGTATCCGTCCGGTGCAGGTTTGCACGTCGGGCATCCTCTCGGATACATCGCTTCAGATATTTATTCCCGTTTTAAACGCCTGAAAGGATTCAATGTTCTGCATCCGATGGGATATGATGCATACGGGCTTCCGGCCGAACAATATGCGATACAGACCGGACAGCACCCGGCAATAACTACCGAAAAAAATATCAACCGTTATCGGGAACAGCTTGATAAAATAGGATTTTGTTATGACTGGAGTCGTGAAATACGCACGTGCGATCCGGAATACTATAAATGGACACAATGGGCTTTTGAAAAAATGTTCAACAGCTTTTATTCCTATGATGAACAAAAGGCTCTACCCATAGAAACTTTAATTAAAACCTTCGAAACGTCCGGAACTGAAGGGCTGAATGTCGCTTGCAGCGAAGAGCTTTCTTTTACGGCGGACGAATGGAAAAAGATGAGTGTCAAGGAACAGCAAAAAACTTTGCTGAATTATCGTATTGCCTATTTAGGAGATACGATGGTAAACTGGTGTCCGCAACTTGGAACGGTCCTCGCTAACGACGAGGTCAGCGAAGGTTTGTCGGTTCGTGGAGGCTATCCCGTAGAACAAAAAATCATGCGTCAATGGTGTTTACGAGTATCGGCCTACGCACAACGTTTACTCGACGGACTCGATACCATAGACTGGAGCGAATCTCTCAAAGAAACGCAAAGAAATTGGATAGGACGATCCGAAGGTACTGAAATGAAATTTAAAGTAGTAGAATCGGATGTAGAGTTTACTATTTTCACAACACGTGCCGATACGATCTTCGGTGTTACTTTTATGGTATTAGCTCCGGAAAGCGATTACGTGGCACAGGTAACTACTCCCGAACAGAAAAAAGAGGTAGATGCCTATCTGGACAGTATCAAACATAGAACAGAGCGCGAACGATTAATGGACAGAAGCGTAAGTGGAGTATTCTCCGGAGCATACGCTATAAATCCGCTGAATAATGAAAAAATTCCTATCTGGATAAGCGATTATGTGCTCGCCGGATACGGAACAGGAGCGATTATGGCAGTACCGGCACATGATAGCCGCGACTATGCCTTTGCCAAACATTTCGGCCTGCCGATCATCCCGTTAATAGAGGGCTGCGACGTTTCCGAAGAAAGTTTCGATGCCAAAGAGGGTAAGATGATCAATTCTTGCGGAAACGGTCTCGACCTCAACGGCCTTGAAGTAAAAGAGGCTATAGCTAAAACAAAAGCTTTTATACAGGAAAAAGGATTAGGACGGATCAAAGTCAATTATCGTCTGCGCGATGCCATTTTCAGCCGTCAACGATATTGGGGCGAACCGTTTCCTGTCTATTATAAAGACGATATGCCCTATATGCTGGACGAAAGCAAATTGCCTTTGTTATTGCCGGAAATAGATAAGTTTCTACCGACCGAACAAGGTGAGCCGCCTCTGGGAAGAGCGAAAAATTGGGAAACAGAAGATCACTTTCCTTTAGAACTTTGCACCATGCCGGGATTTGCCGGATCATCAGCATACTATCTCCGTTATATGGACCCGCATAATAACAATGCGCTCGTATCGAAAGAGGCTAATGAATATTGGCGCAATGTAGATCTTTATATCGGTGGAACCGAACATGCCACCGGACACCTTATTTATAGCCGTTTCTGGAACAAATTTCTGTATGATCTGGGAATTGTCTGTGAAGCCGAACCGTTCCGCAAATTAGTAAATCAAGGTATGATTCAAGGCCGGTCTAATTTCGTTTACAGAATAAAAGATACCAATACATTCGTATCATACAACCTTAAAAAAGAATATGATACGACCCCTATACACGTAGATGTAAACATCGTAAGTAACGATATTCTCGATATAGAGGCTTTCAAAAAATGGAGACCCGAATTTGAAACGGCAGAATTTATTTTAGAAGACGGAAAATATATTTGCGGATGGGCAGTGGAAAAAATGTCGAAATCGATGTTCAACGTCGTAAATCCGGATGATATAGTAGAAAAATACGGTGCAGATACTCTCCGTTTATATGAAATGTTTTTAGGTCCGCTCGAACAAAGCAAACCTTGGGATACAAACGGTATAGACGGTGTACATCGCTTCTTAAAAAAATTCTGGAATCTGTTCTTCGACGGAGACCAATTGACCGTAAACAACGAAGAACCTACACGGGAAAAACTGAAATCGTTACACAAACTTATCAAAAAAGTAAGCTGGGATATAGAAAATTTCTCATACAATACTTCTATCAGCGCTTTTATGATTTGCATAAATGAGCTTTCAGCATTAAAATGCAGAAACAGTAAAATACTGGAACAAATCATAATACTGCTGACTCCGTTCGCACCGCATATATGTGAAGAATTATGGTCGCAATTAGGACACACGACGTCGGTATGCGATGCACAATGGCCGGAATTCAATGAAGAATATCTCAAAGAAGATACTGTCAACTATACAATTTCATTCAATGGAAAAGCCCGCTTTAATATTGAATTCGCAGCAGATGCTTCTAAAGAAGAAATAGAAAAAACAGTATTGGAACATCCGTCATCGGCAAAGTGGATAGACGGAAAGACTCCTAAAAAGATTATTATTGTCCCTAAAAAGATCGTCAATATCGTTCTTTAAACGAAAAAACTTCACAAGATTTTATGAAAATACCCCGAAAAGTATAGTAACTATATTTTTCGGGGATATTTATGAATATCAGCCTGTTTAGCCAAATATGAAATTTGGAAAAATATAAAAAAGATGTAACTTTGAAATTATTTTCAGAGTCTATCTAAATTTTACTTATCAGGTTTGAGAGTTTTTTTGAGTATATCTCTTTGTTTTTACGGGAAGTATATCGGACGATCTGACAAGAGGAAACGAAAAAAGACCGAAAAAAAATACAAGAATGATTTGATAATATTTTCTTATTGGAAAATTTATACAGATTCTCGATGGTAACGATATAAACAATATCAGCATTATGAATTTAAATTCTCATAAAGCCTGGATCGAAATAAAAGACTACACGATCATCGTTTTCGGATTAGTTCTTTATGCTTTCGGATGGACGAGTTTTTTACTTACCAATGAAATCACCACCGGAGGTATTGCCGGAGTTTCGGCACTCATCTTTTTCGGGACTAAAATACCGGTAGCAATATCTTATTTTACACTAAATGCTTTACTGTTAATAGCAGCAATACGTATTTTGGGAATACAGTTCTGCATACGCACCATATTCAGCGTCATAGTCATGACTTTGCTTCTTTCATTTTTCGGAATGTATATAAAAGAACCGCTCATTACCGGAGAACCGTTTATGTCGTGTATTATAGGAGGAATACTCTGCGGAGCGGGAATAGGTATTGTCTTCACCCATAACGGCAGCACCGGAGGAACAGATATTATTGCCGCCATGATAAATAAGTATAAAGAAATATCTTTAGGAAGATCTATTTTGTATTGCGACTTTCTTATCATATCGTCCTCTTACGTACTTTTCCATAGCATCGAGAAAATCGTTTTCGGGATCGTAGTCATGGCAGTAATGACTTATACCTGCGATATGATTATAAACGGAGTCAGACGATCTATACAAATATTGATATTTTCAGAAAAGTATGAGGAAATAGCAGACCGTATCAACAAGGATATCAACAGAGGCGTCACTATTCTCGACGGAATGGGATGGTACTCTAAACAACCCAAGAAAGTATTGGTTATCCTTGCCAAAAGGAATGAATCTTTATCGATTTTCCGACTGGTAAAAGAGATAGATCCTCATGCATTTATATCTCAATCCAATGTAGTCGGCGTATATGGAGAAGGTTTCGATAAAATCAAAGGATGATATTTATTTTCTTTTATTCCGAACTTTCAAAAATACTTTTACTCTTAACGAGTATATCCGTATCCAAACATCCGGCATCTATAATAGAAGGAAAAACAAAATCTGTCATATAAGATTTATCCTTATTTTTCAATGCGTTCTCCAAGTGCTCAGGATGCAACGACTTATATTTTTCAGACATCCATACAAACATTGCCGTACGAAACATTGTCGGATGAGAAGTTCCATGTAAATAAAAAGAATCGTCTCCTAAAGCTTCACCATGATCCGAAACAAATATCAAAACAGCATTTTTATCTTTTAATTTGTCGATTATTTCAGAAAGAATATAATCGGTATATAAGATCGTATTATCATACGAATTCCTGATTTCTTCATCCGTACAATAAGCAATGATTTTACTCTTCAAAACAGGCTTATATACTTCATACTCTTTTGTATAATGCAAATTATACCACCAATGTGAACCGATAGTATGAAGAATTATCAGTTTTTTAGAATACTCGGAGTCTATCATTCGATTATAATAAGGTAATATATCCTCATCAAGCCATTGATCGAAACTATAAACATCATGAGATCGATTTACATAAAAAACTGTGTCGGCTTCATTTATAAAATAAACATACGACTTTTCCGAATCTTGATTACTTATCCATGAAATATGAAATCCACCGGCCTTGAATACATCTATAAAAGACCTCTCTTTATAAGCTCTATCTGCATGCAACGTATCGGTACGAGTCATTAAATAGGGGAGAGCTTGATTTGTAATAGAATATAAAGAATTTACATTAGGAAATGATATAACACCCAAAGTATCGAGATTAGGAGTAGTTTTGCGAAAATACCCGTTTACCGAAAGATGATCGGGACGAAGGGATTCCCCTATAACTAAAACCACAGTAATAGAATCGCACTCCGACTCTACATAGTCAAAAGAGCGTTCTCTCTCTTTAGCTATATCCATCTTTCCTTTATAATAATCTAAAGTAGTAAAAACAAGATTAGCCGGAATACGTTTTTCTATCATTCTTTTTACAGGAGAATTACCCTGAAACATCAGAAAGAAAAGAGAAAATGCACAAAATGCATTAAAAGAAAACAAACAAGACTTTCTATATATCTTCATTCTCCAAAGATACCGTACGAATAAAAACGAAATAACCAGATTTATCAATACAAATAACACCAAATAAGGAGAAATAAGCTCTGCCGTTATACGCACATCATTATTAAAGGCTGTATATAGCATCATACTGTTTAAAACGAATTTATAAGCATATCTAAAATAAGTAAGTACGGCACATATAATACTGAATAATGGAAAAAGAAGAGCGAACAGATATTTGTTCATAGAAACAAACACCCAACAAAGAAACGGAACAAACGAAACACAAGCCCATTGAATTCCGTTACCTACGCAATCCTTAAAAGAAGAACATGGTATAGATATAAAATCGGATAATGTAAAAAACAAAGCCCAATAAAAGCCTATACCGATCAAAAAACAATAATAACTCTTATTCTTATATAATATATTTCCGAACTCCCGAAAAAACTTATATCCCCATATCGATTTCATAAAATCTATTTTAAAAACAAAAATAGATAATTTTATCCTATAACAATAAGATAATCATTATATAGAATATTCATTTTATATTTTATACTTTTGTTTCAGAAAGAAACAACAATAATAAGTTTATTTATAACGTTATATACAATAAGTTATTCTATTATGAAACAGATCGTCTTCGCAACAAATAATAAACACAAATTAGAAGAAATCAGGAATATTCTCGATCATACACTGAATATTTTAAGTCTTGATGATATAAATTGTCATGAAGACATTCCTGAAACCGGAAGCACAATAGAAGAAAATGCTCTTATCAAAGCCCGATATATAAAAGAAAAATACGGTTACGACTGTTTTGCAGACGATACGGGGCTCGAAATAAAGTCATTAAACAATGAACCCGGAGTATATTCGGCACGATATGCCGGAAATGATCATAACTCAGAGAAAAATATGCAGAAAGTCCTTGAAAATTTAAAGGACAAAAACGATCGTTCAGCCTGTTTCAGAACTTGCATAGCATTAATAACAGGTAATAAAGAGTATCTTTTCGAAGGAAAAATAGAAGGACAAATCATCACCGAAAAAAAAGGAGAATCAGGATTTGGATACGATCCTATATTTGTACCGGACGGATATACTCAAACATTTGCAGAATTAGGAAATGACATAAAAAATAAAATAAGCCACAGAGCTTTAGCTGTAAAGAAACTTATAAACTTTTTACAACCTGCACAATAAAAAAGAGTGACTCGATTATGATGAAAAAACTATTCTTTTTTGTCGGTATATTACTTTACTCTTTTCTGTCTTTTGCCCAGACAGAAGTAGGAGCATGGAAAATTTATCCGGTATTTTTTACTCCCTCACAAATAACAGAGACAAAAGACAAAATATATTTTCTTTCGGACGGATATCTATTTTCTTATGGTAAAGAAGATGAAGAATTCAGAGAATTGAATCGGTTAAACATACTTTTCGATAACGATATAAAACTCATAAAATACAACGATGAACACGATATAATGACAATTGCTTATACAAACAGCAATATAGATCTTATAATAGGAGAATCGGTATATAACATACCCTATATAAAAAATACAGCCATAACTTCTTCTAAAAGTATTAATGACATAACTTTCTATAAAGATGAAATATATCTTTCTACAGATTTCGGCATCGTTATACTGAATGTTCCCAAAAAAGAGATAAAAACGACCTATAATTTCAATAAAGCCATTAATTCTGCTGCAGTAATGGGAGAATATTTTTATTGTCTGGTACAAGGAGAAGGGCTTTATCGCTGTAAACTGGATGATGTATTATATGATTTCGACAATTGGGAAAAATGTTACTCGACCGAAGGCACTCAATTGCTTTCATTAGAAAACGGGATGTGGATGTTGGATATTAATAAGAATATCATTTACTTCGATACAGAAAATAATCCTACCGCTATTTACAATAAAGGCGATATATCCTCTATAAAAGAAACGAATACCGGCTATATGGCCTGCGGAACAAATAACATAATAGTATATGATAAAAACAATAAAAAAACCGATGAAATCATTTATTCCGATTATAATATGTCGGACGTTATTCCGATAGATGTAAGTATGAATAATAGACAAAATACATATTGGATATTGCATAAAAAAGGCATTGCCGCATTTAAAAGAAACAACGAATCTTTTCAGCAATCTAAAAATATAGATAACCTCAACTACTCTACTGTCAATATTCCCTATTTCTTAACTATGACCGACAACGGCAAATTATATGTCAGTACACAGGGTGTAAGCAGTAAAAATATTTATGACCAATATATAGATTCCCACATATCGATTTACGAAAATAATAAATGGTCTAATATAGAAACTGATAATATCCCTACGACCATACATCCGGATATAAAGTTCTGTACGACTTACAATATTGCCGAAGATCCTGAAGATCCTGAAACTTTTTATATAGGAACGTGGTTCGAAGGTTTGTACCGTTTTAAAAACAATCAATATGATACTCATTGGAACGGAACAGAAGATAGTTCTCCCATTTCCGGCGGATGGAGTCATAAAGTAAATTGTTTAAATTTCGATTCATCTAAAAACTTGTGGATGGCTAATTACAGTACACCGGGCATTCTCGTCATGAAAAAAGACGGAAATTGGATAAAACTAAATTACCCCGATATAGTAACACAGCAATATACCGAACAAATAATATTATGCAAACACTCTTCTTCCAAATGGGTTATCGTTCCTAAAACTTCTTTTGTTTTCGCTTTTAATACGAATAATACTTTGGAAAATATGAGTGATGACCAGACTCGAAAATTTTCTACCTTTTCGGATCAGGATAATAAACAAATAGACGGAAACGACTTTATTTGCGCTGCAGAAGACAGAAACGGACAATTATGGATAGGTACGAACAGAGGGCCTATCGTACTAAATAATCCCGATAATTTCATGCAATCCGATTTTAGATGTACACGAATAAAAATACCGAGAAATGACGAAACAAACGCGGCAGATTTACTCCTAAACGATGAAAATATACAATACATAGCTGTGGACGGAGCTAACCGCAAATGGATTGCTACTCAATCTTCGGGAGTATATTTAGTTAGTGAAGATGGTCTTGAAACCATACATCACTTTAATATGGACAATAGCATATTACCCTCGAACAACGTCCTGTCGATAGCCATAAATAAAATTACCGGAGAGGTATTTTTCGGAACTGAAAAAGGATTGGTTTCTTATCGTTCCGATGCGACCGAACCCAAAGAAGATTTCTCCAATGTATATGCATTCCCGAATCCCGTTCGTCCCGATTATACAGGAGTTATAACAATTACAGGATTACAAGAAAGATCTTTAGTCAAAATTACCGATACGACCGGAAATCTTATTTATCAAAATTATTCGGAAGGCGGTCAAATGGTTTGGAATGGACTGAACAGAAACGGAGATAGGGTAAAAACAGGAGTATATTTGGTATTCGCTTCGTCCAGCAATGGAAAAGAAGGTGTCGTTACCAAAATATTAATAGTAAACTGATGACTTTTTCCTGAACTTAAAAAAAATTTGTTATGAAGAAGATTTTAATATTATGTATGTCAACCGTTATCTGCATCGCTTTTGCAACGGCACAAAACAAAGAATCAGTATCGGCAAATTCTATTCAGAAAGAAAAAACACAACAAACGGAAAATAAAAAAATATTAGATGCCATACAGAATAAAAAATATAAAATATCGGTCATTTCAGCTTCTCCGATGAACGGAAAGACAGTATATCTCACCTCTCCTTATTCTGTAAAAATAAGTAATGATTCGGCATATATAGAACTTCCTTATTTCGGAGTTGCCTATTCCGTTCCTTACGGTGGCGGAGAAGGAGGGATAAAAGCACAGAATAAATACGAAAATTATAAACTTCGTGCTCTTAAAAAGGGTAAATATGCCGTTAACTTCAATATAAGAGGAAACGAAGATGTTTTCAAAATATCCATAGATATGTGGCCTTCGTCAGGTAGTGCATACATACATGTGCAACCAAACAATAAACAAGGCATTTCTTACAATGGAAATATTGTTTTAGAGCCTTTTTAATTATAAACAAAATTAAGACAGGCTCTTAATTTCAAAAATAAATATCATAACGTCAAGCCGAAACTGAAACATCCAGACCGGCTTGACGTATTTTTCGAGCTATTTCTTCAAGTTTTTCTTTAGATAACTTTTCAAGATTTTTCTCTGGAGTTTCTCTATCTATACTATAAATCATTACCTGTTTAGGATTTATGGATTTTACGGTTTCTAACCATGCATCCACTTCTTTATCTGTTGTATTATCAATTCTTTTACCCTTATGTTCTCCACGTAAAAATAAAGTTTGTATAATCAAATTTCCATTAAAACGTTTCAGATTATCAACTAACTTATCAACAGAAAATTCATGTTGATTAGGTTCATTAATGAGCTTTATAGTATCTAAAAACACAGAATCCAATTTCAATATATTATTATCCACTTTGTTCAAAGCCCTGAAAACAGACTCTTTTCCTATATGACAGGCGTTGGACAAAACACTTACTTTGGCTTCCGGAAAATATCTATTCCTCAAATTTATGGTGTCTTCTATAATCTCTTCGAACTGCGGATGCAAAGTAGGTTCTCCATTACCGGCAAAAGTGATGACATCGGGTTTTTCACCTCTTTCGGCCATAAGTTTCAATTTATCATCCAATGCGTTATATACAGCCTCCCGAGTAGGCAAACTGTTTTTACCCCGCTTGTCGGCATTATAACCGCATTCGCAATAAATGCAATCGAAAGAACATACCTTACCGTCATCGGGTAAAAGATTCACTCCTAAAGAAACACCCAATCTCCGGCTGTGTACCGGTCCGAAAACAATTTCTCTGAATAGAATAGTTGACATATTTTTCCTTTTTACCGACTACAAAAATAATCATTCGCTTTTTCTGTAACAAAAACGAATTGTCAATTGTTATATCAACTATTTTACTCTAATTGTTAATAAACAAAATAATAAACTTATATACAATATATGGTAGTTATAAACAAGAAGAATTAGCATCGATAGCAAAAAAACTTAATTATAAAATAGTATTATGGACTACTGTAGATGCTAGGGATTGGCAAAATCCAGCTGCAGAAGTTATAGCAAATAAAATAATAAATAATGCAAAAAATAAAATTCATACTTACTAATACACTATTTTTGTAACTGATGAAGAAAGTAGTAGTCATAATATGTAGCATAGTATGTTTATGCGGATTAATCTC
>URAV01000035.1 GCA_900545915.1 uncultured Porphyromonadaceae bacterium
ACGCAAAGATGACCTGATAATATTTTCTAATTGGAAAATTTAGACAGGCTCTTAGAGCCTATCCAAATTTTCCGATGCATAAAATCCATCGGGTCATTTTCTCTCTTTTCTCCGGTCTGCTTTTTCCATTTTCTCAAATGCATTATAAAAGCAGGAATAATATTCACCAAGAAAATAATGATTGATAATTATTAGAAAAGTATTAAAAAAACTATCGAATATGAGATATTTAGCGACACAGCCTTGAACTACTACGTTGCGGAACTTATAAAGTGGCAAGAGAACATAAGGCTGTAATTACAATCGAGAACAAGCAGTCCATATCGGAACAGCGCATATCTTCCATTGAAAAGAAACAGATGTCGGCAAAGTGCAAAAGAAATACCGGTCGAGAAAACATCTCATATTTCGGAATGCCGTCTCTTACATTCCGGACACTCCCCCTTGATCATATAATTGACAAAATGCGGTGTAAAATCTTCAGGAAGTTCCATTATCGGAACATGTATTGTCTTAAAACAATACGTCCGGTGACACACTTCGCAATAAAAATGAATATGCATATCGGAAAGAGAACATTTACCTTCACTCATACATGCCTCATACTTTAAAGATCCGCTGCCATCTTCCATTGCATGAACGACATTGTGTTCGAGAAACAATGTCAACACACGAAAGATACTCGACTTGTCCATCGTAACAATGAAATCCTCCAAATCCGCTAAACTGACAGGTGTCGAATTACTTAATAAAGCCCTTAATACCAATATACGGTTAGCTGTCGGTTTTATTCCTTTTCGTTCTAATCTTTCTAAAATTTCCTTTTCACTTATATCCACCATAATTCTCAATACTGTTTTTTTAATTATTATTCCGCAGACACGATAATCCCCCCGCCCAATAACCTGTCTCCGCAATAAAAAGCAGCCGCCTGACCGGGAGCAACAGAATGTACCGGCTCTTCAAAACAAACTTCCGCCCGATTATCCGAAATAAAAAAGACCCGACAGGGAGTATTCTGTTTCCGATAACGGATTCTGCAGGTTATCGCATAACGTCCGTCAAAATCGAAAGGATTAATTACATTTACAGTTTTCAGTATCATCCGGGTTTTATACATTCCCGAAAGGGGGGCAATAACAACCCTATTATTCGAAACTGATATTTCTTTAACAAAAACCGGATATTGCAAATTCAGCCCCAGCCCTCTGCGTTGTCCTACGGTATAAAAAGGATATCCTTCATGCTTACCGATAATCTTGCCGGATTCATCTTCGTAAAATCCCTCTGAAAAAACAGATTCGCCTAACCGCTTTTTCAGAAAAGAACGATAATCTCCCGGACAGAAACAAACCCCTAAACTATCTTTTCGGGCAGCAATCTGACAGAATCCCCGTTGTCGGGCAATTTCCCGAACCTCAGTCTTTGTTAACATCCCTAAAGGTAAAATCATTCTTTTGATCAAAATCTCAGGAAGTCCCCAAAGAAAAAAGGACTGGTCTTTGTCCGGATCGACTCCGGATTGCAGATAAGAATGACCTCCCGTCTCCATCAACCGGACATAATGCCCGGTAGCGATATGCCGGATTCCCCGTTCATCTGCGATTCTGGCCATTAACGGCCATTTAAAGGTATTATTGCAAATAATACAAGGCACAGGTGTGCGACCGGACATATATTCATTTATAAAATAAGTAACAATATTTTTCTCAAACTCCTTTCGTACATCATAGATATAATGAGGTATTCCCAACCGATCAGCTAACTCAGCCGATTCACTCAGGTATGCGGTATTTCCTTCGATTTCATAAAACCGAAATGTTATGCCGGTAACATCGTATCCCTGCTCCTGCAATAATATTGCAGCGACAGAGCTGTCAGTACCGCCACTCATCCCCAGTAAAACCTTTTTTCTGTTCATTTCAGATTTTTTACCTCTCGCAAATATAAGACTATTCTTATGAATGTGCGTATCTTTGCTTTCAAAATGGGAATAAACCGTATGAAAAAAGAATTGGATATCATCACTTTCGATGCAGACGACACGTTATGGGAAAATGAACTTTTTTTCAGGGAAAACGAGCATCGTTTTTGCGAATTGATTAAAGAATATGCCGATCAAAATCAAGTTCTCGAATCATTATTGAAAAACGAAATAAAAACACTTCCTATATATGGTTATGGGATCAAGGGATTTGTTCTCAGTATGATAGAAACGGCATTGGAACTCAGTAACAATAAAATTTCAGGAAATACAATCAAAGAAATACTGGAATTAGGAAAAAGACAACTTTCTTATCCTGTCAAATTAATCGACGGCGTAGAAGATACGCTATCTGCTCTCCAGAAAGATTATACTTTAGTCATGGCAACGAAAGGTGATCTTACCGACCAAGAACGAAAGATCGAAGAATCGGGATTAAAAAAATACTTCTCTCATATCGAAATCATGAGCGAGAAAAATGAGTCGGGTTACCGGTCTCTGATAGATCGGCTACAAGTATCTCCTGATAAATTTCTCATGGTCGGAAATTCCTTGAAATCGGATATTATTCCGGTCCTGTCGATCGGAGGATATGCAGCACACATTCCTTTTTATACGACATGGGAACATGAAAAGGTTGATAAGCCGGAGACGTGTGACCGGATGTTTTCATTAAAATCGATTCGGGAATTATTGTCTATTATTTAGTTCTTGTTCAGATTTCCCGATAAAGAGATGCGCAAGACAGACCCGAGTAAAATTCAGACAAGCTCTTAATCAAACAAAAACAAGAGTAGAGACGCTTTGCTCGTCCAATATCTCATTGGCTACCTCGAGCAGATCTGACGCGGTAACGGCTTCTATCCTACGAAACGATTCCTCGAGAGTATCATATTTATTGTAATGTAAAAATGTTTTTCCTAAACCTAAAGCCATACTTTCTCGATTTTCAGTTCCGACCCCCATCTGTCCGATAAACTGTTTTTTGACCGCCGCCAGCTGAGATATAGACAATGCCGTATCACGCAAACGCTTAAATTCCTTATGCATCAATGAAAGGCATCTATCTACTTTCTTCGGATCTGTTCCGAAATATATAGCGAAGACTCCGGTATCTGTATATGAAGTTACAGAAGACTCAACGGTATAAACACACCCGGTCTTCTCACGTAAAGCAATATTCAGACGGCTGTTCATACCCGGTCCTCCAAGCATATTATTCAATAAAAATAATGGAACTCGTCGCTCGTCGAACATACTATATGCCCGATTCCCGACTAAAGCGTGTGCTTGAAAAGTATCCAAAATACGACGCTCCACAAACGGGAAATATTCTCCGGGAGCAACTCTATGATTTATTCCTTCTCCACTCGGTTCTCTCCCGATATATTTCTCAAGCAAAGATATCAC
Organism: uncultured Porphyromonadaceae bacterium; assembly: GCA_900545915.1. GTDB lineage: Bacteria > Bacteroidota > Bacteroidia > Bacteroidales > Coprobacteraceae > Coprobacter. Next base: position 3,395 of record URAV01000035.1, read on the forward strand.
GCGTTTAAAAGGGGTATGCCCCATAAAAAAGAATACCATATTCGAAGGGATGTACTGCCGTTTCAAAAAACGACGTCCGTCCTGAGAAGTAAAACGAAGCAACTCCTCCGGTTCTCCTAATATATTGTGCCCCAAGGCATGCCCTGAAAAAAGTAAATTCTCAAATTCATCATAAATCAATTCGGCCGGATTATCTTTATAAGAATTGATCTCATCGAGAATCACTTCGACCTCTCGTTCTATCTCCTGTACCGGAAATTGAGAATGAAGTACCAAATCGCACAATAATTCTACAGCTCGAGATAAATGTTCTTCTAAAAAAACCGCATATACGGTTGTCTCTTCCTTTGCCGTATAAGCATTCAACTCACCTCCGACATTTTCCATTCGGTTCAGAATATGCCACGATTTACGATGTTCAGTTCCTTTAAATATAAGATGTTCGACAAAATGAGCCATACCGAATTCTCCCGAGAATTCGTCTCTTGTTCCCGCATTGACCGTAAACCCGCAATAAGAGACAGAAGAAGCGGTTGGCTGATATATAATACGCAGACCGTTCGATAAAGTATAAAATTGATGGTGTGCCATACTTTCTATTTCTTTTAAGCGCACAAAATTAGACATAAAAAAATGTTCCAAGCCATTTTTTCCAAAACATTTCTTTTACTATCAACAATATACTATCGATAAAAAATATTTTGAGAAAGATAATATTTAGTAAAAAAGCTCTATCTTCGTTTTTACAAACCCAATGAAAGAAACTATGATTCAAAATATCGGTCTTTTTTGCGCTTCGGGTAATGAAGTTGACAATTGTTATTTTGAAGAGTCGGCAATAATAGGCCGATGGATAGGAAAAAATAAAAAAAGGTTGATATACGGTGGGGCTAATGTAGGACTCATGGAAGCAACGGCCGAACATGTAAAAAAACACGGCGGATACATTACCGGAATTATCACACACCGTATTTGCGATTATGGAAAAGCCAGCCGACTACCGGATGAATTGATTAGGGTAGAGACTCTCGGAGAGAGAAAACAGATAATGCTCGACAAAGCCGATGTATTCATTGCCTTGCCCGGAGGATTCGGAACATTAGATGAAATTTTTACCGTAATCGCAGCCGGACATTTAGGCTATCACGATAAAAAAGTCATATTCTGTAATACAAACGGATTTTATAATCTTCTGATCGACCAAATAGAGCTATTTTACAGGGAACGATTCGCATCCCCCCATTACAAAAATTATTATCAAATAGCAACGAATGCAGAAGAGTGTACCCGAATACTCGAAAATCTTTGAATTATTAAATCAATTAAATACATAACCGGAATGACAACTGCTGAGGACATTCAATCTATTTTACGACGTGAAGCGAACGCTATATTAAATATTCCCATATCCGATGCTTTTGAAAAAGCTATTTCATTAATCGTAGAACAAGTACACCGCAAAAAAGGGAAATTAGTTACCAGCGGAATGGGGAAAGCCGGACAGATCGCCATGAATATCGCAACGACTTTCTGCTCCACAGGAATACCTTCTGTATTTTTACATCCCAGTGAAGCTCAACACGGAGATTTAGGTGTTCTACAAGAAAACGATCTAATGCTGGTAATTTCTAATTCGGGAAAAACCCGAGAGATTTTAGAATTACTTGTTTTAGCATCCCGACTACAACCCGATCTACGATTTATTGTCATTACCGGAAATCCCAACAGTCAATTGGCACAATCCGCCGATGTCTGCCTGTTTACCGGGGCACCGGCAGAAGTTTGTCCGTTAGGCCTTACTCCGACGACTTCGACAACTCTCATGACCGTTATCGGCGACATATTAGTCGTAGGCACTATGAAAGCAACCGGATTCGACAGCAGCCAATATGCGCTAAGACATCACGGAGGGTATTTGGGGCAACTTTCGCGAGAACAATCCTGTGACGACAAAAAATAATGATATATGCGAAAGATTATAGGTATAGGAGAAACGATTCTCGATATAATTTTCAAAAACGGGCAACCGACCAAAGCTTTACCGGGAGGCTCTGTATTCAATACGATGATCAGTCTGGGACGCTTAGGAACGCCTGTTCACTTCATAACGGAATTAGGTCAAGATCAAGTCGGGAGCAATATCTTGTCATTCATGCAGGAAAATAACCTGTCAATCGAGAATGTAGATATATTTTGTGAAGGAAAGTCTCCTGTATCTTTGGCTTTTTTAGATGACAAGAATGAAGCTCGGTATATGTTTTATACCCAATATCCCGAAAATAGACTAAATGTCGTATGGCCGAGAATAGACCCCGACGACATTTTGATTTTAGGCTCATACTATGCCGTAAATCCCTCTCTAAGATTCCGGATAACAGAGTTTCTGGAATATGCCCGTGAACGGAAAGCTATAATTTATTACGATCCTAATTTCCGGAAAGCTCACGCTCACGAAGCCATGCGCATCACTCCGTCTTTACTCGAGAATTTCGAATATGCTGATATTATACGAGGTTCGGAAGAAGATTTCGAGACTTTATTTAATCTTTCAGATCCTGAGAAAGTATATCTCGATAAAATTAAGTTCTATTGTCCTAATTTTATCTATACACGAGGATCAAAAGGTGTAGAATTATTCACCGCACAAACACATTTACATTTCGATGTACCGCAAATAAAACCGATCAGTACGATAGGTGCCGGAGACAATTTCAATGCCGGACTACTTTACGGTATATTGAAAGAAAATATTTCCCGCAGCCAATTAGAAAACCTCTCTCCGGATAAGTGGTCTGATATCATATCCTCAGGAATAGACTTCTCCTTAGAAGTATGCAACTCTTATGATAACTATATTTCTACCGAATTTGCAGCAAAATACAGGACAACACATTAATAGTCTGCCAAATCCACAAGATATTCTATTATATATTAAAGAATATAAAGCCTACTTTTTTATAGTGGGCTTTTTTTATATTTGCGAATATTTATCAAGAGTCACAGACTATGCTAAATCATCTCAAATATCTTTTTTTACTTTTTATTTTCTCAGCTTGCAGTTCTTCTGAACCAGAAATCGACATTGTATGCGAAATCGACAATACTCCGGATTACATTCTGAAATGGGACATCTCTCCTGTTATAGAAGGGAATGTAAAGATATACAGTTCTGTCGATCCCCAAAACTTCGATACAGAAAATGGTCTGATCGCAGAATGTCCGATATCTGATGAAAATATACGTATCAAAACAAACCCGACTATCGCCCGTAAATATTTTCTATTAAGATTTGATGACAAATATGACCGTATTGTCGGAACTCGTTCTCAACAGTTCAACTTTGTCCAAAATTTCAGAGATCTCGGCGGTTACAAAAATTACGATAAAAAAAGAATAAAATGGGGTATGCTGTACCGGTCGGGAAAAATAGACTCTCTTGACAATGAAAGCATACAACGCATGAGAAATTTAAAAATCAAAACCTTGATCGACTTCAGAGATTCTCAAATTTTCACTTTGCCTCCGGCAAACCTGAAATTAGAAAATATTATACACATGCCCATATCTTTATGCCCATTAGATATATTGGAAGAGAAAATCAACAACCATGAATTCAAACGGGGAGATGCATGCGTATTTATGCAAGACCTGTTTATCGGTCTTTCCCAAAAGGCGACGACGACATATAAATCGATGTTCAACCAGTTGTTAATGCCTGAAAATTATCCGGTAGTGCTCACATGCAGTTATGGAAAAGATTATACGGGATTTGCCGTAGTTCTTATCTTATCCGCACTGAATATACCTGAAGAAACCATCTTAGATGACTATTTATTGACAAACCAATACCTTGATAAGCGTTCAATAAATCTGAATTTGGTCGATTTCCCTTTAGATATACAAGAAGCTGTCACCGCTTTGATGACGGCAGATGAACAATACCTCAATTGTGCATTCAAATATATAAAAAGAAAATACGGCAGTACCCAAAATTATTTGGAGCAGGAGCTGAATATGACTCCGGAAAAACAAAAAAGATTACAAGAAATTCTCCTTCAATAACACCATTGTCAGCCTAATTCTCTATGAATTAAACAAATTCGGTTAAAAATATGCCGAATTTACAATTATGCCAATATTTATATCTACCTTTGCAGACGAATAAATTCTTTAGGTTTCATGTAGGTATACGATTCTCCTTTTAGGCGGATAGCCCCGTCAGGTATTGAGAAAGTTAAAAGGTTGGGATAACACAGCGACTTCTTGCGGCAATCCTAAAGGTTCTAATAAGCACATAAATAAATGAAAACATTTGAAGAATTAGGGATCGACAGCAAAATATTGAAAGCGATTTCTGAAATCGGATTTGAAAATCCAATGCCTGTACAAGAACAGGTTATACCCCTTTTACTTGCCGAAAATACCGATATCGTAGCTTTGGCTCAAACCGGAACCGGTAAAACCGCAGCATTCGGACTTCCTGTAATCCAGAAAATAGATGTCAGCGACAATTATCCTCAAGCTCTTATTTTAAGTCCGACAAGAGAACTTTGCCTGCAAATAGCCAGTGATCTGAATGATTACTCAAAATATATCAACGGGCTGAAAATACTTCCCGTTTACGGAGGATCGAGTATCGAAAGCCAGATAAGAACATTGAAAAAAGGAGTACAAATCATCGTGGCGACACCGGGTCGTCTTATCGATTTGATGAACAGAAAGATGGTAAAACTCGACCGGATAGGTACGGTGATTATGGATGAGGCCGATGAGATGCTCAATATGGGCTTTACGGAAAGCATAAACGAAATATTGGCCGCTATTCCGGAAGAGCGCAACATGTTGCTGTTCTCAGCTACCATGCCGGCGGAAATAGCCAAAATAGCAAAAAATTACATGAGTAATCCCAAAGAAGTGGTAATCGGGAGCAAAAATGAAGGAGCTAAGAATATAAAACATGTTTATTATCTGGTACATGCAAAAGATAAATATCTGGCATTGAAACGCATCGCCGACTACTACCCCAATATATACGGCATCATCTTTTGCCGTACCCGGCGGGAGACTCAAGAAATAGCCGATCAGCTGATACAAGACGGATATAATGCGGACTCTTTACACGGGGAATTATCTCAAGCACAACGAGATGCCGTTATGCAAAAATTCAGGGTGAAAAATCTTCAGCTGCTGGTTGCAACCGATGTTGCGGCACGCGGTCTTGATGTAGATAACCTGACTCATGTCATCAACTACGGATTACCTGATGATATCGAGACATATACTCACAGAAGCGGTCGTACAGGTCGTGCCGGTAAAACGGGAACTTCCATCGCCATAATTCACGTAAAAGAAAAAGGGCGGATGCGGGATATTGAAAAAATCATCGGTAAAAAATTCGAAAAAGGACATATCCCGACAGGAGATCAAATATGTGAAAAGCAATTGTTTAATCTGGTAGATAAAATTGAAAAGGTTAAAGTAAACGAAGAAGAAATCGCTTCTTATCTACCGTCCATTTTCCGCAAACTGGAGTGGTTAAGCAACGAAGATCTCATCAAAAGAATCGTTTCACTCGAATTTAACAGACTGATCGATTATTATGCAGATGCAAGCGAACTGGATATTCCGGAAGACAGAAATACAAAAGACCGGGGAAATCAACGCAGAGAAAGGACAAGAAGCAAAGCCAGAAAAGCAGAAGAAGGATATTCTCGTCTGTTTATCAATCTTGGAAAAGCCGACGGTTTTTATCCCAATACATTAATCGAAATGGTTAATGACAATGTTAAAGGACACGCATCTATCGGTAGAATCGATGTTCTTCCGAATTTCTCATTTTTCGAAGTAGAAGAAAAATCCGCTCGTAGCATTATCAGAAGTCTGAAAAACATCAGCTTTTTCGGCAAACGGGTCTCTGTAGAACCGGCAGATAAAAAAGAAAATTCCGGGAAACGGGAACATTCCGGCAGAAAAGGAGGTTTCGGTAAAAGAGACTCCGGTGAAAGATCATCCCAAAAACGAGGAGGTTTCGGAAACGAATATAAGTCTTCCAAAAGTCGGGAATATGAAAACAGTAAGAAAAAACGGAAATAATAAAAATTCCGTTATCAAGAAAATAAGAACAAACCGTAAGTCTGAAAAATGGACTTACGGTTTTATTTTGTATTATCCAACCCCAAAAATCTATATTTTGCCAAACATAATTTTATAATTCGATAAACAAAACATTCCCTAATTGCTACATAATGCAAAATATCCATATATAATCTACTGATTGTGAAACAGGATTTAGTATATTTTGTATTTTTGCCTCAAATAACAATCGAAACAAGATGGATATAACACCTATAATACGCCCGTTTTTTGCCAAACGGCAAAAACAGATCGACTTGTTTGAAAAATACGGAGACGAGATACAAAAAAAACAACTATACAACCTTCTTGAAACAGCTCAAAATACAGAAATAGGAGAACTATACCGTTTCAAGAAAATTACAGATTACAAAACATTCTCCGAACAAGTTCCGTTGATTACATACGAAGAGCTGAAACCGTATGTAGAACGGATGCTTAAAGGTGAAAGCAATCTTATATGGCCGTCAAAAGTCCGCTGGTTTGCCAAATCTTCCGGAACGACAAATGATAAAAGCAAATTTATTCCCGTAAGCAAAGAAGGATTGTACCAATGTCACTATCGGGGAGGGACGGATTGCGTTGTCAGCTATCTGAACATGAATCCCGACAGTCGGATGTTCTCAGGAAAAGGTTTGATTCTCGGGGGAAGCCACCAGATCAGTTCTCTCCGCAAAGACATCCGATGCGGAGATTTGTCGGCATGCCTGATACAGAACATCAATCCGTTAGTTAATCTCATCCGAGTTCCTGAAAAACGAATCGCTCTAATGTCGGAATGGGAAAAGAAACTTGAAGAAATCGTACGATCTACTCTACATAAAAACGTAACGAACTTGTCCGGTGTTCCGTCTTGGTTTCTGACTCTGATAAAAAAGATATTGCAACAAAGCGGAAAACAATATCTATCCGAAGTATGGCCGAATCTCGAAGTATTCTTTCATGGGGGAATAAGTTTCGACCCCTACCGCTCTTATTATAAAGAGCTGATTCCGTCTGAAAAGATGCACTATGTAGAAACTTACAATGCCTCAGAAGGATTCTTTGCCGTACAAAACAGTTTTGACGAACAGGGAATGCTGTTGTTACTCGATATAGGTGTGTTTTTTGAATTTATTCCTTTATCGGAAGTCGGGAAAAAAGATCCGGTCGTACTACCGATTTGGGAAATAGAGAAAGGTCAGAATTACGCTTTAGTTATTACTACCAACAGCGGACTATGGCGATACCAAATAGGCGATACGGTAAAAGTAATATCGACCGATCCTGCAAAAATCATTATCTCCGGACGGACAAAACATTTTATCAACGCTTTCGGAGAAGAACTAATGGTAGACAATGCAGAAAAAGGTTTAGCAAAAACTTGTGAACAAACAGGAGCAATTATCTCAAATTACAGTGCCGCACCGGTATTCATGTCGAACAAAAGCCGAGGTCGCCATCAATGGTTGATCGAATTCGAAAAAGAACCGGAGTCATTAGAACAGTTTGCCGACATTCTCGATGCGACATTACAGAGCCTTAATTCGGACTATGAGGCTAAACGATACAAAGGTATCTTCCTTGACCGGCTTGAAATAATAAAAGCCCGTCCCGGACTATTCCATGACTGGTTGAAAGATAAAGGGAAATTGGGCGGACAACACAAAATTCCACGCCTCAGCAATAGCCGTGAGCATATAGAAGATATGCTAAAAATGAACCACTGAGGTTTTACAAATAACGAGGAAAACTTCCATAGGAAAGAAAGTTAATTATAATACGTCATTTTTATACGCTTTTATTCCAACTGCCGGTAAAAAACTTTCATAAGAGCCTGTGTAAATTTTGCCCGGATCAGGTTTGATTGTTTCTTTCGAGAATGTTTTTCGGATAATGGAATTCCGATGAATGAAAATGGGAAAAGACTGGAAGAAAACACAAAAATGATCTGATAATATTTTTTTGTCGGAAAATTCAGACAGACTCCAAAAGTCACTCATTTTAATGTTATAAATAAAAAAGCAGTCATCTGCAAAATTGCAAATAACTGCTTTATATATATAAGATTCACTCGCAGAACTTTATCGCTTGATAATCTTTACAGACTTTTGTTCAGTACCGTTACTTAATACAACGATATAAAACCCTGAAGCAAGATTTTCTATACTAATATCATTTACACCCAATTTTATGTTCTTATTGATCACAGCATGACCATCCAGCCCCACTATAACCATTTTCCACATATTTTCTGTTCCATTATCGATAAATAAATTACCATCCACGACTGTATTTAAGATCCTCAACTTATCAATTATCGACTCTTCTATACCATCAACGCCACCGTCATATTCCAAGAAAACATCTATGTCTATATATTGTAACATAATATCCGTTTTTGACAGTTGAATCGTTTTCTCTAAAGTTTCATATCCAGAAGCCTCCACCTTATAAGTAAAGCTATTTCCGGAAACAGGAATAAGAGTTTGGACCTCTCCATAACGATCCGACCGATAAGTTTCTCCATTAATCGTCACTTTTGCATTTTTAATATAACCTTCATATCTATCCCGGATACTCATCGATACCGTATAATCGGTCTGCGGAATTTTCATATCTAAAGTTACATCAACGACCTCGCCAGCCTCAACGGTAACAGCCTTCTTTTCTGACGAATGCACATCAAGGCCGTTATCATTACTACCCGATGCGATAAAGCTATATTTTTTACCGCTTTCAAGCCATACCGTGACTTCATCACCATAAAGGTCAACTGTCTGCCCATCGGGATATATACAAAATATGTCATCCACCGAAATTCCTTCAGGAGCAGTAGTATATATCCGTACAGCTCCATAATTCCCGAGATCAATTTCTACATTACGATTATTATCGCCTATCTCGACCTCCTGCTCATGATAAAATACCCCTCTACTGTCATCTTTACTAATAGCAAAAATATAAGAACCATTCGGCAAAGAAAATTGAACCGGTTCTTCTTGATCGGGATAGAAACTGAAATTGAACAGATCCATTCCATTTTCACTTTTCACCTCATACGAAAGACTTTCCGACTTAATAGATTCCGGCATATTTTTTACACTAAAAAAGACCGGTTTGCTTATGTTTTCAGCACAATTTATAGTTACAGTCTTTTTTTCTTCTCCTTTAGAAATGGCAAACGCACCCTTTGACTGCAAATCACTATTATTACTTATCAACACATAATTATACTCACCCGGAGAAAACATCTCTTTAGAAGACATATCCCCAATGTATAAATCGCGCACCAAGGTAGTATTGTGAAATATCTTTATATGCGGATAATTTTCCTCAGGTTTGTTTATAACATCAAAAAATACTTGTGTATAATTTTGTTCATCAAAAACAATATCCAACCTATCTGTCGTATTTGCATCAAAAACATCATTCTTAACAGGGAACTTATAACCCGAACAGGTTGGATTGATGCTATAACTGAATTGTCCGTCTGCCGGCAAATACACCTCATGAACCACAGCCTCCTCTCCGGACAAATGCTCATAATATTCATCTTGAGTCGGCACATAAGCCTTTATAATCGATAATGCGACAGATTGCAGACCTATTCCGGATATATTGAATATCAGCTTCTTATAATCATCAAACCCATATTTTACATCAATATCTTTTCCGGATACGGTAAACTCTTCGATAGAATCATCACCCCCAAAATAGTTATTGTAGGAAGCATCTACCCCGAAATAATAAAATCCATCTAACAAATAGGCTCTTCCTATTCCTTCGTCATCGGTATCAAGCTCCAAATCCAGTTCCATATTCGATGGCGAAACAATATTAATAGAAGCTCCTGCCAAAGGGATCTTTTCAACACCTGTAACATGGAATGTCACCAGATGCATCTCGTCCGTATCGATGTCTATAATCTCTTCTACATCTTTATTGTCCACAGTCAAATAATGCTCAGTCGTCATCACGGCAACATCGTCAAACGTAATCTCCGGCTCATAGGTATACTTACCGGATTTACACCATGTCGCATTATCAACCATATTAGTATAAATGCTACTTCCTCCAACGGGTGATGACCCGCTATCGGCTTCCGAAGAATAAATATAATCAACATAAAGAGACATTCTCTCATCTTTTGCTTTTATTTGTACATAATGATATTGAGAAAAATCTACTTCGAAAGTAGCCTCTGTTACTGATTCAAGATTTTCAATAAAGCCTCTCAATTCGCAAACAATACGGTTATCAGGAGTTCCTATTGTAAAATTTACTATATCATCTCCAAAATAACAACGCATTTTGCCTACATAACTTTCCGTAGAATTATCCCATACAAATGGCTCGACAACTTCTTCATGACAGGATATATTCAATGAAGAAGGATCAAAATGCTCTGAATCAGGAGATATAATCCTAACTCGTGTCGGCAACGTTTTATATTCAACTCCTTCCTGAGCATAACTCTGTACTGCCAATAACAGACAAAGAAAAGATAGTAACAATTTTTTCATAAATATACGATTTTAAAAAAGTGACCTATTTATTTGTCATAAATACAACAAAAGCAAAATTATCGAAAATAACAACAATTCGACACTATTTCCATAAATAGTTTCCGAAACATATAATATTATATTAAATATAGAAACATTTATATCACAATATATTAGTATCTCTAAGAGCCTGTTTAAAGGCGTGATCATCCGGCCCAATTTTCTCTATCAAGATTCCGGTAATTGATTGCTTCGGCAATATGCACCGACGACACATTCTCACTACCGGCCAAATCGGCAATGGTACGGGCGACTTTAAGAATACGGTCATACGCCCGTGCCGATAGGCCAAAACGTTTCATGGCGTCTTTTAATCGTTCTTTTCCAAGTTCATCGGGCTGAGCAAAACGGTTCAATAATTTCGTATTCATTTGCGCATTACAATACACTCCCGGAATATCTTTAAAACGTTCTGCTTGAATATCACGTGCACGCATTACTCTTTCTCTGATTACGGAACTGGGTTCTCCCGGACGGCTATCGGCCATTTTCTCAAAAGGAACCGGTACAATCTCAATCTGTATGTCTATACGATCAAGTAAAGGTCCGGAAATACGATTCAAATATTTCAAGACACTGCCGGGAGGACAAATACATTTTTTCTCAGGATGATTGTAATATCCGCACGGACAAGGGTTCATCGAGGCCATCAACATCAAGCTGGCCGGATATTCGATCGAATATTTCGCACGGGAAATAGTTATTTTACGATCCTCCAACGGCTGACGCATTACCTCAAGAACCTGCCTTGAAAATTCCGGTAATTCATCCAAAAATAAGACTCCATTATGAGCTAACGAAATTTCGCCGGGCTGAGGGAAAGCTCCTCCTCCGACAAGAGCGACACTCGATATAGTATGATGCGGAGCTCTGAAAGGACGTTGAGACAACAAAGAACTTCCCCGCTCCATCTTTCCCGCCACCGAATGTATTTTAGTCGTCTCCAATGCTTCCTGCAAAGTCAATGGGGGCATAATAGAAGCTATCCGCTTCGCCATCATCGATTTTCCTGCTCCCGGAGGACCTATCATAATCAAATTATGACCGCCGGCGGCAGCGACTTCAAAAGCCCTTTTAACATTTTCTTGTCCTTTTACATCTTCAAAATCGAGATCGAATTCGCACTGCTGCTGATAAAATTCTTTTCGAGTATCGATTACAGTAGGCGACAGAACTCTCTCATCATTAAAAAATTCGATCACTTCACGGATATTTCCTACTCCGTAAACATCGAGATTATTTACGACAGCCGCCTCTTTTACATTCGCTTGCGGAACAATGAGCCCTTTAAAACCGTCTTCTCTCGCCTTGATTGCAATAGGTAAAGCCCCTTTTATCGGAAGAATAGAACCGTCCAGAGACAGTTCTCCCATAATCATATACTGTGACAGCTTATCGGGTTTGATCAATTCGGCAGAAGCCAAAATACCGACAGCCAACGGCAAATCATACGCAGAACCCTCTTTCCGAATATCGGCAGGAGCCATATTTATAACAATCTGCCAACGAGGAAACTTATATCCATTATGTTGAACGGCCGAGACGATACGCTCATGGCTTTCCTTTACAGCCGCATCGGGAAGTCCAACCAAAAAGAATCGAATTCCTTGCGTACAATTCACCTCGATCGTTACGACCAAAGCATCTATTCCCTGCACAGCAGCACCAAAAACCTTTATCAACATAATCCGAAATTTAAACTTTTTCCTTAACAGATTCCAGACTATCTATTCGGGAAACCATTTCATCTATATATTTTTTAAGTTCATCTCCTTCTAACCCGACTTTTTCCAAGCGCCCGGTTTTATCGATAATCACGGTATATGGAATTTTGGAAATACCTAAATTCCGCGTTGAAGAAGCATTCCACTCTTCAGGCTGAATCAACTGAGTCCACTCAAGAGAATCGGTTTTTATTCTATTTTTCCAATTTTCTTTATCTACATCGAGAGAGATATTTACTACTCTGATTTTATCATCTTTATATTTAGAATAAATTTCTCTTATATTTTTCATCTCCTCCCGACTCACCGGGTCATAAGACGCCCACCAAGTCACAATCGTAGGAATGTCTCGAAAGGTATTTGTCGAAACCGATTCTCCTTTTTCATTTTTCAAAACAGAATAAGGGAAGGTTTTTCCTATCGACATCTTCCGTACCTGTTCTATAAAAAGATCTATTTTCGCCAACAACGAAGCCGGTTTTGCTTCGGAAGGCATGATGCGCAACAAAGAATCGCATAATTCCGCCGTATTCTCGTTAAGGAGATATTCATACATGAGAATTATAGAAGCCGGAGAAGCCGGTTTTGCAGAAATCTCGGATTCGGCATTTCGACAAATTTCACCCTCTAATTTCTTCAGATCATCAAAATAAGCGGAATCTTTTTTCCGGGCATAATATTCTTTCCGCTTTTCGGCAATCCTTTGCAATAATGCACCGTTCCGTTGATTAAAATCCGTAACGGCCTGGTATGCTTCGTTCCCTTTTATCCGGATCTCAAAAGGTCTCTGTACATCCCCCTCTAAAGAGATGTGATCTCCGTTTTTTACAAATAACTGCATCAACGGAGTATAATCTTCTGTATACAACTGCAAAGAAGTCAACATCTCACTTTCTCCCGTCAACTCGAATTTGCCCGACTGTATCCTGATCGTGTCCATTTTAAGCTCTTTTTTATATCTCTCGTGTACGGCATATAAATACTGACCCTCTAAATGAGAAAGATTTCCTTTTACAACATACTTATCTCCGGAACTACATGCCGTCAAGAACAGGAAAAAAGAGAGAACAAATATGATTATATTTTTCATATCCTCATTTATATTGATGACTATCTGCAAATTTACTTTTTTTGTCAACAGCAACAAAAAAAGTCTGTTCAAAGATATACTCGAACAGACTTTCCTCTTATTTTTCTAAGAGCCTGTCGTATAAATGTACGACAAACTCTAAACCATCAAAGACCGAATACCTCTTTAACCGCATCCACATAATCTAACTTCTCCCAAGTAAAAAGCTCTACTTCTCGGACAACCGGCTTCGGGAAATATTTTGAAGAAAAAGTCTTGACTACCGTACGGGGCTTGCGTCCCATGTGACCATAAGCCGCCGTTTCTTCATAAATAGGATTCCGCAATTTCAAGCGCTTTTCTATGGCTTTGGGACGCATATCGAAAATAGTGCTTATCCGAGATGCGATTTCAGCGTCACTCAATGCTACATGAGATTTACCATAAGTATTTACATAAATACTTACCGGCTGGGCAACGCCGATTGCATAAGAGACTTGAACAAGAACCTCATCGGATACACCTGCCGCTACGAGATTCTTGGCGATATGACGGGCTGCATACGCTGCAGAACGATCGACTTTCGAAGGATCTTTCCCTGAAAATGCACCTCCACCGTGTCCTCCTTTACCTCCATAAGTATCTACGATAATCTTCCGACCTGTAAGTCCGGTATCCCCATGAGGCCCGCCAATCACAAATTTTCCCGTAGGATTGACATGCAAAATCAGTTTATCGTCGAAAAGAGCTTTCAAACGTTCGGGAAGTTTGGCTATTACACGGGGAATCAAGATATTTTTCACATCTTCAAAAATCACCGACAACATCTTCTCATCGGCAATTATTTGTGCCTCAGGTGTTCTATCTACCGGTTCTATGAATTCATCATGTTGCGTAGAGATCACAATCGTATGAATGCGAACAGGAACATTATTCTCATTATATTCTATCGTCACCTGAGATTTAGAATCGGGACGTAAATAGGTCATCTCTTTTCCCTCCCGACGAATCGCAGCCAGCTCGATCAGCAGAAGATGCGAAAGGTCTAATGAAAGCGGCATATAATTATCCGTCTCATTAGAGGCATATCCGAACATCATCCCTTGATCTCCGGCCCCCTGATTCATTTCATCTTCACGTTCTACCCCACGGTTTATATCTGCAGATTGTTCATGTATCGCAGAAAAAACACCGCAAGAGTCTCCGTCAAATTTATATGCGCTTTTTGTATATCCGATACGGTTTATTACCCGGCGGGCAACATCCATCAGATCGACATAAGCATCAGATTTTACTTCTCCGGCAAGTACTACTTGTCCTGTAGTCACCAATGTTTCGCAAGCTACTTTCGAGTTGGAGTCATACGCCAAAAACTCATCAAGCAAAGCATCCGATATCTGATCGGCTACTTTATCGGGGTGTCCTTCAGACACCGATTCCGAGGTGAATAAATAGTTCATCTGTTTTTAATTTTAATTTATGCACAACCGTGCTTCACAAAAATATTTATTAAAAAACGGGGAAGGAAATGGATTAAAGCCGGATTCCGTACAACATGGCAGGTCACGCAGTTTTAGCATTTTTTTGTGTGGTTGCAAGCAGCCAAATCCTTCCACATTTATTTCCCGACAAAGATAATGTATTTTCGGCATATAAAAAAGAGTTCCGGGATTTATTGATCCCGGAACTCTTTTTTATATCGATTACAATCTTGACAATATCCTATTTACCGCCGGGATATGTACACTTTTGCTGTTCTTCATCGGGCAAGAACGGGAACATTCTCTCTAACGGAGACGATACCATCTTACCGTTTTTATCCATTGAAGAAGCGGATTTAGGGAACAACGTTTGTTCCGGGTCCATCGTGATTTCGCAAATCATGACTCCCGGAGAAGCCAATACCTCCGCGATCGTATCTTTCAAGACTTTTCCCTCTTCATGTATGCGTACAAAAGGTATTCCGTAAGCTCCGGCAATCTTTGCCATATCGGGGCATATAACTCCGCTCTGCGGGTTGCTTCCTGTATATTTTTTATTAAAAAACGACTTCTGCGTAGTTTTTATCGCCAGATAACCTTCATTTTCCAACACAAATATTTTCACCGGAAGATTAAATGTCAGCAGTGTCTGCAATTCCTGAATATTCATCTGAATACTTCCGTCTCCGGTAATCAGTATAGTCCGCCCCGATTTATTGGCTGCGGCAGCACCTATGGCTGCGGGCAAATCATATCCCATAGCGGCACAACCCTGATTGGCAAATACCCGGACACCTTTGTTTACATGCATCGCCTGATAAGTAGAGGTATAAGCCGTACCATTACCCGTAACGACAACATCCCCGTCTTTCAGTTGCTTGAACAACTCATCGGCAAATACATACGAACTGATATAACCCGGAGTCGAGGGATTGTCTCCGAATACCGTAGGCAGTTCTTTACGACGCTCATTCCCCCAATTTATCCAAGCGGTATAATCCGGGAAAGAGATAGTCGATACCTCCGACTCCATCTCTTTGATAAAAGGATTCAAATCGGCATGTATCTTCATATCCGGTGTAAACGTAGGTTTCGACATTTCGCAAGCATCGATATCTACCATGATTTTATATGCCGACGGAGCAAATTGTTCATAGGCATATCCGATCTGACGAATACCCAAACGAGTTCCGAGAATAATCAACAAATCGGAATTTTGTACCATTACATTCCCGATCCGGTCACCGCATATTCCCGGTTTTCCGAAAAACAAAGGATGATCATGCCAGATAATATCATGTCCGCTAATCGCCGTGACTACCGGAATATTCGTTTTTTCTGCTATCCGGATAAAATCATCTACGACTCCGGCCAGTCTCAAACCATTACCGACATAGAAGACCGGACGTTTTGCAGCTTTCAATTTCTCAATGACAGATTTTACCGACTTCTCTATCGGGCTGTACGATTCCTGTTCCAACTCCGACGGATCGAACTCTTTTAAGTTTTCTTCTTCGATAAGAGCAGCCTGTACATCCAAAGGAATATCGATCCAGACAGGACCCGGACGACCGTGTGTCGCTAAATAGATTGCTTTATCTATATAGTATTTTATATCATTCGCATCCGTAATCATCTCGGCAAACTTCGTGATCGGCTTCACAATATCGATAATATTTGCTTCCTGATCTCCCAATTGCCGCAAATGCAAATCCGGACAAGCATGTATCGTCGTACTCTGTTTTACCTGACCCGAAATATAAATCGCCGGAATAGAATCTGTCCATTGTCCCAAAACTCCGGTTACGGCATTTGTTCCTCCCGGACCTGTCGTTACATTCGTCACACACAGTTTGCCCGAAGCTCGATAATACCCTTCTGCCGCAATAGCCGAAGCCTGCTCATGATGATTACAAATATACCGAATATCGGGATTCCGTCCGATGGAGTCATTCAAGTGCATCGCACCGCCGCCCGTAACTAAAAAAACATCTGTAATACCGTGTTTCTCTACTAAATACTTAAACAAAAAATCACTGGTCTTAATCATAGTACAAAGGTTTTATTTATCAAATAACAATACATTTTTATCGATTTCGTCACGATGAGCGGCATACCACTCGTATAATTGTTCTACGGATTTTTCTATCGGAGTAAACCGGATATCGGTCATTTCTTTTTTTAAACGGGAATTATCGCCGCTATATTCCAATCCCATGCCTTCTTGCCCGACTAATATCGGCAAATCTTTTCCGGATATCCTGACCACCATACGTGCCAGATCATATAATGAAACGACCTGATCGGGGACAACATTATATGCTTTATATTGAGGTGTGCTTTCGATAAAATGATCTATAACCGGAGGCAGATCATCTACATACAAATAACTGAATCGCCTATTCTGACGCAATGTGACAGGGAGATCATACAACGTTTTACAAATAGCATTGGAAATAAAGCGGATCGCATAATCTTCATACTTCCCGAAAATGCCGAACAGTCTCAGATCATATATATTACTGCTCTTTTCGATTACCTTTTCACACACATATTTACAATATCCATGTTCATCGGCCGGCAAGAAACGCGTATATTCTTCTTCTTTCATCAACGGACGGTAATACCGTAAATCATAAATAGCACCCGACCCGAGTACGAGCATTTTCTGATACCGGTCAGAATACCGTTCCAGATTAAAAAACATGCGTGTATTCGAATAAAATATATTACTCATATCTTTTGCATTACGATGATTCGGTTTTACGGCCGAATGGATAACGATATCGATCCGATGCTCATCAAAATACCGGGCTACTGCATCTTCATCGCACAGATTGAGATCTTTACTTCCGGGAGTCAACAAATTATATTTCTGCGCAAGAAAACTCTCTTTGAGATTCTTCCCTATAAAACCATTTCCTCCCGTAAGTAAAACAGTTTTAACGGGCATGACAAAATTCTCCTATTTTTTCGACCATAAAATCAAGCATTTTCCGAGTCATTCCGGGATAAACACCGATCCAGAAAACATCGCTCATAATCGCATCGGTATTTGTCAGGTCTCCGCAAATACGATACCCCTCTTTCTTCGTTCGCATCTCATCGAAACAAGGATGTTTAATCAAGTTTCCGGCAAACAACATCCGAGTTTGTATGCCGTTTTTCTCTAAATAATCGACGATTTCATTACGAGTAAATCCGGCATCCGGCTTTACATTGATAACAAAACCGAACCAACTCGGATCAGAATTTTCGGTAGGTTCGGGCAATATCAGCTTATTACCGTAAACCGATAGCTTTTCCCTCAGATATTTCCAATTCTGTTTACGGGCATCTATGATAGCCGGCAATTTCTGCAATTGAGCACACCCTATTGCAGCCTGCATATCGGTAACCTTCAGATTATATCCGAAGTGAGAATAGACATACTTGTGATCATATCCCAACGGCAATTCACCGAATTGTTGTGTAAAACGACGTTTGCAAGTATCGTCTTTTCCCGAATTACAGTAACAATCGCGCCCCCAATCCCGGAACGATTCTATAATACGTTTCAATTGCAAATTATTCGTATATAAAGCGCCACCCTCACCCATTGTCATGTGATGAGGAGGATAAAAACTCGAAGTACCTATATCTCCGATCGTACCGGTATATTTCCACTCTCCATCGATAAAATAACGAGAACCGAGCGCATCGCAATTGTCTTCGATAAGCCATAATCCATGTTTATCGCAAAATTGCTTAACAGCCGCTATATCGAAAGGATTACCGAGTGTATGGGCAACCATAACAGCCTTCGTCTTATTCGAAAAAGCATCCTCCAACTTAGTTACATCAATGTTATATCCGGGAATCGTCACATCTACGAACACAGGAACAGCACCAAACTGGATTACAGGAGTCACAGTTGTCGGAAATCCGGCGGCTACCGTAATCACCTCGTCACCTCTCTTAATTCGGCGATCTCCTAATTTCGGAGATGTCAAAGCCATAAATGCCAATAAATTCGCAGATGAACCTGAATTTGTCAGCGAGCAAAAGCGAACATTCAAGAATTGAGCCATCTCTTTTTCAAAACGGGCGGCGTATCTTCCGGTCGTTAACCAGAAATCCAATGAAGAATCGACCAAAGCGCACATTTCTTCATCATTGAAGAAGCGGCCTCCGTAAGAGATCTTATCTCCCGGCTCGAAATCTTTCTTTTTACTTTCAAATTCTTCCTGATAATACTCCTTTACCAGCTGTATGATTTGTTCTCTTTTTGTACTCATATTCTAATCTTAGTTATTACTTACTGAAGAAATATTGTATCTGTTGCTCCGTCAAAGCAGAAATGCTTTCTTTATTCTGATAATATGTTTTATACCATTGCAACGTCAATTCCAATGCCTTGTGAGCATTCATACCGGGTTTCCACTCCAACTCGGCTTTAGCCAAAGAAATATCCAATTTCAACAATCCGGCCTCATGAGGTGCTGACAGATTTTGTTCCACTCGATATTTGCCGATTCCCCAAATATCTGTCGCCAAAGCCGTCATCTGTTCGACCGTAAGCGTATCTTCCGGATTAGGCCCGAAATTATAAGCATCGGACAAGTCGTCGTATCGAACCGACGCAAGATAACCCAATAACAAATATCCGCCCAACGGCTCTAAAACATGTTGCCACGGACGAACGGCTGCCGGATTACGAAGCACAATTTCCTCTCCGCTATGCAATGCCCTGACAATATCCGGGACGAGACGATCTTTTGCCCAATCTCCTCCACCGATCACATTTCCGGCACGGGCACTTACGATCGCTTTTTTATGATCATTATAACTTTTCCGGTTAAAGAAAGAATTTCGATAAGAATCGATAACCAACTCTGCACAAGCCTTACTTGCACTATACGGATCATACCCTCCTAAGCGATCATTTTCCCGGTACGGAAAATTCCACTCGTTATTATGATATACTTTATCTGTGGTTATCAGAATCGCCGTACACGGTTTATCGATCCTACGGATGGCATCCAGAACATGTGCAGTACCGATCGCATTAACACCGAAAGTCTCTGCAGGAATATCATAAGAAAGACGAACTAACGGCTGTGCCGCAAGATGAAAAATCACATCCGGAACAAAATCCACTATTTCACGGATGAGCTTCTCTCGATCCATAATATCTCCGAACACAGACGTACAAAGCTTGTCTACTCCAAGAGCATTATACAGATCTGGATCAGTAACCGGAGGAAGAGCATAACCCTTTATTTCCGCACCCGCCATCGATAAAATTTTTACCAACCAGCTCCCTTTAAATCCCGTATGACCGGTAATAAAAACTCTTTTCCCGCTATAAAATGAAAGATATGCTTTTCCCGAATCCATATTCTGATTTAATTTCATAAATTTCTCAACATGAAATTGCCCGTTAAATTTATCCGGACCTTGTGACAAATATACGAAGTAAATATATAAAAACGATCTTGATTGTCCTAAAATTAACGTAATAGAGAGCTTTTACAAACAAAAATGTTTCCTTTCAGAAAAACATTTTTATCTCGAAACTCCTACCTACACTCGCCCTTTTATCCACTTTGCCGTATAAAAACGCAAAGCAAACCATAAATGTAAAAACATAACCGGCATACGTCCATAATATTTTACCATAATATTATAGCGTTCTTTTAAAGAGGCCTTGTGATTACGAGTCGTAACGCCCTCATTCAAATAATTGATCAAAGTCAAGTGCGTATTCCATAACGCATCCGCCTTTTTCATACAGCGAATGCACCAATCATAATCTGAAGAGAAACGATAGGAAAGATCATAATCGGATGCAAGCATCCGTTTTACAATAAATGCTTGATGGCACACCAGCATTCCCATACGGAAACTTTTCCAATTAAGAGTTTCCGGAGCTTTCAATCTTCTCATTCCCAAAAACTCCCGCTTATCATTTACAAGAGCGGTTTCTCCGTATATAATGTCAGGACGGGAAGTCCCTATCGAAACTGCAATATCCGACAAAGTATTTTCCGAATGAAAAGTATCACCGGCATTCAAAAAAATAAGATATTCCCCCTTTGCCAGATGCATTCCCTTGTTCATCGCATCGTATAATCCTTTATCCGGCTCACAGACAAAGGTCTCCAAATGATCTTTATGCGACTGCAAAAAATCTATTGTTCCGTCTTTCGAATCACCGTCTACAACAATATACTCATAATCGGTAAAAGATTGCCCGACAACACTTCGGAATGTAACCTCAATCGTTTCGGCAGCATTATAAGTTATCGTTATTATCGAAAACAAGGGTTTCATATTATTATTTATTTTCTTGATTGATCTTGAACTAACAAATTATGATATAAATCGAGATATTGCCGGACAACGACATCTGATGAAAAACAACGGTTTATTTTATCGACACACTTTTTTCTCATTTCGGGATTCGTATGATCCAGTACCCAGTCTATTCCCCCTACAAAGTCTGCAGTAAAAGGATATGTCACTAAATAACCATTTTCCAAATGATCTATTATATCTGTTTGTCCGCTGCTATTAAATGCCACGACAGGTGTTCCGCAAGCCATAGACTCCGCCAAAGTCTGCCCGAATGTCTCATAATGTGAAGGCATAACCGTAATATCTGCAGCACTGTATATTCGGGCAAGATCTTCAGAATTGCCGATTTCTCCCAAATAACGATAACTGCAAGGAATATCTTTTAAAAAGTCTTTATCTCTTTTTATTCCCCCGAACAGAAAAAGTTCTGTATCCCGACAATATTTTGAATTTTTCAAAGATTGTTTCAACAGCTTAAATCCTTTATTTTCATCATTCAATTTTGCAGCTCCGAACACGATCACTTTTCTATCATCAGAAATTCCCAAATGCGCACGTTCCTTTTCTCTGTCTCTCGGGTAGAATATTTCCGTATCAATAACATTAGGTATGACAAAAATTTTATTGGTCTCCATCAAAACACTTTCCCTCGCTCTCTTCGCCAACCAACGACTGACACATGTAAACACAATATCCGGATCTCTCATAAACTGTTTTTTCAGCCAAATTTTATAAGAAAGATCGAACGTTCCCGGATGTTGCAAATAAGGACATTCCCTACAAATCGACATAAAACGGTCACAAGAACAGGCGTGGTGACAAATCGACGTACAATACCACATATCATGCATCGTAAACACCATAGGTTTTCCGAGCTTAATCAGTTGATGTATATTCTGAAGAGATAAGAAACCTTGATTAATCCAATGTAAATGAATGATATCGGCCTCGCGGATGATCGGAAGATCGGAAATATCTGTTCCCGAATCGGCAATAGATATGGCAAATAAATTTTTTCGGGAAAGACCGTTCTTTATAAAAATAGAAAATCGCTCTTTATAAAAATGAAAACGATTTTTCAGCCGTCTCCAACGTGTATCAAAAGGTGTTATCACCGTAGGATCATCAGAGGTTTTATAAGCCGTCAGCAACGACACATCCACGCCTTCTTTCAACAACGCCTCTTTTAAACGATAACAGGCGATTGCAGCTCCGCCTTTACGCTCATATGTACTAATGAGAACAACTTTCATATTTAGACTTTTCCCTCTTTACCTATGCAAAAAATTTAATATCCGAACCCTTATTTTGTTATAATACGAGTTATCGAAACGATAAATACGAGCCAACATCTCCCGGGCATTTTTATTTTCTTGCAACAAAGACAATTTTTCTACCTTAACCTGCCCCGTATATAAATCCGTCGCAAATAGTCCATATTTATCGCAATGCGTTCCCGTTCCGTCAAAACCGATATTCGTGACCAACGACCGACCGCTATTTAATGACAACTTTCCTTTCAAAAAAACGGAAGCGTTCCAACGAATCGCCCAAGAACTATTCTTGCCGACTATCTGTTCCCTAAGCATCCGGGTAAAATGATAAGCTCCGTCAAAATCGAATTTACGAGTCAAGTTCCGGGCTTCTAATTCTCGAAGCAATTTTTCCCCGTCCGGTTCAAACAAATCCCAACCACGTTTCCAAGTTCCCCATCCCCAACTATTTGCAAAGCTCAGCAAAAAAGTTTCCGGAAAAGGCTCTTTACCTTTAAGCAAATGCCCATTTACATTTACGATGTTCTCCTCATCTTTGTAAGTTTCCAAAGCTTCATTCATAAAAGTAAGAAACCATGGGGAGACGATCAGGTCATCTTCCAGAACAATGACTCGACCATATTTCTCGACCAAATCGGTAACTCCGGAAATAATATTCGAAGCTAATCCTTTATTCTCCGGTTGCTCTACGATATGCAGTTGTTTAAATCCTTGAATATTCCGTATATATTCCCGTACCGACCGTACATTTTTTTCCTGCTCGGAATCCTTGACTCCGTCAGAAAAAATAAACAGTTCGCTCTTCTCCGCCAAAAGATTTTTTTGTAGAGACTCTATACAATACCGTACATGCTGAGGACGGTTATATACAAAAAGAGCAATCGGGGCGATCTGCATATTCAAAATATTTTTATTCTTCGTTCGTCAAGACCTTCTTTTTAAACAGTTGAAGACATTCGTGCCACATTTCCAACCGGAATAATCGTGCGGCAACAATATAAAGCAACCCGAATGTTCCGGAAATCGTAATAAACAACAACCACCGGTCTTGAAAGACCAGATAATAAAGAGATGACATTGCCGTAATTACCAAAGATATAGATAAACAGGGAAATATATCGAGAAAAAATGATCCTATCGTATAATTTACGTATTTATGCGCTAAAAGCATTGTTGCAATCAGGGAGCAAAGGGTATAAACCACCCACAGCCACATCAATGCCATTATACTGTATTTGAAACAGATAAATATTCCTATTATAAAAAAGATCTTTTTAAAAATCTCCATTTTCAAGTTGATATCCGATCGGCCTACGGCATTAAACAGATCGTAATATAAAATTATAAAAGGAGAAAATGCTCCCGAGATACACAATACCTGCATGAGAGGAATAGAAGGTGCCCATTTTTCAGGAAGCAATATGGATATAAGAGGCTGCGAAACCAGCATCAATAGAAACATAATCGGGAAAATTATAAAAGACACTGTCCGGATATACTTCCCGAAAACACGTATCATTCGCTCTCTGTCATCATTAATCGAAGACAATACCGGAAAAGCAACGCTTCTAAAAATATTGGCGATCAATGCCGAAGGCATATCCTGAAATTTATTAGCCTGATTATAATAACCGACAGCTTGCGTCGAATAGCCTTTTCCGATCAACCACGGGTAAATATTATTGAATATCGTATTCAGCACGCCAGTACCTATCAGATTCGAACTATACCCGAAAAATTCTTTCATCGAAGCGACTCTGAATATCCATTTCGGTCTCCAACGTCCATAAATCCACAACAAAATCGACTTTACAATCGCCATTCCCAAAGACTGTATTACCAAAGCCCAGACTCCCCAACCCATAAACGCCGTAATAACAGCAAACACCGAGGAGCAAAACAGAGAAATAATATTTATACGCGCCAATTGCGTAAATTGAATGTATTTTATCAAACGAGTTTGCTGAATCATGCCGAATGCCAAAAAAACAATACTCAAAAACGAAACCCGTGCAACTGTCGCCAATCCCGGAACTCCGGAATAACTTTCGATAAACGGAGCTAAAGCGAAAAGGATAAGATAAAAAACAAGGCTGACTCCGATATTGAAATAGAAAATCGTACTATAATCGACATCGGTCGCCTCTTTTTTGCGAATCAGAGCAGACCCAAAACCACTGTCTATAAGAATACTCGACAATGCGACAAACACGGCCAATAAAGCCATCTTCCCCAAATCGACCGGATTCAAAGGAATAGCCAGAATTATACCTGTAACAAAGTATAAAAACTGCTGACCGAATTTATCGACAAAACTCCAAATAAGAGCTGTCAACGTTTTCTTTTTCAAGTTATCCGACATATCTTCGATGCCTACATGTTTCATATTAAATAAAAAATCCCCAAAGAGGGAAAACTGAAACTTCTTCGGGGATTTATTAATATTCAGAGCCTGTTTAAATTTTCCAACAAAGAAATATTATCAGGTCATCTTTGCGTTTTCTTCCGGTCTGTTTTCCGTTTATTTCACTTCCGATCCCGGTTTTACATGCTGCTCAGGTTCTACAATCACCAATTTACCGTCAGCATCTTCAGCAGAAAGAATCATTCCCTGCGATTCGATACCTTTCAATTTACGAGGAGCTAAATTAGCGACAAAACAAACCTGTTTTCCCACCAAATCTTCAGGATTATAATATTTTGCGATTCCCGAAACTATAGTACGCCCACCTAAACCATCATCGATTTTAAATTGCAACAGTTTATCTGCTTTAGGCACTTTCTGACATTCCAAAACTTTTCCTACCCGAATATCCAACTTCATAAAATCTTCGAAATCGATATTATCCCGAACAGGGGCAGCCTGATGATTTTTCAGTTCATTCGCTTTTTTCGTATCTAATAACTTTTGCACTTGAGCCTCGACTTGAGCATCTTCAATCTTATCGAACAAAAGAACAGGCTGGTTCAACTGCTGCCCTTCAGGTAAGATATCGATATGTCCCAGCAAGTTCCATTCGGCATGAGTCATATTCAACATATCTCTCAACTTCTTGGCAGAAAACGGGAGAAACGGCTCGAATGCAATCGCCAGATTTGCCGAAATCTGCAACGCCAGATTCAAAATCGTAGAGACACGAGACATATCGGTCTTCGCCAATTTCCAAGGCTCTGTATCCGCTAAATATTTATTACCGATACGAGCAAGATTCATCGCCTCTTTCAGTGCATCACGGAAGCGGTAATTCTCCAGATAATTTTCAAGTTCGACCTTGACTCCTGAAAATTCGTCAAGCGTCTCTTTATCATACTCGGTCAACTCTCCGCAAGCCGGAACTTTCCCACCGAAATATTTATGAGTAAGAACCATCGCACGATTCACAAAATTTCCCAATACGGCAACCAATTCATTGTTGTTGCGTGCCTGAAAGTCTCTCCAAGTAAAATCATTGTCTTTCGTTTCAGGCGCATTCGCAGTAAGGACATAACGCAGCACATCTTGCTTGCCCGGGAAGTCGACCAAATACTCATGCAGCCATACCGCCCAATTACGAGATGTAGAAATTTTATCTCCTTCAAGATTTAAAAATTCGTTTGCAGGAACATTTTCCGGAAGGATAAAACTCCCTTCGGCTTTCAACATCGCCGGGAATACGATACAGTGAAAAACAATGTTATCTTTTCCTATAAAATGCACCAATTTCGTCTCGGGATCTTTCCACCAGCGTTCCCAACTATCGGGCAACAACTCTTTCGTATTGGAAATATAACCGATAGGAGCATCGAACCAAACATATAATACCTTGCCTTCTGCACCTTCTACCGGCACGGGAACTCCCCAATCAAGATCACGGCTAACGGCACGGGGTTGCAATCCCATATCGAGCCAAGACTTGCACTGTCCGTAAACATTCGATTTCCATTCTTTATGATCCTCCAGAATCCATTTGCGCAGAAAATCTTCATATTTATCGAGAGGCAAATACCAATGTTTCGTTTCCCGCAATACCGGAACACTGCCGCTGATCGCCGATTTCGGATTGATCAGATCCGTCGCATTCAGAGATGTTCCGCAGGCTTCGCATTGATCGCCATAAGCTCTTTCATTCTTACAATGGGGACAAGTACCGGTAATATAACGGTCGGCAAGGAACTGTTTGGCCTCTTCATCATAATACTGCTCCGTCGTCTTCTCGATAAAAACACCTTTATCATACAACTTCCGGAAAAACTCGGAAGCAGTTTTCGTATGGATATCGGAAGAGGTACGGGAATATATGTCGAAAGAAATTCCAAATTTTTCAAACGATTTTTTTATTATCGAATGATACCGATCGACTACATCTTGCGGAGTGATACCTTCGGCTTTAGCTTTCAAGGTAATAGGTACTCCATGCTCATCCGATCCGCCGATATGGATCACCTCTTCTCCTTTGAGACGCAAGTATCGGGTATAAATATCAGCAGGAACATATACTCCTGCCAAATGCCCGATATGCACAGGGCCATTAGCATAAGGCAATGCTGTAGTTACGAGAGTACGTTTGAAATTCTTTTCCATTAGTCTATATAATTTTATCTTTTCTTTTTTCAAAATGATCTGCAAATATACGATTTTTGTCGCAATGCGATAAGAGGAAAAAGTAAAATCGCTATCTTTGAACGAATATATATGCAATTTCTTACTAAATCATCTGAAATAAAGAATTTTATATATTATGATCAATAGAGAATTGATTGCTCCGGAAAGTATCGTGATCATAGGAGGATCGAATAATACACAAAAACCCGGAGGAAAGATTATTCGGAATCTGCTGGAAGGAAAATTTCCCGGAAAATTATATGCAGTAAACCCGAAAGAAACAGAGGTACAAGGTATTCCCTGTTTTCCCGACATAACATCATTGCCAAACACAGAACTAGCAATATTAGCCGTTCCGGCAGCAGCGTGCCCCTCTATTGTAGAAGAGTTGGCTTCAACCCGCAATACCAAAGCATTTATTATTATATCGGCCGGATTTGGAGAAGAAACTCATGAGGGATTCCTATTAGAACAGGAAATTTTAAAGACTGTGAATAAATACGAGGCATCGCTAATCGGACCGAATTGCATAGGTTTGATGAACCGTCACCACCGGAGCGTATTCACTCTACCGATTCCCGAGCTCGATTCCCGAGGTGTCGATCTGATATCGAGTTCCGGAGCTACTGCCGTGTATATCATGGAGTCCGCTATCGGCAAAGGATTGCGGTTCAATTCTGTATGGTCGGTCGGAAATGCACCGCAGATCGGAGTCGAAGATGTCTTGGAATATCTCGACCGCACTTATATTCCGGGAGAATCCACACCGATCAAAATCCTTTATATCGAAAACATCAAAGACCCCGACCGTATGCTCTTGCATGCCTCCTCTCTAATTCAAAAAGGGTGCAAAATAGCTGCAATAAAATCGGGATCATCAGAATCGGGAAGTCGTGCAGCCTCTTCACATACCGGAGCTATGGCAAGCTCGGATCTGGCTGTCGAAGCACTCTTCCGTAAAGCCGGAATCGTTCGCTGTTTCAGCCGTGAAGAACTGACGACCGTCGCCTGCGTTTTTAATTTAAAAGAAATCAAAGGCCGCAATTTCGCCATTGTTACACATGCCGGAGGTCCGGCCGTAATGTTGACCGATGCTCTTTCTAAAGGGGGAATGCATGTTCCTGAACTTTCGGGAGAGGCTGCACAGAAACTAAAAGAAGAGCTTTATCCCGGAGCTTCGGTCGGAAACCCGATCGACATTTTGGCTACAGGAACTCCCGAGCATTTGGAAAAAGCTATAGATTTTTGTGAAAATACTCCCGAAATAGATGCAATAGCCGTTATCTTCGGTAGTCCGGGACTGGTAAAAGTTTACGATGCCTATGATGTGTTGCACCGAAAGATGGAAGAATGCAGCAAACCGATATTCCCGGTGCTCCCATCCGTAGTAACCGCCGGGAAAGAAGTTGAATATTTCCTGAATAAGGGACATGTCAATTTTTCGGACGAAGTCGCTTTAGCAACCGCTGTAGCACGAGTATTCAATGCTTCGAAACCAACCAATGGCGGGATAGAATTATACGGGGTAAACGTACCGGAAATACGCAGGATTATCGATGACATAGGAGAAAACGGGTATCTTCCGCACAATCATGTCCAGTCTCTGTTCTCTGCCGCCGGAATTCCAATAGTCCCGGAAATCGTATCTTCTTCGAAAGAAGAGCTTCTTAAAAAAGCCGGACAATTAGATTTTCCCTTAGTCGCAAAGGTAGTAGGACCTGTCCACAAGTCCGATATAGGAGGAGTAGTTCTTAATATTCAATCGGAAGAGCATCTCGCCTTCGAATTTGATCGGATGATGAAACTACCCGAAGTAACCGCAATAATGGTACAACCGATGTTACAAGGAAAAGAACTTTTCGTAGGAGCAAAGTACGAGCCTCATTTCGGACATGTCATCCTTTGCGGGTTAGGAGGAATTTTTGTAGAGATATTAAGAGACATCGCTTCGGGATTAGCACCTTTAAGTGAAAACGAAGCTCTCTCTATGATTCGCTCCCTGCGTGCTTACAAAATGTTTCGGGGAGTCAGAGGAGAAGCTCCCATCGATGAAATCCGGTTTGCCGAAATCATCGTCCGTCTATCTACATTATTGCGTTTCGCTACAGAAATAAAAGAGATGGATATCAATCCGCTTTTGGCAACTAAAAAAGGTATTATTGCGGTAGATGCCCGCATCCGAATCGAGAAAGAGACAAAAAACAAATAAATTTCTATGCGGCAGAGAAAAATAGGACATTTTCTCCGCCGCATAGAAATCAGTTATTTTTCTTTTTTAACCGCAACTCATACAAATCTTGACGACGATCTTTCAGATTGCGGACACTTCCATAAGTATGCAGTTCATTCAATAAATCCAAATCAACATCTGAAATCAATATCATTTCGGTATTCGGAGTTGCTTCTGCCCGTTTCCCGTCATTCGGGAAAGCAAAATCACAAGGAGTAAATACCCCTGATTGAGCATACTGTATATCCATATTATGCACTCTCGGAAGATTTCCTACACTTCCGGCAATCGCAACAAAACATTCGTTTTCTATCGCTCGGGCTTGAGCGCATACTCTCACTCGGGAATATCCCGTCTGCGTATCCGTAAGGAAAGGCACAAACAGAATCTGCATTCCTTGATCGGCCATTAAACGGGACAATTCGGGAAATTCGACATCGTAGCATATCAATATACCTATACGTGCACAGTCTGTCTCAAAAGTCTTCACCATGCTACCTCCGGTCAATCCCCAACTCTTGATTTCATCCGGAGTAATATGCACTTTTTCATACATATCGCAACTTCCGTCTCTCCGGCACAGAAATCCGACATTATACAGGCCGTCTTCTTTAATTAACGGCATACTTCCTGTAATTATATTTATATTATAACTGATAGCCAGATTGATAAACCTGTCGCGAATCTCATTGGTATATTGCGCCAAAGAACGAATTGCCTCCGATTCTCCCAAATGATTGAACTTTGCCATCAACGGTGCATTGAAATATTCGGGAAATAATACAAAATCGCTTTTATAATCCGATACGGCATCTACAAAAAACTCGACTTGCTCAAAAACATCATCTATGCTTTTATACGGACGCATCTGCCACTGCACTAATCCTATCCGTACATTAGTTTTCGTTACTTTAAAGTCTTGAGTCGGCGGAGTATAATAAATATTATCCCATTGCAGTAAAGTGGCATAATGTTTTGACTCCTCATCATTAGGCAAATAATTTGTCATTACTTTGCGCACATGAAAATCATTCGAGAGCTGAAAAGTCAGTACAGGGTCATAAATCTCTTTCATTTTGACTTTCTGAATATACTCTTTCGGACGCATATCCGCAGCATATTTATGGTAATTCGGAATACGGCCTCCGAACATGATCGCTTTCAAATTAAGCCGTTCGCACAATTCTTTGCGATAATCATACATACGACGTCCTAAACGCAACCCTCGATAATCGGGATGGATAAAAACCTCTATCCCGTATAAAATATTTCCATTAGGATTATGAGTGTCAAAAGTCTCATTTCCGGTAACCCTTGCATAGGTATGATCGTTTTTTACCAAATCATAATCAACGATTATAGAAAGAGCACATCCGACGATCTTTTCATCGACAACCGTTACAAACTGCCCTTCCGGGAAAATAGCGATCAGTTTTTCAATCTGCTGGTGAGTCCAAAAAACATCCGATCCGTCAGAATAAACCCTACGGAATGACTGGGACAATTGAGTATAATCAGAAATCTGTAAATTGCGAATCTCTACCTTATTGATCTTGTGGGAAAGTTCCATATCAAAGAATTTAAAAAACGAACGCAAAGATATGAATTTGTCTGTCAAAAAAAGATATCTTTCTCATTCTCTTTTCAGAGCGAGAAACCTCTATGATAATTTCTTTGGAAGATATACCGACAGGTGAAAACGGCAAAAAGGCTGAAAGAAAACAAAAAAAACGACTTGATAATATTTTTTGTCGGAAAATTCAGACAAACTATTAGACTCTAACCTAACTTTTAGTCCGGAATATCAACGATATTTTGTAACTTTGCAAAGAGTGTCTTTTTAACAAAACCGAAAAAAAGAATATGAACCCGCACAAATACTCCGATGTAATCACCTCTACCGTAGAACAACTATCGGAATACGAGTCTTTCAAGGCATTATGTCATCAACATCATGACGGAGAACCGATGCCTTCAGAAAAAGTTTTACATGAGATTATCGAGTTGTGCCGGTCTCTGATTTTTCCAGGCTATTTCGGACATTCTACAATCAACCGTCGTACAATTTCATATTATGTCGGTGTAGGTACGGAACGTTTATTCGAACTATTGACCGAACAGATACTGGCAGGTCTTTGTTTTACCTGCGACCGTAAAAAATATACCAGTCTTGAAAATATGCGGGAATCGGCAAACGAGAAATCGGCAGAGTTCATCAAATCCCTGCCCGAACTACGCCGTCTGCTGGCTACCGACGTGATCGCCGCTTATAACGGAGATCCGGCAGCGGAGAGTTACGGAGAAGTCATCTTTTGCTACCCTGCAATACGGGCTATCAGCAATTACCGCATTGCTCACTGTCTTATTCAACTGGGAGTACCGCTTATTCCTCGAATGATTTCCGAAATGGCTCATTCCGAAACAGGTATAGATATACATCCGGCCGCTACAATCGGAGAATATTTCACTATCGATCACGGAACAGGAGTCGTTATCGGAGCGACCGCAATTATAGGCAATAACGTGAAAATTTATCAAGGGGTAACTCTCGGTGCAAAAAGTTTCCCTCTTGATGAAAACGGGAATCCGATCAAAGGTATCCCCCGACATCCAATTATCGGGAACAATGTCATTATTTACTCCAATGCCTCTATTTTAGGCCGCATTACAATCGGAGAAGGAGCAACGATCGGCGGTAACATCTGGGTTACGGAAAACGTTGAACCCGGAGCTCGCATTTTACAACAAAAAGCAGAAAAATAAATACGTAAATATAAAGTTTTATCAGGGTGAAAAATGAGAAATTTGAAATTATCGCTAAAACATTGCAAGGGTTAGAGGACATTCTGGCTCAAGAAATTGCCGAACTGGGCGGAGAAGATATCGAAATCGGCAAACGCATGGTATCTTTCAAGGGGGATAAACAGCTTTTATATAAAACGAATTTATGTTGTCGGACAGCATTGCGTGTTCTCAAACCGATTTTCTCATTTACGGCATCCGATACAGATGAGGTTTATGAAAAAATCAAGTCTTTCGACTGGCATCAATATTTGTCTCCTGAACAAACATTCTCTATCGAATCCGTCGTTTTTTCAGAAGAATTTAAACATTCGAAGTTCGTCACCTATCGTGCTAAAGATGCCATCGCCGACTTTTTCATGGAAAAAACAGGTAAACGCCCGTCGGTCAGGCTCAACAATGCCGATCTCATATTGAACCTGCATATTGCGCACAACACCTGCACTCTATCTCTCGACAGTTCCGGAGAATCGCTACATAAAAGAGGATACAGAGTCGCACAAACCGAAGCTCCCATCAATGAAGTTTTGGCAGCCGGCCTTATTCTTAAATCGGGATGGAAAGGTGAAAAAAATTTCATAGACCCCATGTGCGGTTCAGGAACGATCTTGATCGAAGCCGCCATGATCGCAACAAATACAGCACCGGGAATCTATCGGAAAGACTTTGCATTCGAACGGTGGAACGATTACGATGAAGAGCTTTTTGACACTCTTTATAACGATGACAGCAACGAAAAAGAATTCAATTTCAAGATTTACGGTTCTGACATTTCACCCAAAGCTATTGCTATCGCCCGAGAAAATATTAAAAGTGCCGGAATGGCTAAGTATATCGATCTGCAGGTAAAACCTTTTCAACAATATACCGAAGCGCCCGAAAACGGGATATTGATAACAAATCCTCCTTACGGAGAACGCATCTCATCAAAAGACCTGTTGGGATTATATGAAATGATAGGTTCTCAGCTTAAACACGTATTCAAAGGCTATGATGCTTGGATTATCAGTTATCACGACGAATGTTTCAATAAAATAGGCCTGAAACCCGCGATTTGCATAAATATGATGAACGGTTCATTAGAATGCGAATACCGGAAATACGAAATTTTCGAAGGTAAATATAACGACTTCAAACGCGAGGCAGGAGGATTCAAAGAAAAAAAGAAAGACAGTGAATCTACCGAGTTCAAGAAACGGGAATATCGCTTCAAAGAAAGAAACAATGAAAAGGCAGAAAAGCGTTTACCTTGTCGAGGCAAAGAACCTTTCGCCAAAACAGAGACCCGTTTCAGAAAGAAAAAAGACGATTTCGAGAAACAGCCGGAAAATAAGAGAGAACGGAAAGACAGCAGTATTCCCGAATGGCATGGAGAAGAAGCCGTGAAAAAGTTCGTTACATTCAGACAACCCTCTATCGGCCGCACTCCTTCTGAAGATAATCGTCCCGGCTGGAAAAAGCTTCGAGACAAGAACCTTGCACGGAAAGAAAAAGAACAGATGAAAAAATCACGTAAAAGGGATTCTCCCGATAAGTAACAAATAAAAATGATTTATTGAATGAAACTCCGTTTTTTATTTATATTAGCAATCACCCAATTTATGGCTGTATCGGCTCAACTTAAAGAATTTTCACTTGATAACCTGATGCCCGGAGGTAAAACCTACGCCCGATTTGTGCCGAAAAATATAAAGCAACTGCAATTTTTCGGAGAAAATTATATTTATCAAAAAGGTGATTCTATAATGATCGTAAAACCGGGAAATCATAAAGAAAAAGTTCTTGTTACCGTAAAGGATATAAACAGGTTTATTGCGGAAAAAGGGCTGAAACCTGTCGGATCGATGCCCAGAATATCAGTGTGGGAAGACGGAAAAGAAAACGGAATATCGTTTTTACATGATAAGCATTTTATTCATTTATCTGCCGACGGCAGCTCTATCGAGCAGCTTTATCCATTGGAAAAAGGAGACACCGATTTCGACTTTGACCCGCACAAACGCCAATATGCCCTGACCAATGAGAACGGACTATATATTATATCGCCAAATGGAGAACGGATAACCGTTGGTAAAGATTCGAACCGATATATTTCGATGGGTGCAAATAACGTACACCGGAATGAATTCGGGATTAAGAAGGGCACTTTTTGGTCTTCGAAAGGAAATGCTCTTGCATTTTACCGGATGAATGAAACCATGGTAGGCGACTATCCATTAGTAGATATTTCGGCAAGAGAAGCTAAATTGAAAAATATCAAATACCCGATGGCAGGCATGCGGAGTCACGAAGTAACAGTTGGTGTTTTTCGTCTTTCAGACAGAAATACCGTATATCTGCATACAGGAACTCCTAAAGACCGTTACTTTACCAATATAACATGGTCTCCCGATGAAAAAGAGATTTATATACAAGAACTGAACCGTCGTCAAGACACTTGCCGTGTCGAAGTATATGATGCTACTTCAGGAAAGCATCTCCGCACTTTGTTTACCGAAACAGATGAAAAATATGTAGAACCGGAAAATCCGCTGATTTTCATTCCCGGAAAACCCGAATTATTTATTTACACTTCCCGAAAAGACGGTTATCGGCATCTATATCTTTACGACACATCGGGAAAAATGATCCGACAAATCACTCGGGGAGAATGGGAAGTCCTTTCGGCAGAAATAGATCCGACGGGAAAATACATGTATATTACCTCTACCGAAGCATCTCCTTTGGAAGTAAATTTATACCGGGTAACCCTCTCAAACGGAAAACGGGAAAGGCTGACTCCCATAAACGGTGTGCACAGCCCCCTGATCAGCAAATCGGGACGATATATGATAGACCGTTACAGCAACCATAATACTCCTCGTATGATCGATTTCTCTGATCTGAAAACAGGTAAAACAAAAAATCTATTATGTGCGCCCGACCCTTATGACGGTTATGCAATGCCGGATATAAAATGCGGGACAATAAAGGCGGCAGATGGAGAAACGGACTTATATTACCGTCTGACACAACCGGCAAAAATCGAAACCGGCAAGAAGTACCCTGTCATCGTATATGTGTATGGAGGACCTCATGTCCAACAAGTACGAGACGGCTGGAAGTGGGATGTCAGAGGCTGGGATATTTATATGGCAAATCGGGGATATATTATCTTTACAATAGATGGAAGAGGGTCGGCAAACCGGGGATCGGCATTTGAAAACGCCACCCATCGGCAACTTGGAAAAATTGAACTGCAAGATCAGATGGAAGGTATAAAATGGCTGAAATCTCTACCGTATGTCGATGAAAACAGAATCGGTGTACACGGATGGAGTTTCGGCGGATTTATGACCACGAATATGATGCTGAACAATCCCGAAACATTCAAAACCGGTGTTGCCGGAGGACCTGTAATCGATTGGAAATATTATGAAATAATGTACGGGGAACGTTATATGGGATCGCCTAAAGAGAATGCACAAGGATATGAAAACAGTAATTTGAACCGTATTGCGGGAAACCTTCAAGGACATTTATTACTGATACACGGAGATCAAGATCCGGTCGTAGTCTGGCAACACAGCTTGTCTTTTTTAAAAAGTTGCATTCAATCCGGAACATATCCCGACTATTTTGTATATCCGGGACACTTCCACAATGTATTGGGGTCTGATCGGGTACATTTATATGAAAAAATAACTCGGTATTTTGACGATTATTTAAAATAAACTAAGAAAAACAGACAATAATGAACATTTTGTTATTAGGATCAGGAGGCCGGGAAAACGCTCTGGCATGGAAAATAAAACAAAGTCCGAAAGTAAATAAATTATATATTGCCCCGGGCAATGCAGGAACAGCGGCGATCGGCATCAATATAGCTCTGTCGGCATCCGATTTTGACGGCATCCGTCAGTTTGTCCTCGACAATAATATAAATATGGTCGTAGTAGGGCCTGAAGATCCATTGGTAAAAGGTATATACGATTATTTCAAAACCGATCCGGAATTAAATAAAATTCCGGTAATAGGACCATCAAAAGAGGGTGCGCGACTCGAAGGGAGCAAAGACTTCGCCAAAGCATTTATGATGCGTCATCATATCCCCACCGCCCGCTATGCAAGTTTCACAGCCGAACAGTATGATAAAGCATGTGCTTTTCTCGATACATTAGAAGCTCCGTACGTACTGAAAGCCGACGGACTGGCAGCAGGGAAAGGTGTGTTGATCATTCCCGACTTGAACGAAGCGAAACGGGAATTGAAAGAAATGCTCGACGGTATGTTCGGAGAAGCGAGCAGCACGGTCGTCATAGAAGAATTTTTATCCGGAATCGAATGCTCGGTCTTCGTTCTTTCCGATGGCAATTCTTATAAAATACTCCCTGAGGCAAAAGACTACAAACGGATCGGAGAAGGCGATACCGGATTGAATACGGGAGGTATGGGCGCGGTTTCTCCCGTACCGTTCGCTGATGCTGAATTTATGAAAAAAGTTGAAGACCGCATCGTAAAACCGACAATAGAAGGCCTAAAAGCCGAAAATATCGAATACAAAGGTTTTATATTCCTCGGTCTTATCAATGTGAAAAACGAACCGATGGTAATAGAGTATAACGTGCGAATGGGAGATCCTGAGACAGAAGCGGTAATGCTCCGTATAGCTTCTGATTTGGTAGAACTATTCGAAGGTGTAGCCGAAGGCAAACTATCCGAAAAAGAACTCCGAGTCGATCCTCGCTCCGCAGTAACGGTTATGCTCGTATCAGGAGGTTATCCGGGCAATTACGAAAAAGGGAAAATAATCACCGGAATCGACCAGATAAACGACAGTATCTTATTCCACGCCGGGACAGCATTGAAAGACGGGGATATCATCACGAACGGAGGTCGCGTTATCGCCGTAAGTTCTTACGGAAAAGATAAAAACGAAGCTCTTGCGACATCATTTAAGAATGCGGAAAAAATCTCTTTCGAAAAGAAATATTTCCGCCACGATATAGGTTTTGACCTTTAACAATATGAGGGAAGACAAGCTATACAATATTTCGGGCAGTACTACCACCATTACATTCAGTGTGGTAGCTGCCTGTTTGTTATCTTTGGTAGCTTACTTCTTTTACGAGCCGCAGGTATCCGGCACAGAAGGCTTGCTGTCTTTTTTGTTCAACAGAATACATACCGAGCATATCCGTATTATTATCAATCTGGGAGCAATCTTGATAAGCAGTTTATTACTCCTATGGATCAATAACATATATACGATCGTAAGAGCGCATTCATCGCTTCCTCTGTTATTTTTCTTATTATTCGAATGTTCCAATCCTGAACTGACGTCAGAATTACGAATCGGTAATATTCTCGTACCGGTAGTTTTATTGTCCATAGCACTTCTTTACAGTACATATCAAAATATTCGTCCGCAAAATCAAGCTTTTACCTTTTCCCTGCTTATTACAACCGGTTTTCTGTTCTGGACACCGTTAATATTCTTTCTTCCGATATTCTGGATCGGATTGTATCAAACCCGAGCATTGAGCTCTAAAACATTTTTTGCATCTACAACCGGAATTATTACGGTTTTATGGCTTTTTTACGGAGGACATCTCATTTGGAACTATCCGTTATCACTCAGCGAAATATCCGACAGTATCGGATCGGTACATTGGTTGCACGATGAAGGAGAATTTTTTCAACTATTATATCTCTTACCGACAATCGCTATCGGATTCATTGCAGGCATAAGCAGCCTTTATAAGCATTACAGCGACAAAATATGTACTCGTGTTTACAACGAGTTTATCAATGTCTTATCTGTGTGTACAACAATATTCATCGGATTGAATATTTCGGAGTTTTACAACTTCCTGCCTTTTTTAAATGTATATGTAGCAATACAAGCATCACACCTCTTCAATAATATTACCAACAAGGCAATGGTTTATTTGTTCTATACCATTATATTCATTTATCTATTATTCTATTTATGGATTTTATTGCAGGACTTAGTGAGTGGGGTTATATAGGACTTTTTATAGCAGGTTTTCTTGCCGGAAGCATTCTTCCGTTTAGTTCAGAAGTCGTATTAGGTCTGCTGCTATATGCCGGATACAATGAATGGGGATGTCTCGCTTCGGCGACTGCTGGAAATTGGCTGGGAGGTGTAACCTGCTATTATATAGGACGACTGGGCAAGGTCGAATGGATAGAGAAATATCTGAAACTGGATGCCGTCAAATTGCAGAAAGTGCAGGATTGGATAAAAGGGAAAGGTTCCTGGATGGGCTTTTTCGTTTTCCTTCCCGGTATAGGCGATTTTATCGCCGTGGCGCTCGGTTTTCTCCGCGCCAATATCTGGATCGTGGCTGTCTCGATGTTTCTCGGAAAGGCGATCCGATATTGGGTTTGGATGGAATTTGTCTATAAAGTACAGGGAATGTTCTGATTATTCCACTTTGACATATATTTTCGTATACACCTCGTTATGGCGGGCGTAAATGGCATAATTTCCCCGGATGTCGCTCCACGAAGGCAGAAGTGTGACTTTCAGTATGACGCCTTCGGTCGTAATCTGAAAGAGGTCTTCGAGGTCGCTATCGTAGCTGAACTCCGTGTCTTTGGGAAATTCCCGGACAATCTCGTCTTCATAACCGCTTACCACTGTCCCGATCGTGCTGTCGTAGGCGGGTAACCCGTCTGC
>URAV01000036.1 GCA_900545915.1 uncultured Porphyromonadaceae bacterium
CACCTGCTTTGGGAGCAGGGGGTCCCAGGTTCGAATCCTGGTACCCCGACATAAAAAAAGGAAGTTAAGTAAATTAGCTTCCTCTTTTTTTATTTATTTCTGTACGGCTTTAATGAGTTTCAAAAGACACTTTAACTATGAGCATACCTGTCCTGAATATTTAAAGGTTTTGGAATCCCCGACTAACTTACCAAATACCCTTTAAAAAGTATTCGAATCTACGCAAAAAACAAATCAGTTATTCGGATCAAGATACAAAATCGACCGTTTTTGTTTCCATTAATATGTTATTTAGCCTAAACTATCTGTTACACCATTACCTATCAAGTATAAAATAAATTTAGGAATACAGCCATATACATATATAAAGACATAAAACTGTCAATATCTCAAGCAATTAATCGCTTATTTATGTATATAGCAGATATATTTACTTTTTAGCTATTAAAAATACGAAAAACTATAGCAGTCAAGAGAAAATAATTTTTTGCAAAATGTTATTCTGATATCTTGGAACTTAAAATATAATGAAAGAAACAACCTCTATTCACTCCTGATGTTTCTGTTATAACGTAAGTTTGTTCTAATTTCCATCCTTCTTTTGCCATATAATTTAATGCGTCCAACATTGACGTAAATTTTTTAGATTTTACTTTTTCGGCTTGTTGTTTAATTTTATCGTGAATCACTTCACCAAAAAAAATTTCCACCTTTATCTTCTTTCCTGAGAAATTTCCGTCACCTATTATTTCACAATAAACGGATTGATCATTTTTGGATTCTTGACAGTAAGTAGACAATGCTACACTCATAATTAATAACAATGATAATAATAGCTTCTTCATAAAATTAATGTTTTGGTCTGTAAATATGTTTATTGTTAATAACCGCAATTTTACAAAAAAAGAATAAAATAACAAAACGAAATCCTATTTTATTATTCTATATTATATCGAATATCTTATTGAAATCAATTTATAAACTACTAAATAAGTTTCCCTTTGAATAATACTTCAAAGATTGAAATCGTACTTATCTTTTTCAAAGAAACATCAAATGAGATATTTTCATCCAGCTCCAGCCAATAAGTACACATATTATCAATTTTATAAATTTGGCATTGTTCCTGAGTAGTATTTTTTTAATCGGAATCAGCAAATGTTCCGCATAATTGCCGATCATAATTAGAGTAAAACTTTCTTTTCCCTACGATGTTCTTTATCGGAACTGAAAAAACAGCTTTAAAAAAACTTTCAAAACATCTAAAACAGTTTTTCCAGTAGAAAATATATAAAAAATAAAGGCAAACCATTAAATAGTCTGCCTTTTATAAAGAAAGGTTGCATCGTAGGATGCGATGAAACTCCGAATAACAGGATTTGAGTGCCCCCTTCCTTTGTAATCCACCGTGCATAACGCATACCTCTCGGCGTGGCCCGCCATTAGAAGAGAAAGCTTTGTTCTCGGTATTTCATAAGATTTGATGAGTTTCCCAATCTACTAGGATGCAACCTTATGTCTTACTCGCTTTCTGTATTACAAATATAGTAAAAGTAGCACAATAATCAAATTTTTAGGACAAAAAAATAAGGCTTCTTGTATAAGAAACCTTATTTTATATATTAATAAATGAGTTAAGCTTTCTTTGCTTGCTCTACAATAGCCTTGAAAGCATCATTATTGTTCATTGCCAAATCTGCAAGAACCTTGCGGTTGATTTCAATACCGGCTTTATGCAAAGCTCCCATTAATTTAGAATATGACATGCCTTCCAAACGAGCCGCTGCATTAATACGCTGAATCCACAATGCTCTGAACTCGCGTTTTTTAGCTTTACGGTCACGGTAAGCATAGGTTAAACCTTTCTCCCATGTATTTTTAGCTACGGTCCAAACATTTTTTCTAGAACCATAGTAACCCTTGGTTAATTTTAAAATTTTCTTTCTTCTTGCTCTTGAAGCAACGTGATTTACTGATCTTGGCATAGTTTTTACTTGTTTTGAATGTTAGCGTCACCTCCTCACGGGATGATCTTCAGGCTATGACATTCGGTTAATAAAATTTTAAACTCGCTTTTTGCTTTAAATAAAAAATCGAAGGCTTATTTCAAGCACAATAACTCTTTCACGTTATTGATATCTGCAGAAGATACAAGAGTGAAATGAGTAAGATTTCTTTTTTGCTTTTTAGTCTTTTTCGTCAGAATATGACTTTTGAAAGCGTGTTTTCTTTTGATTTTTCCTGATCCGGTAAGGACGAACCTTTTTTTGGCACCGGAGTTAGTTTTCATCTTTGGCATCTTACTAAATTTTAATTTATGTATTACTAAAACATATAATATTGAGTCTC
Source organism: uncultured Porphyromonadaceae bacterium (assembly GCA_900545915.1). Taxonomy (GTDB): domain Bacteria; phylum Bacteroidota; class Bacteroidia; order Bacteroidales; family Coprobacteraceae; genus Coprobacter. Next base: position 2,350 of record URAV01000036.1, read on the forward strand.
CTCAATTTTCTACTTTTTCTTAGGAGTAAGCATTATAATCATGCGCTTACCTTCTAAAACGGGCAATTGCTCTACTCTGCCATAATCTTCCAAATCATTGGCAAAACGAAGTAAAAGCACTTCCCCTTGTTCTTTGAACAATATAGAACGCCCTTTAAAGAAAACATAAGCTTTGACCTTCGCACCTTCTTCAAGGAAACCTTTGGCATGCTTTAATTTAAAATTATAATCATGATCATCAGTCTGAGGTCCGAAGCGAATCTCCTTTACGACCACTTTAGTCGATTTAGCTTTCTGTTCTTTTAATCGTTTTTTCTGCTGATAAAGGAATTTCTGATAATCCGTAATCCGACAAACAGGAGGAACTGCATTTGGAGAAATTTCTACAAGATCGAGTTCTTGTTCTTCTGCAATACGCAAAGCGTCTTGAATAGAATAAACTCCTTGTTCGACATTTTCTCCTACCAATCTAACTTCTTTTACCTTAATTTTTTCATTGGTACGGTACAACTCTTTCATTCCTTCATTTTTCTTTGAAGGATAATTTTTATTAACTCCTAAATTGTTTTTTTTCTCCATTCAATTACCATTGGGTTATCATTCTTTCAACTTCTTCAGTCAGAAGTTCGGCAAAGGTAGTAATTTTCATCGAACCTTTATCACCTTCACCCTGTTTTCTTACAGAAACTTCTTTATTTTGTTCCTCTTTCTCACCGACAATGAGCAAATAAGGAATTCTTTTCAGTTCATTATCACGTATTTTCCGTCCGATCTTTTCATTTCGGTCATCTACAGTCGTACGTATATCCTGCATTTCGAGTTGCGCGGCAACTTCATGTGCATAGTCGTTATATTTTTCACTGATAGGCATCACGACAACCTGTTCCGGAGTCAACCACAAAGGGAATTTTCCGGCAGTATGTTCGATAAGAACCGCAACAAAACGTTCCATTGAACCGAACGGTGCTCGATGTATCATAACTGGACGATGTTTTTGATTATCACTTCCTGTATATTCAAGCTCGAACCGTTCCGGTAAATTATAATCGACCTGAATAGTTCCCAACTGCCAACGGCGTCCGATAGCATCTTTTACCATAAAATCGAGTTTCGGTCCATAAAAAGCGGCTTCTCCCAATTCTACTCTGGCATTTAAGCCCTTTTCTTCACAGGCCTCCACTATAGCTCGCTCTGCTTTTTCCCAATTTTCGTCAGAACCGATATATTTTTCCCGATTATTCGGATCACGCAAAGAAATTTGAGCTTCGAAATTCTTGAAATCAAGAGCTTTGAATATAATGAATATAATATCCATTACTTTTAAAAATTCTTCCTTCAACTGATCGGGACGACAAAAGATATGAGCATCATCTTGAGTAAATCCTCTAACTCTTGTCAAACCATGCAATTCTCCGCTTTGTTCATAACGATATACTGTTCCGAATTCTGCAAATCGCAAAGGCAATTCTTTATATGAACGAGGAAAAGCTTTATATATCTCACAATGATGAGGACAATTCATGGGTTTCAACAAAAATTCTTCACCTTCTTCAGGTGTATGAATAGGCTGGAAAGAATCTTTACCATATTTGGCATAATGTCCGGACGTCACATATAATAATTTATTACCGATATGGGGAGTTATGACCTGTTGATACCCAAATCGCTTCTGAATACGACGCAAGAAATTTTCAAGCCGGTCACGTAAAAGAGCTCCCTTTGGAAGCCATAATGGTAATCCCTGTCCTACGGCCTGTGAGAATGTAAATAGTTCTAATTCTTTCCCGATTTTTCGATGATCACGTTTTTTTGCCTCTTCCATCAAAGCCAAATACTCGTCTAACATTTTCTTTTTCGGGAAAGAAATGCCATATATACGTGTCAGCTGATGACGTTTCTCATCACCTCGCCAATACGCTCCAGCAAGAGATGTTATTTTCACTGCTTTAATCGGAGCGGTATTAGACAAATGCGGACCTCGACAAAGATCGGTAAAGTTTCCTTGCGTGTACGTAGAGATCGTCCCGTCTTCCAATTCGGTAATTAATTCTACTTTATATTCTTCGTTCCGCTCTCCAAACATTTTCAAAGCATCGGCTTTTGATATATCATGCCGTACAATCGCTTCTTTTTTAGAAACAAGTTCAGCCATTTTAGCTTCGATAGCTGTAAAATCGCCTTCTTTAATAGGTGTATCGCCCGGATCTACATCATAATAAAATCCGTTCTCTATCGCCGGACCGATTCCGAACTTTATACCGGGATAAAGTTCTTGTAATGCTTCGGCCAACAAGTGGGCTGATGAATGCCAAAACGCATGTTTACCCTCCGGATCATCCCATTTAAATAATTTTATAGAGGCATCTTCATTTATAGGACGAGAAATATCCCATTCTTGCCCGTTTATCGAAGCTGCGAGAACATCCTGAGCCAAACGAGGACTAATACTTTCGGCTATCTGCAACGGAGTAGTTCCCTTAACGAATTCTTTAACCGATTGATCGGGAAAAGTTATTTTTATCATAATCTTTGTTTTCTTGTTGCGCATAGCATTAATACAACACGCAAAATGTAACAATTGTTTTTTATAATTCTTATTTCCTAAGTCTCTATAGAAAGAGATATTTTATCAAGAGCACAAAAGTAATAATTTTTTAGAGCCTGTTTAAATTTTATGGCAATATTTTTTTAACTATTCGATAAGATGATTTTCAGACCTTTTAAGGACCGATCTAAATTTTCCGATAAAAGTTTATATCCAGACTTGTTGAGTCTGCTTCCGATCAGGTCTCTTACTCCTACACGTCACGTAGTCTGCTACTCTCCTTATCGGGACTGAAAAATGCCTCTAAAACAGTTCTCAAAAAATGTCCGTGCAAGTCTTAATGAATGTATTTTAAAAACTCAATCTCCCAGTCTTTTAATAATATTATAAGCAGAAACTATTCCTAATTCTCCGGCCTTACTCAAGTCGGCAATACCTTTTTGAGTCTCACCTAAAAAGACATACACTAATCCTCTATTAAAATATGCATCTGAGAAATCCGGACGTAAACGAATCGCTTCATTATAATCAGCTAAAGCTGCCCGAAAATCTTTTTGTGCACATCTTACATTAGCTCGATTATAATAACCGTAAACGAATTGCGGCGCCATTTCTATAACTTTATCGTAATCTCGAAGAACCATCTCATAATCCATTCCGACCGATTCTTTTTTATTTGACGATGAATTGGGTAATAATATCGATGATGCCGGACTCTTTGATAAACCAAATGTTTCGGAAACAGATTTATTATTTTGAGCATCGAAATCTTGGGTAGAAGCTCTATATTCAATTTGCTTAAACCGGACGACCGCTCGCATAAAATAAGCCAAAACGAAATTATCGCTTAACTGTATCACTCGGTTCAGATCATCTAAAGAACTTGCAAAATCTTGTATCAACATAAAATCGAGAGCTCGTCCGAAGTACGGGACTGCATTACGCGGATTTATTTCTATCAACTTCGAATAATCATTGATCGAAATAAAATGTTTATTAATTTTTGCAGAGTCCAATGCCATCTCAGCATTTGTCAATAATACCCGATAAGGTAATATCCCGGCTCTATTCAGATTTTCAACCTCAGGAATAAAAGAAATTGTCTGTTTCACCTGATCTGGTCTTTCATAATATGTAAGAACAAATGCCGGAGCTATCTCTACATTAAAATTCTTATCTTGTACCCTACCTCTTATCTCATTAGTATATTTACTCTTCATGTCGGTATTGTCCGCAACCAGCAATCGATCAAATTTATTTATATTTTTGTCAGATTCTTTTCTTACCTTATCAGCATCTTTCTCTGAAGTATTATTTTCAGATTCATCGACATTATCTGCAACTTCTTCATAATTTTTATTCGTATTCTTTTGTTCCTCATAAAGTTTCATCGCCTTCTGATAATCAGATTTTCCTCCGGAAATATCTCCCGATTTTCTTTTCGCTTCAGAACGGGCATAATATCCAGAATAAAAATCCGGATATTGATTCAATACTTTATTATAATCTTTGACCGCAGCCCTATAATTTCCTAATTCATCATATAATACTGCCCGATTATAGTAAGCAAAATAATTATCCGGTTCATACTTCAATACAAAGGAAAAATCTTCTATTGCTTTATTTTTTTCACCAACTTGAGCTCTCAACAGACCTCGATTATAATGAGCCATCAGATTATTAGGATCGATCTCCACTACTCTATCATAATCGGCCATCGTACCTCTCAAATCATCCAAATGATATTTTATCAATGCCCGATTAATATAATAAGAAGACATATTCGGGTCAAGCCGTAGAGCTTCATTCATGTCCGCCAAAGCATCTTGATAGTCTTTTGTATACTGAAATTTAATAATAGCCCGTTGTGCGTATGCATACGAAAGATGCTTATCTAAAGAAATAGCTTTATCTATATCTTTGATCGCTCTCAAAGTATCCTTTTTTTCCAACCAAAACTGACTCCGACTCAAATAGCCGTTATAATAAGACGGATGGATCGAAATAAGTTTATCAAAACTTTTTTCTGCATCATCATATTTTTTGAGCTGGACTTCTGCTATTGCTTTATTTCCCAAAAAGGTCCGATCTTCAGGAGCATATTTCAGACCTTCATTGTAATCATCGATCGCCCCTTGGTAATCTCCTAAATTCTGACGGGCAATTCCTCGAACCTGATATGCTCCTGTAATAAAAGGATTACGTTCGAGACATAAGTTACAATCTTCCTCTGCACCTCTGAAATCTTCCAAACTTAACTTGGCAGCAGCCCTATAAAAATAAGGTTCTGCCATATAAGGTTTTACCTTTATAACTTGATTAAAGTATTGTATAGAAAGTATGTAATCTTCAAAATAAAGAGCGTTGCGACCAATATTCATTACACGTTCCGTATTCAATTGAGCTTGAGTCGGAACGAGAAAACTTATTAATCCCAAAAATAACAAAATGATTCTTTTTAAATATACCATCATACGGGAAAACTGTATTTTCATTTTTCGGCATCTTCTTTTTTAACCTGTCGTCCATATAGGTTTAAGAGCCTGTCTAAATTTTCCAATAAAAAATACTATCAGGTCATCTTTGCGTTTTCTTCTGGTCTTTATGAACCTTTTTTCAGACTGTTTTTCTGTTTCTATACATCTTGCAGCCTACTACTGCTTCCCTTATCGGAACAAAAAACATCGGCGAAAACAGTCATCAAAAAATGTCCTGTAAAATTTTGACAGACTCTAAATCGCAAATGTAGGGATTTTATAGTATAAAGTTTTACTCTATCATCATATTTTATAGCTTTTTCTTTCTTATAAACATGCAAAAGTTTTTATTTATCATTACTCAATAAACTCATTCTCCTGAATTACACAAGAATTTTATAAATCATAATGCCACACTCATTTATCGGAATAAAGACATTCTATAAAAAATTTAGACGACTGACTCTAAGAGCCTGTCTAAATTTTCCAATAAAAAAGTACTATCAGGTCATCTTTGCGTTTTCTTTCGGTCTTTTTCCCCGTTTTCACTCGTCAGATAGCCCGCTATCATCCTCCTAAAAACAGAAAAACATACTCGAAAGAATCTCGCAAATCTGACCTGAGCAAAATTGAGACAGGCTCTAAACGATATGAAAAACTTGAAATATAAAAATTTACATGGTCAAGAGAATCATTTCCGATTAAACTTTGTAAATTTGTTTCTGTTTTTTAGAACGAATAATAAACAGAATCTAAAATTTTGATCAATCATGAAACAAAAATTTATTATAACTATAGGTCGCCAATATGGGAGCGGCGGACGAGAAATCGGGAAAAGGCTGGCTCAGTTATTTAATATTGCTTATTATGATAAAGAGCTTATCAAAGAAGCGTCCAAAGAAAGCGGCCTTAATGCAGAATATTTTGAAAAAGCAGATGAAAAAGCCCCCGGTTCTTTACGGCACATGCTTTCTATGAGTTGGGCATCTTTAGGCAGTACATTCGGTAGCGACGGTTCTCTTTGTAACGAGAATATTTTTAAATATCAATCTGATGTCATTCAACGGATAGCACAAGAACACTCTTGTGTAATTGTAGGACGGTGTGCCGACTATATATTGAGGGATGTTCCCAATTGTTTCAATATATTTATTCATGCACCTATGCAAAGCCGGATCGAAAGAATTACAAGAACAGAACCTATCGATGTAAAAGAAGCTCTGGAAAAAGCCGAAAAAGTAAATAAACATCGTGCTGCCTACTACAATTTTTATACTGATAAAGAGTGGGGAGATGCAGCTTCTTATCATTTATCAATAGACTCTTCGATTTTAGGATCAGAAGAAACCGCCCTTTTTATCAAAAAATTCATTGACCTAAAATTGGGATAATCAAAATAATTTTTAAATAATTAATTCATCATGAAAAGAAAAGTTGTATTACTCGCCGTGGTTTTATTGCTTACCACAACCGTTTCATCTTATGCACAAAGTCTGAAAGACTTTCTTAATTCTTCAAATGTAAAAGATGCCGTATCGAATATTGTATCGGGAATCAGTGGTGTTAAACAATCCGATCTACAAGGTACTTGGAAATACGTAAGTCCTGCATGTTCATTTACCAGTGAAGACCTTCTGAAAAAAGCCGGTGGCGCAATAGTCGCTAATGAAGTCAGTGAAAAACTGGCTGGTATTTACACAAAAATAGGGATCGGTCCAGAAAAATTCGGATATACATTTGCCGATAGTACGTTTGTAAATAAATTTATGGGACGCAATTCTAAAGGGACATACACGTTCGATGCAGAAAATCAGGAACTGAACCTGCAATATCAAATTGCCGGATTGATAAATATCGGAAAATCTGCAGCTAAAATAGAGAAATCAGGTAATAATATCAAATTACTGTTTAATGCTGATAAATTATTACAGATATTGACTAAATTATCCTCAGCATCCAAAAGTTCGACAATCAAAACAATCGGTACTGTTGCCGAAGGTTATGACGGCATGTTGATCGGATTTGAACTAAGTAAACAATAATACTCTAACAATGATAAAAGGCGGATTAAAAAATCTGCCTTTTATTATATTCTAAGAGCCTGTCTAAATTTTGCTCAGGTTAGATTTAAGAGTTTCTTTTGAGAATATTTTCTGTTCTTACGAGAAAGATAGCAGGCTATCTGACGAGAGGAAACAAGAAAAAAGACCGGAAGAAAATGTAAAAATAACCTGATAATATTTTTTATTGGAAAATTTAGACAAGTTCTAAAAATTAAATTGAAGACCAACCCCCAATAATTCTTTAAATTGAACTCGTTTTACTTTGCGACCGTCACTCAATCCGATAAGGACATCATCGTCATATACCAAATTTGTCGTTAATGTTGTAGAGAACCACTTATTAATAACCATATTTAATTGAACTTCCCAATTCACATCAACATTCTGAGGCTTTCGCAAATAGTCGGAATATAGATCTAACCGAGAATAAACTGTCATATTTTTCAAAAATTCATATTTACCTTCCAGCTTTAGATTAGCTCCTAATTCGGACAAGAGTTTTTTACCCGGCTTCACACCAAATGCACCTTCATCAGAAAGGCGTTCATTTAAAACGAATGTTCCGCGCCATGCTACAGGTGAAAATACTGCCGTAAAGTATTTATTGGGAATCCACGTCACACCAAGTCCGGTCATCAAATATCCGGGAGCCATAAATTCAGAAACAGAAATGTCTCGGCTAATCGCATAATCATATCCTCTCGTAAATTGTGACTGAAAATTCAAAATGGCACTTGCATATAAGTTTTTATATATTTCATATCCGTAATTGGAATTTATGTAAATTTTGTCACTGGTTTTCTTTAATCCATCTCCTTTTGTTTTATTTAATCCATAAGCCAACTCCAATCTATTTTTCCATACATGTTTATTATGTTTATAATCTGCTTGATATGTTCCTTGCAAATCAAAGGCAAAAGCATTATCTCCTCCTGTCGCCCAATTCGTAAAACTGACTTGAGTCAACTTAAAACCTGCATATCCTGAGGTAGTCCACAAAGAATCTTTCGTTTCCGCATTAATTTCAGATATACTTGTCATCACAAACAGTATCATCAAAAAAAACAATTTCTTTATCGCCATAATTCGTTCTTTATAAATAATTCCAATACAATAATTTATAATATATTTTACACAACAGTTTTTAGCTTAATATTGTTTTCTCTATTTCAAAAAAATGGGCAGACAAAAACTTGCCTGCCCATTTTTCTCATTCACCGTAAATTTATCTTTTGGGTATTACAAACGTATTTATAGACCGAGACGCTAAATTTACCGGTAATATAAATTTCCCTATTCTGACTTTCAAAGGTTGTTCAAAACTTTCTTCATTTACCGCAATAACAACAATCGAATTATCAGGATTTCTGAATGCCAACAGATTATCATATTTCCCTGACGTCTCAATTCTTCGTGCTCCAGAGTGTATAAAATGACTGAACTGTTTCATTAAGTAATATTCGGGAGTATATCTATATGTTTTTGTATCCTTATCAACCGATATTAAGGAATTCTGACGCCAGAACCAATGACTTAATCCATCTTCTTCTAATGAAATGTTCCAATACATGTAAACAGATGTTCCATTACTGAGATAGTGTTTCATCAGATTCCAAGTATAAAAACAATAATCCCAACTATTCTTTCCATCCCCACATTCGCTTTCGGTCTGTACCAGTTTTAATTCAGGATATTTTTCATGAACGGCCTTAACAGCTCCTTTCCCTGCCCATTGAAAACCGATAGCTGAAATATATTTACCCGCCTCACTTTTCATAACAGTATCTATCATCAGATCATTTTTCCGCTCCATCGTTCCAAATAATATCTTCACTCCTAACCTCTGCATTTCCGGTCCTAAATATGCTCCGACAAAACGAGACAAAGACTCAGCTGTCCAAATGCATGAAGGAAATACTTGACAAGAATTGAATTCGTTTTGCGGTGCAACCATGTCAATGTGTATGCCTTCCGACCGATATGCTTCAATGAATTTTTTAAAATACAGAGCATAAGCTTTCAGATATTCCGGTTTTTGAATAAACATATCCGCCCCTTCTGCACCTTGCTGATCAGGTGTTAGATGATTGACCGTAGTTATATTATCATCGACTCCCAACTGTCTCATATTCTTTTGTACGGTCTCAGGATCTTGATACATGCATGCATAATGTTTATTGTATTTCATCCATGTAGGCGGACACCAAGGAGATGCCCAAAGTTTTAAATCAGGTCGTACTGCCAAAGCTGCTTTAATAAATGGGATCAAAGTCTCCTCATCATTGGCTATCGAGAAATTTTTCATTTCAAAATCTTTATCCGTTTCATTATAGGAATACCAATCTCGAGAAAAATCATTTGCACCTAAAGGCATTCGTCCGACAGAAAAATTCATACCCTCCTTACTAAAAAGGTCTTTTATGATATTCTCCCTATCTTTACTATTCAATTCAGACAATGAAGTCCACCCCAACTCATTAAAACATGCCCCAAATCCATCAATTTCCTGCATAGGATTATTTACAAAAACTTCAACATCTGCACTATCTGCAGATTCTGACATAAAAATATCCGGATGAGAAACAAAAAGCGAATCGGCCGTAGTGCTTGTCCACTCGACTGCTGGACTCCGGTGCTGTGTACATGCACACAATGATATTGTCAAAATGACAATCGAAATCAAATTTTTCATGATACAATGAATTAAAAGTATGTGTAAATATTGTAACAAAGTTACAGATTCTTTTATATTATTCAAATATTTCAAAAAACTGAGCGTCTGTCTTTATTTTACCGAAACATTTTTATTTCCGTTCTAATAATGCCGGATAAGGTTTTAAACAGCGATTAAATAATGCACTTTAAAAACTAATAAACAAATACGTAATCAAGTATTATACAAAAACAGAGCATAACGAATAACTTTTCTGCCGATTCGCCATACTCTGAAAATTTTAAGTTTCAAAACTTTATAAAATTGAATCAATACATAAATCCGTATTTTACGAATCAAGAATCTTCAAGTTCATTATCATCGTACAAATTATTCAATTCAAAAGAAAGACTGTCTAATTCTTTTTCCCACGCTTCCAAAATTTCTTTAGGTGTATTTTCGGAAGCATCGTTTATTCGAGACTGCACTATTTCGATTTCTTTTTCAAGTTCTGTACGCCTACTCATAATCATATTATTTACAGACAAAACAAATGAGATTTCTCAAAAGTTCCCGATTTTATGACTTTATAGTAGTAATTCGAGTAAATTTCAAATAATAGCACTTAAATTTTCTGATAAAGCAATTCTGTCAGGTCTTCTTTGAGTTTTTTCCCGATTCGTTTTTCTGCGCTCATTTACCGAAAGCTTATTGTAGCTTAATTAATCATAAGAGGCATTTAAATTTTGCTGGAATTTTTCCCAATATTGCCCGACATAATATCCGTCAACAAAACCGTGATGAAAACTCATCGCAACCGGCATTTTCTTCATTCCATTATCTTCCGTTACTTTCCCGAAAATAGATAGCGGCATATTCTCTCCTGCATTCTCCGGAAATTGAAACTGCATTCCGGTAAAACTATACCACGGATTAATGCTAATGACAATAACGTCTTTTTCCGAATCGAGCCCATATGCATCACCTAAACCTTTTTGAGCCAAATCTACCTGTTCCTGTATCGATACCACGAATTCTCTTAAAGATGTTTTATAAGGGACTATTACCGAGATAAAAGAATGATCAGGAAGCGATACTGCCGTATTAAGCCTGATCGAATCAAAAAGCCATACCCTCCCGTCTATTTGCCTATATCGCAAAGATTCAATTCCATTCACAGCTTTTAAAGAAGCATACATAAGCAATTGAGAAAACTTTATTCCCAAACGTTTAGATGTATCATAAGCTTTCGAGACATCTACAACCGATGTTACCGTATAATACGGATTTGCAAAGTTTCTAAAAAAAAGATAGTTTTCTTTCCTTCTCCAATTATCAATATCTACTAACTGTTTCATCTTTAGAATTTGAAGTTGTCTAAAAGCCTTAATACTCTAAACAAAATACCCTGATTATTAAAACAAGAAATAATTTTGTATTAATAATCAGGGGGCTATTTTTTATATTTAAATATTTATTTTTCTATTTTTTCTTCTTTCTCTTCTGAAAAATCGGCCAGATCTTTTTCTACAAGCAGATTGTACCAACTAAGCAGCTTTTTTATATCGGTGGGATATACCCGCTCTTTATCAAAATCGGGCAAAATCTCCGCAAAATATTCTCTTAAAGCATCCGAATTCGATTTTAAGTCTATAGAAACCACTGCTCCGTTTTCTTTTTCCTTTACCTTCGCCATCACCTCTCTCAATGGAACTTCTCCACTTTCCGTAAAAATAGCAATATCTCCTAATGATATAACTTTATCATGGGCGTATGCAGGTATCCGTTTTCCTGTAATTACAGACTCTACAATCAACATATTTTTTGCTTGTGATACCAATTTATATAACCCGGGTTTTCCAGATATAGAAAGGATTGTTTTCAACATAATATCGTAATATTTTTAAAGATTAAATCGGCACAAATGTAATATTCAATATTCAATTTATCAATCGTTATACTCTTTTTTGTATCAAAAGATTCTTAACATTCGAGTTTCCCCTTATAATTCAGACAGTTCAAAATTTGTGGTATCAGAGGATTTTTATTATCATTTTGAATGATATGATCTGCCTTTTTACATTTTTCAGCTTCATCTAACTGCACTGATATTCTCTGTCTTACCTCTTCTTCACTGCAATTATTCCTTGCCATCACACGATAAATGCGTATGTCTTCCGGCGCAGTAACCACCCAAACCTCATCAACAGAATTTTCAAATCCCGATTCGAATAAAATAGCGGATTCCATAAAAACAAATGCCGTTTTCTGACGCATACACCAAGATTTAAAATCTTTTCGGACAACCGGGTGGATAATCTCATTAATTTTCTGCAACAACAACAGATCTGCAAATATATAACGGGCTAATAAAACTCTATTCAATTCTTGCTCTACATATATATCAGAGCCAAACATTTCGATAAGTTTATTTCGTATTTCCGGATGAGTATTCATCAATCTTTTCGCTTCAGAATCACTGTCATATACAGGTAATCCCAATATACGAAGGAAATGGCTCACCACCGATTTCCCTGTTCCGATACCACCAGTTATTCCTACTGACCTCATAACACTTTTTCCTCCAAAATATATTCTACGCTGTCAGGTACTACTTGCAAATGTTTAACAAAAGAGGGTTGTTTCAAAACTTTCACAGCCAATTTATTCCCCAGATTGCTTTTTATTTGTCCATAATCCACACCTACTTCTATATCTCCAACAGCGACTTTTGAAAAATGACTGATAGGAAGCATATAGCTAACTTCCACAGTAGCGGGAAAAAGGAGCATCGTCATATTGTCCGGAATATTTTCTATCTTAATTGCAAGTGTCATCTTTTTCATTGTTATCTCTTCAACAGGAACTATAATTTTTACTTTATCCGGGACAATCTTAGCCCCTCTTATTTTTTTCAAAGGGAGATCATAAACCGTTGTGTCCGACAAATTTCTCAAAATAAAAGAATCTGTTTCTATCGTTTTAATAGAATTCAAAATATAAGAAGGAGCATACACCGTAACTGAATCTGTCCCTGAAGATATTTCCCCGTTAATAACACATTGCGGAACTGTAGATACAGAACCGACCAAACGCAACTTAAACTTCGCGCCTTTATTTTGGGAATAATACAATGTTAAAGAATCTGGAGAGATAGAAACCAAGCCCGTAGTATTTTTAAGTTGTTTACGAACCAATGCGCTCAACTTCGCCAATGAAATAGTAAATTGTCCGCGCTTATTCTGATACTGATTAAAATCTATCTCGACAGGGACAAAACGATCTATCATATAGTTCATCATCGTCGTACCGTTATCCCTTATACGAATGTCCAAATATTGAGGATATTCGTTCGTAATCATTACTTTATCCGGTACATTCGTGAAGCGTATAGGAATCTTGAATGATGCTTCTACATCTTCATTTAATGATTGCAATACCCAAAAAAGAAACGACAAACCGAGAAATAACAAAAAAGTAATAACTTCTTTGCTTCTTTCACTGCGAAAAAAAACATTTGCATTATGCAACCATTTTTTCAGGTTGATTTGAATATAGCGTTCTGTAACTTTTTTCATTTAAACAATAGCTCTAATAAAACAAAGATAAAGTTTTTTATTTGAAATAGAATTACAAACAAAAAACTTTATCTTCAATGATCTTTTGATAAGATCTTCTACAAAAAGACAGACCGACTAAGCTTGATTTGTAGTCGTCGAATCAGCAGCAGTAGCGTAAATAGAAGATTTATCAATACGAATACGTACATTATCCGCAATTTCAAGAACGATAATATTATCTTTAATTTCCTTAATCTTTCCATAAATTCCCCCGGCGGTAACAACTTTGTCTCCGACGCTTAATGCTTCACGAAATTTACGAATCTCTTTTTGTCTTTTCGTCTGAGGACGGATCATAAAGAAATAAAAAATAGCAACTAAGGCCACCATCATAATTATGCTTGACCATCCAGCGCCTTGTCCTTGTTGTTGCAGTAAAATTGTCAATAATGTCATAATTTCAACTTATTTGTTAAACAATTAAAGATACAGTTACAGATACAACTGTTTTATTTAATAACAAAGATACGACAAAAAAGTGAGATAGAGAAAAAAATATATAGAAGAGCCTATTTAAATTTTCTAATAAAGTAATCCGGACAACTCTTTTTTCCCGTTTTCTTTCGGTATGTTTTCCTGTTTCTGTACATCACTAAGCCAACCATACTCTTTATCGAAACAAAAAACATTCTCGAAAACAACTTTCAAAAAGACATCTGTGTAAGATTTAAATAGATTCTTAAAATAGTCGCTATATAAAGAAAAAAATATGAACAACAAAAAATTGAGTCTATACGGGATTCTTTGTATAGACTCAATTTTTTATTATAGAAAGATCGCAAAAATTTCGAATACTCCTATACTTTACCTACTAAAGAGCCGTCTTTTTTTAACTGAGAAGCGACAGCATCTAAGATACCATTTATAAAGTGTCCACTTTTTATGGTGCTATATGACTTAGCTATTTCTATATATTCATTCAATGTTACTTTAACGGGAATTGTAGGGAATGATTTTATTTCCGTAATAGCGACCAACATAATGACTATATCCATAAATGCCACCCGGTCAATCTCCCAATTCTTCGTATGTTGATCTATCAGAGCCTTATTAGCATCGACATTCATGAGAGTTTTTCTAAAAAGCATTTTAGCAAATTCAGCATCCTCATCATCCTTAAACATCGGCAAAAGCTCCTGTTCTGAACCTTTGCTTTGGTCGAATCGCTTAACCGTTTTCAACACGAAAGTAGAAATTGTTTCCATGTCATCGTTCCAATAGAGACTTTGTGCTTCTAAAATCTCGGACAGATCTTCATCATCAACAATGATATGTTTAAACACCTTTTTCCAAAAATCTTGATCAACGGCATACGAATCTTCTTCTGATGCCAAATACGTTTTATAAAAATCCGATGCTAATATACGATCTAACAAAATACGAATAAAATCCGGCTCATTCACCCAAGAAACAGATTGACGATCGACATACTCTTTTAACATTTTGTTTTCTCGCAATTGTGCGATAAAACGGTTATTTACTAAACGCGTATCCGGATTTTTATCTGCTGCAGTCGCTGTATATTTAAAACGGGCATTTTCTATGCGTTTACTTTGGGCATCTGTTAATTCGATCATCAGAAGTAACAAACGGTGATACAACTCATAAGCTTTTTCCAAACTGAAAAACAATTCTTTCTCTGAAGTATCTATACTCTTATCTTTATTTACCAAATAAGAGTATACTATTTGTACAACTTTGATTCGGATTAAAATTCGATTCACCATTTTTTAAAGATCCTTTTTGTATTATGCGGCTGCAAAGGTATTACTTTTTTCATTGTACTCCGTCTTAAATGCCTATTTTTTTCTGAAAAATCGACACAAGAAGAAACGAACTTCATTATATTTCTAAAATGTTATCTCAAAATATTTGTTTCTTCAAAATAAAGTAGCATATTTGCATTTGAATACATAATTAATAAAATATTTCATCACGCACAAGAACATTACTTAATATGGAAAATCTGAGGAAGGAAGACACACTCAATAAAAAGGAAAATGATATAGTATTTACAAAAACACTGAAAGCTGGAAAAAGGATCTATTATTTAGATGTCAAGAAGAATAAAAAGGATGAATTTTTTCTAGCTATTACAGAAAGTAAAAAAATTATTTCCGGTGAAGACAATAATCCCATAGTCCAATTTGAAAAACATAAAATCTTTTTATACCAAGAAGATTTCGACAAATTCACATCAGGACTTAATGAGGTTATGACATATATCAAAAATAATTCTCCAGAAAAAGATTCAGAAGAAAAAATAGAAAATTTTTAGTCCGATCTGCAAAAAGAGGAATTTTCACTTGAAAAATTTTTCAAGAAATAAAAAATTACTTCGATTTACAGGTTACAATCATTAATTCCAAATATAAAAAATTCTGCTTTATACGAAATATACTCAAATAGAATTTTTTATTTGAGTATATTTCGTTCTTATATTTCTACCTCATAATGCCGATAGCAAAACGAAGACCATATCTATATAATAAACAGAAAAGTTACAAATTAAGTTCTTCCTTCAGATATTGTGTTGTATAAGTATTTTTTGTTCTACATATTTCTTCCGGCGTACCGGTAGCAAGAACTTGCCCTCCTCCTTGTCCTCCCTCAGGTCCCATATCTATAATATAATCAGCAGACTTTATAACATCCAAATTATGTTCTATAACCAGAACCGTATTTCCTTTATCCACCAAACGATTGAGAACATTCAACAAAACACGAATATCTTCAAAGTGCAAACCTGTGGTCGGTTCATCCAATACATAAAGAGTTTTTCCCGTATCTTTTTTAGACAATTCGGTAGCTAACTTCACACGTTGGCTTTCTCCACCCGATAATGTAGTAGACGGTTGTCCTAATTTAATATAGCCTAACCCGACATCTTGAAGAACTTTTATTTTATTCAAAATTGCCGGAATATTTTCAAAAAACTCAACAGCCTGATTAATCGTCATATCAAGGACATCCGCAATAGATTTTCCTTTGAAACGAACCTCTAATGTTTCCCTATTATATCGTTTCCCATGACATTCCTCACAAGGGACTAATACATCCGGTAAAAAATTCATTTCAATAGTCTTATAACCATTTCCGCCACACACTTCACATCGTCCTCCGGCAACATTGAAAGAAAATCTTCCCGGTTTATATCCTCGTATCTTGGCTTCCGGAAGATCAACAAAAACATTCCGTATATCAGAAAACACACCCGTATAAGTCGCCGGATTCGAACGAGGCGTACGGCCTAACGGAGACTGGTCAACGTTTACGATTTTATCGATATATTCCAAGCCTTCTATATTTTTATAAGGAAGCGGATCTCGTTGTGCACGATAAAACAAATGACTAATTATCGGTTGTAATGTACCGTTAATCAAACTTGATTTTCCACTACCGGAGACACCTGTCACACAAATGAATTTTCCTAATGGAAATTCAACAGTCAAATTTTTCAGATTATTTCCCGTTGCTCCTTGTAAAATAATAGATTTACCATTTCCTTTTCTTCTCGTTTCGGGTAGCGGAATTTCCATATTACCATTCAGATATGCTGCTGTCAATGTGTCTGTCTTCAACATTTCTTTCGGAGTTCCGGCAAAAACCACTTCTCCGCCAAGACGCCCGGCTCTGGGTCCCATATCTATGACATAATCTGCCTCCAACATCATTTCCTTATCATGTTCAACAACGATAATAGAATTTCCGGCATCTCGAAGTTGTTTCAACGAACGTATCAAACGCGTATTATCTCTCTGATGTAATCCGATACTCGGTTCGTCTAAAATATAAAGGACATTGACCAACTGCGACCCGATTTGTGTAGCCAAACGTATGCGTTGACTTTCTCCTCCAGAAAGAGTTGCCGAAGCCCGATTCAAGTTAAGATATTCCAACCCGACATCTACCAAAAAATGCAGTCTGGAGCGTATCTCTTTCAAAATTTCTTTTGCAATAGCAGCTTGCTTTGAAGACATTTGCATTTCTATCCCATCTAACCAATCCGAAAGTTCAGAAATATCCATCTCCGCCAGTTCAGCAATATTCTTTCCTTGAATACGATAATGCAAAGCCTCCTCATTTAATCTATGACCGTTACACTGAGGACAAATAACTGTTTTTACAAACTGACCTGCCCACTTCTGAGCCTGAGCTGTAGCCTCATTCTGCTGTTGCATCTCGATATACTTTATCAAACCGTCGAAGGAGAGAAAATAATTAGAATTTCCCAATGATTGGTTCTTGATATTCAACCGTTCGTCCGTTCCGTTCAGAATATCATCCAAAGCCTCCTCCGGGACATCTTTCAGAGGAGTCTTCAGCGTAACTCCATACTTATCACAAATAGCCTCTATCTGCCAGAATAAAAGGGTATTTTTATATTTACCTAACGGAACGATCCCTCCCTGATATATCGACTGGCTCGGGTCAGGAATTATCTTACTTTTATCTATGACATTGACATAACCCAATCCTTTACATCTGGGACATGCACCCTGCGGAGAATTAAATGAAAAATTATGCGGAGCTGGTTCACTATATGAAAGTCCGGTTTTCGGATCCATCAACATACGACTATAATGACGTACCTCTCCGGTCTCCGCATCCAGAATCATTATCAATCCATCGCCTTGTTTCATGGCGATTTGTACACTCTCTTTCAGACGTCGTTCGTCTTTTTCCGAAACGACCAATTTATCTACCACCAGTTCTACACTATGATTTTTATAACGATCAAGCTTCATTCCGTGTAGAATTTCACGTAATTCTCCGTCAACTCGAACCGTCAAATATCCTTTTTTACGGACTTGTTCAAAAAGTTCCTTGTAGTGCCCCTTCCGATTTCTCACCAATGGCGCTAAAACATAAGTTTTCCGTCCCTTATATCTATCAAGAATCAAAGCTATAATCTGCTCTTCGGTATATTTGACCATCTTTTCCCCTGAGATATAAGAATAAGCTTCTCCTGCTCGAGCATATAAAAGCCTTAAAAAATCATATATCTCCGTCGTTGTTCCTACCGTAGAACGAGGGTTTTTATTCGTTGTTTTCTGTTCTATGGATATTACCGGACTCAATCCGGTTATTTTATCGACATCCGGACGTTCCATATTCCCCAAAAAATTACGGGCATAAGCCGAAAACGTCTCGATATAACGACGTTGACCTTCGGCAAATATAGTATCAAATGCCAATGAAGATTTCCCACTCCCGCTTAAACCGGTGATAATAGTGAAACTGTTTCGAGGTATTTCTACATCTATATTCTTAAGATTGTGTACCCGAGCTCCGAGTACCTCTATTTTATCGTCTTTTTTTATCATCGTTTTCTCAAATCCTTAAAAAATAGCAAACAAGATAATCCGGCAATATCAGTCTATTGTCCATTTCTTATTATATACAGGTATCTGACGTGTACTATAATACAAATCTTTCTTTTCAGGAATCAATATCTTATATGTTTTTCCGTTTTTGTTCGGAAGGCTGCGATCTCTCAACCATGAATTAAATTCTTTTAATTGGGCATAGGTAATACCATGATTTTTTGCAAATGTAGCAAGATCCTCGATCGGTGTATTTACCATTATTTCTCGCATACGCACCGGATGATATAACTGATGCTTTCTTACGGCAAACCCAAACCGATACGGGTCTTCGAGAATTTCTTTCAATACCAATGCCCGAAAAACGTATCTGGAAGTTTCTTCATTTAACCAAAGATCAAATGAAGAATCATGTTGTTGCTTCGCCAGTTCTTTCGAAATTCTCCCCATTCCTGCATTATAAGAGGCCGCAACAGTAGTCCAACTACCATATTTGGCATAAGCCGATTTCAGATAACGACAAGCCGCCTCTGTCGACTTTTCGATATTAAACCGTTCATCGACATAATCGTTCACCTCGAGTCCTGCTTCTTTTGCTGTAGAAGGTAGCAATTGCCACAGTCCCGCAGCTTTTGCAGGAGAAACTGCACGAGGATTTAAATAACTCTCAATAGCTGCCAAATAAATGAAATCTTCAGGAATACCGTTCTTTTTAAGAATCGGTTCGATAAGGGGGAAATAACGATTAGCCCGTTTTAAAATCAAGAGCGTATTCGAATGCATATAACAAAAACTTGTCAGCTCCCGATCATACCGTTCTCTCATATCGAATCTGTCCAAATCGACTCTCTCGCCTCCCCAATCTACTTTTGTAGGAAAATCCGGTATAATATTAACGATAAGAGATGATGTAAGTAGATCTTTTTGCGGAATTTTAAAAGAAACGATTGATAATATCGTCAATAGCGGTATAATCACAACTACCGACATGTAAATATACTTTTTTTTCATTTTTTTACCCGATATACCCGATTCTAAAAAACCTATTTAAATTTTTCGATGAGAAAAGAAACAGACTCTAATTACGAGGTCTTAAAATATTTATATTTCCTTTTAATTTATAATTCTGGTTATCAGCCCCTTTTGCTTCTATAATATAATAGTAAACTCCGGGTGGGACTAATTTCCCTTTATACTTCCCATCCCAACCTTGTGCCGGGTCACTAAAACGGAAAATTTCAACTCCCCATCGATTAAATATCCAACACTTAAACTGAACTATCGATTTATAGGCGACTTTCCACTCGTCATTCACACCGGGACTTGTCCCGGGAGAAAAAATATTCGGAGCTTCAAGGCGAGATTCGCCTACCGTTATAGTAAAAGAGGTATCCCTGCTACAATATGAATTGGTTGCTTTAAGCCGGACATAAGTCGTTCCCTCATCCTTGAACGTATATCGCAATATTTTATCCGGATATATAGCATCCACCATAGGATCATCCACCTCACTCGGATTCTCTTGCATAAACTCCCATGCATAATAGTTATCTCCGCTTACATAAGCTTTAAATTCCATTTCCACAGGAGCTGAACCACCGAAAGATCCATCTTCCGGAGCTGTATTCCATTCATTTTTTGCATCTCTTAATTGTTGTG
This sequence comes from uncultured Porphyromonadaceae bacterium, assembly GCA_900545915.1. Lineage (GTDB taxonomy): Bacteria > Bacteroidota > Bacteroidia > Bacteroidales > Coprobacteraceae > Coprobacter. Next base: position 22,694 of record URAV01000036.1, read on the forward strand.
AAACAATAGCTTTCATTAAAATTGCCCGAGGTTCATACTCGTCAGATGTCGAAAAAGTTTTTATAGCACCGTTCCAACCCTTATACGGGATAGAATCAATCACCGTAAACAATGTTTTTTCATACGGTGCTGGAGCATACAAACTGACGGTTTCCCCACTCTTTGAAACAAGACCTTGTACCGTATCCTCCACCATTTTCAAATCTTTCAATGTGTCATCCCATTTCCAAGTTTTATAAGCGACCGCACGATTTATTCCCATCCACTTTCCATCGACCGTATAGTAGGCAATATCAAGACCTGTTCCGGCCAAACGGACATCTTCACACTGATTCGCATACTCCTCATCCGGATACAAAGAAGATACTTCTTTATAAATCGATAACCAAAGATAAACAGAAACATCTCCTTGTTCGATGACATACCCACAATCTTTCTCTGCGGCAGTTAATATATTACCGCTATAAATAAATGATTTATTACCAATCCCCGTACGATCAAATTTATACCAATTGACAGTTGATCCCGACGTAGAATTAAACCGAATTGTAGCTTGAGACGACGAAGGAATTACAAAAACATAATCCAACCCCGTTTTCGATTTATTTACACCTGTCCAACGATAAGCTCCGTCAACTTCTACAGTTTGCGCATATAAAAGAGATACGAAGAATATATATAATGATAAAATACAGAATCTTTTCATTCCTAACTCTCCCAAATAGTTAATCGTCAAAGATACTGCATTTCAAAGAAAGAAATAAATAAAAAATCAAAAAAGGATTTTAGAACCTGTTTAAATTTTCCGGTAAAAGTGTCTCTCTGCCTTTTCGAGTTTATTTTACGGTTTTTACATGTCACAAGATAGAATCAAGACAAAAAAATATCCTCGAAATAACCTTCAAAAATATCTGAACAAAATTTAAACAAACTCTCATAATCATGAAGTTTTTCTAAGGCATTGCCACAACAAGGAAAATTTTATACCTTTGTTTTCTATATATCACATACGGATAACAATAAAAACAAATAATCTGATCGCATGATTCTAAAAAAAATATCTTTCTTACTTTTCATTTTTCTTATCGGATATTTATCATTATATGCCGATAACTTCCCGCAAAAATCGATAGACGGTAAAGGATTCTACTTATATAAAGTAAATCGTGCAGAAGGGTTTTATTCTATTTGCAAAAAATTCGATGTCTCTAAAGAGGAAATCATACAATTTAATCCGTCGGCTAAATACGGTTTAAAAAGCGGACAAGAATTATTGATTCCGATTAAAGGAGTAAAAACGGTAATTCCGGAAGCAGAACCGTCTTATTTCGTTCATACCGTATCTGCAGGAGAAACACTATATGCGATATCTCGTATGTACCATATCAGTACAGACTCCATAGTAGCTTTAAACCCGGGATCGGAAAAGGGAATACGAATAGGAACAAAATTAAAGATTCCTCAAATTAACTCGAATACATCGTCCGATTTTTCAATGCCCAATAATACTCGAAACCAATATATTTTTCACACGATTGCTCCTAAGGAGACATTATTTTCCGTTTCCCGAAAATATGGCATTTCTGTAGAATCCGTATTAAAACAAAATCCCGGTCTATCGCCTTCGAATTTCGCAATCGGGAAAGTAATACGAATTATTCCTGAACAAAATAATGAAAGGGTTCAAAAAAACAATACTCCTAAAACTTTTTTATACACAGTAAAGAAAAAAGAGACCTTATATAGTATCGCCCAACAATTTGACATTACAATAGACGATATCAGAGCTTGTAATCCGGGAATCGGAGAGATCAAAAAAAACGATACGATAAATATTCCGGTAAAAGAATCTCCGACCGATATTTCTCAAGCCTCGACTCACGAAGATATTAATCAAATATACAATGATCTTTATTCAATAGAAAAAGACGGGAAAGTCAACGTTGCCGTCTTACTTCCCTTTATGCTTTCTCAAAAAGAAGATGCCAGATCTGCCCTTTATCTTGAATATTATCAGGGATTTCTTTTGGCTGTGGACAGCCTGAAAAAGCAGGGGACATCCATTAATGTATATGCTTATGACACAGAGGGGAAAAGTTCTACTCTCGACAATATTTTATCAAAACCCGAAATGAAATCGATGGATCTGATTATCGGGCCTGCCGATAATAACCTGATACAGAAAACGGCAGAATTTGCACTTAGGAACAATATTAACATGGTAAATGCATTTTCTTTGAAAAACGACGAAGCAAATCACAATACTCATGTTCTGCAAACTAATATACCGCACTCTTATCTATATGCTGAAGCTGCAACCGAATTGGTACGCCAATTTGGAAACAAGCAAGTCATATTTTTACTTGATGATAACAATGCGGATGAAAAGAAAGATTTCATCAACTCTGTAAAAGCGGAATTGCGACATAAAAATATTCAATTCAAAGATTTTCATATCGCTTCAGATCCTGAACTTACAATGCTGAACAGCTCCTTACCGGAAAATTCGGACATTCTGGTGATCAGCAATTCTTCTACAAAAAATTCTGTCGGAAAAATCATTGCGCCTTTAACCAAATTAAAAGATGATCGCACCGACCTTTCTATTACACTGTTCGGATATCCCGAATGGCAAACATATACAAAAGAGTATCTGAATAATTTTCATAAACTAAATACGGTTATATTTACTCGATTTTACACAAATCCGACAGACTATGATTGGAAAGAATTCCAAAAAAAATTTTATTTCTGGTATAATAAAGACATGATCAATGCCAATCCCAAATACGGACTATTAGGGTTTGATACAGGTATGTATTTTCTGAATGCATTAAAACAATACGGGAAAAATTTTGAAAACCACCTTAATCAAATAGAATCGTCAAGTATACAAACCGACTTTAAATTCCAAAGGATCAATAACTGGAGCGGATTTATAAACAAGAGTTTTTATTTCGTCTATTTTAAGCCTTCATACATCATCGAAAAACGGGTAATAAGATAAAAGCATGAAAAAGATCATTATAAGCAGTTTTATTTTGCTTTTTTGTATCGCCACGATTTCGGCACAAAGAAATTATAAACGAGAATTTGCTGTCGGCGGAAAATTCGGGACTACTTTTTCTCGAGTAACTCTTCGTCCGAGTGTGCGGCAAAATTATGAAATGGGCTATATGGGAGGAATATCTGCACGATATATCGAAGAAAAATACTTCGGTTTTATTGTCGAACTAAATTTTACACAGCATGGGTGGAAAGAAAATTTCAGCGATGAAGGAGATTATAGTTATAGCCGAAAATTAAATTATATAGAACTGCCATTCATGACTCATATCTTTTTTGGGAACAGAGTTTTTCGCGGATTTGTAAACTTAGGACCGCAAGTGGGCTTCCTTATATCGGATAAAGAAATAAGCAGTTTCAATTTGAAAGAACTTCCTCAATTTTCTCAAACATGGGAATCTACACAATACAACATGCCCATTGCACATAAATTTGATTATGGTATTTGCGGAGGAGCCGGGATCGAGATCAAAGCCAAGAAAAACAGTTTCATACTCGAAGGGCGATACTATTTCGGGTTAGGAGACTTTTTCAAAAATCGTAAAGTCGATTATTTCTCAGCATCATCTAATCAGACTATTTCCGTCGCATTGTCATATATGTTCAACTTGAAATAATCGTAATTGTCTTTTGTTTCCTAATGAATAGTATCATCATAAATAATCAATCGCATATATCCTATTCTGAATTTAAAAGCTTATATTCAACCAGTTTCCCAATTTTCGAACAGAGAACTGAAGAACAACAAAAGATCGCTTTTTTACATCCTCAGTACCATCTAATTGCTTACGCCGAAGAAAACAAATTTATCGGCTTCATTTCTTACTGGGAATTTCCTGCCTACATATACATCGAACATTTTGCCGTGAACCAATCATTAAGAGGGAACGGAATAGGCAGCAACCTTTTGAACAAGTTTATTGGGGGACATTCCAAAATCATCATACTGGAAATCGATCCCATTACAGACAAGATTTCTGCTGCACGACTAAGATTTTATCAAAAATGCGGATTCTACTCTAACGACTACCATCATATTCACCCGGCATACAGAAAAGAATTTGAAGGACATTCTTTAATAGTTTTATCAACAAAAAGAAAGATAACAAAAAACGAATACGATCTATTTAACAATGATCTGAAAACTGTAATAATGAAATAGTAATTTTTTGAAGTAAAAGTAAAACGCATTATTACAAAATAGCAATAAGTAGTGTTCTCTTCTAATAACTATAAATTCGGTACGATCTCATAATCGATAATTCTAATTACAAAAGTAAACACAAGAGAGACTATCTCGTTTTAAGATAGTCTCTCAACACATCAACCATAAATATTGAAAAAGATCAATAACTATCGGCGTGAACTCCTTTTACTGCACGACCGGAAGGTTCGTTCAAATTTCTAAATGCCTCGTCCCAGGCCAATGCTTCAGCCGTACTACAAGCAACAGATGGAACGGACGGAACTGTTAACGCAGCACTCCTACTCGGAAACAGCTCTTCAAATACCGATCGATAATAATATTCTTCTTTATTCATCGGTGTTTGTTCAGGAAATCTTTCGGCTGCACGAGCCATTTCTTCATCTGAAACTAAATCTGACGTCAATTGTTTCAACGAATCGATCCAACTATATCCGACGCCATCCGAGAATTGCTCTTTCTGCCTCCATACAACCTCATCCGGCAACATATCGGAAAAGGCTTCCCGCAAGATTTTCTTTTCAATAACTTTTCCGGGTGACATTTTAGCTTCGGGATTTAATCTCATGGCAACATCAAGAAACTCTTTATCAAGGAAAGGCACACGCCCCTCAACTCCCCAAGCCGATAAGGATTTATTAGCGCGCAAACAATCATATAAATACAATTTACCGATTTTTCGTACAGTTTCTTCGTGAAACGCTTTTGCATCCGGTGCTTTATGGAAATAGAGATACCCCCCGAATACTTCGTCTGCCCCTTCTCCGGACAATACCATCTTAATCCCCATTGACTTGATAACTCGAGCTAAAAGATACATCGGTGTCGAAGCTCTTACCGTAGTCACATCATAAGTTTCGATATAATAAATAACATTCCGTATAGCATCTAATCCTTCTTGCACCGTATAATTGATTTCATGGTGAACCGTCCCGATATAGTCCGCGACTTTTTTAGCGGCCTTCAGATCCGGAGCTCCTTTCAAACCTACAGCGAAAGAGTGCAGTTGCGGCCACCATGCATCTGTCTTACTATCATTCTCTATCCGTTTTGCCGCATATTTTTTCGCAATAGCCGAAATGATAGAAGAATCTAATCCTCCGGACAATAAAACTCCATAAGGAACATCACTCATCAACTGCCGTTGTACAGCAGCTTCTAAAGCCGTCTTTAAATCAGAGATATCGGCCGGATTGTTTTTTACAGCATCATACTCCATCCAGTCCCGAACGTACCAACGCACCTGTTTTTTTTCTTTACTGTAATAATAATGTCCCGGCAAAAAAGGTTCATAATGAGCTGCATATCCTTCCAATGCTTTCAATTCTGAAGCTACCATAATATGTCCGGCATCATCTGTGCCTATATAGAGAGGAATAACCCCTATCGGATCACGGGCAACCAGATATTCATCTTTTTCCTCATCATATAACACAAAAGCAAATATCCCGTTCAGATCCTCAAGAAAATGAATTCCTTTTTTCCGATACAAAACAAGTATCACCTCACAATCGGAACCCGTCTGAAATTCATACTCACCTTTTAACTGTTCACGAATCGCCAAATGATTGTAAATTTCACCATTCACCGTCAAAATGACTTTTCCGTCTTTACTTTTAAGCGGTTGTCCTCCTGACTGAGGATCTACGATCGAAAGCCTCTCATGTGCAAGAATCGCTTTCTTTCCGGTATAAATGCCAGACCAATCCGGACCACGATGTCGTAATTTGTCGGACATTTTCAAAACCTGAGAACGTAATTCAGTTACATCTCCGGAATCTATATCTAATACTGCTACTATTCCACACATAATTATTTATTGTTATTTGATTATCCTAAATACCGATCTATGGCTTCAGCTGTCTTCTTTCCAGCAGCCATCGCCTTTACTACCAAACTCGCTCCGGTAGTCGCATCACCGCAAGCAAAAACCTTATCTACACTGCTTTTCTGCAAAGAATCGACAGCAATATTTTTCCGAGCATCCACAGCAAGTCCTAATTCAGAAACAATTCCCTCCAACGCAGGGTGTACAAAACCCATCGCCAAAAATACCAAATCGGCATCAATGACCTCTTTTTTGCCTGTCGGAAGCATCTGCATACGACCATTTTCATCCCGTGTCCAAGACACTTCTTCTACCTCTACGGCTTTTAGCTTGTTCTTTTCACCGATAAATCTGATGGCATTCAATAGCCAACGCCGTTCACATCCTTCTTCATGCGAACTACTTGTTTTCAGCACCATAGGATACATAGGCCAAGGTGTTGCCGGATTATCATGTACCGGAGGTTTCGGCATAATTTCTATTTGCGTTATCTTCGCAGCTCCATGACGATTGCATGTGCCGACACAATCCGAACCGGTATCCCCTCCTCCTATGACCAATACTTTTTTCCCTTTAGCCGAAATCAAGTCTTTGGATTGCGGGATAATACCTTCTAATACCCGATTCTGCTGCCCAAGTAATTCCAGAGCAAAATATATACCTTTCAGATCTCGTCCCTCAATCGGTAGATCTCTCGGGACTTCCGCACCGATTGCGATACACACGGCATCGTACTTTTCGATCAAATCTTTCACCGGAATGTCTTTCCCTATTTCCGTATTCAAGACAAAATCGATTCCTTCTTCCCTCATCAGGCGAATACGGCGATCTATTACGACCTTACTCAATTTAAAGTTCGGAATACCGAAACGAAGTAAACCTCCCGGTAACTCATGTTTTTCATATACGGTAACTTCATACCCTTTATGATTCAACCGATTCGCAACGGTAAGTCCTGCAGGACCCGAACCTACCACAGCTACTTTTTTCCCGTTACGTCTCGGAGAGACAGGTTTTACATATCCCTCCCTAAAAGCAGCTTCCATAATAGAAGCCTCGTTTTCCCGGATCGTGACAGGCTCGTCTGCACTTAATTTCAACACACAGCTTTTTTCACATAATGCGGGACAGATGCGCCCTGTAAATTCCGGAAAATCACAAGTTTCCGCCAATATCATATAGGCCTCCCGCCATTTTCCCCTATAAAGCAAGTCCTGCCATTCGGGTTGTTTATTCCCGACAGGGCAAGCCCAATGGCAAAACGGAACACCGCAATCCATGCAACGAGATGCCTGATTTTTCCGATCAGCGCTATTTAATGTTTGTTCCACTTCACTAAAATCTTCGATACGATCATGTACCGGACGATATCCGGCTTCTTGCCGGTGTATAGTAAGAAATGCTTTCGGATTTCCCATTATATCGATTTTTTAACAATTTATCTAATAAACAACTAAAAATTAAAACACCGAAAGAGTATCAATAATCTCTTTGCATGTCAGCGATCTTCTGCTGCAACTTGCGCATCTGCTCTTCCTGTAAGACTTTCTTATATTCAATAGGAACTACCTGAATAAATTGATCTACATATTTATCCCACTCGTCAAGCATGACTTTAGCCAATTTACTCCCCGTATAATAATAATGCATGCGGATCAGTTCGTGTAGTTCTTTCCGATAACAACTTTCTTCGATCAAAGAGAGCTCTACCATCTCCATATTACAGAAATAATCGAAATCATTATTTCTATTCCAAACATAAGCGACTCCGCCACTCATTCCTGCAGCAAAATTTCGTCCGGTAGTACCCAAAACAACGACTCTTCCTCCGGTCATATACTCACAACAGTGATCGCCTACCCCTTCAACAACCGCTATCGCGCCAGAATTACGAACCGCGAAACGTTCTCCGACACGTCCATTAATAAACACCTCTCCCGATGTAGCTCCGTAAAGTAAGGTATTTCCAGCAATTGTATTCTCTTCAGCGACAAATGTAGAACGTATCGGAGGCATCAGGCTGATGCGGCCTCCGCTCAACCCTTTCCCAAGATAGTCATTCGCTTCACCCTCGAGCTTGAAATGAACTCCATTTACCAAAAAAGCACCGAAACTTTGTCCTGCAGAACCTTTAAATTTTACGTTCAACGTATGTTCCGGTAAACCTTCTCCTCCATATAAAGAAACAATATGTCCCGACAACATAGCTCCTACAGAACGATCGGTATTGGCAATCGTATAGTCTAAAGATATTTCTTTCCGAGATTCGATTGCCGCTGCGGCTTGTTGAATTATCTCCCTATCCTTTACATGATCGATATGATGATCTTGACTTTTTATCTGCCGGATTGCCGTCATTGCAGCTTGTTCCGGGAAATAAGTCAATCGTGAAAAATCGAGCAGGTCATATTTTGGGTTACTACGTATATCTTTTCTTTCCAACAAATCGGCACGTCCGATAATTTCATCTAAACTTGTAAATCCCATTTCTGCAAGATATTCCCGAACTTCTTCTGCAAGGAACGTAAAGAAATTCACCAAATATTCATGACGCCCGTGAAAACGTTTGCGTAACTCTTCATCTTGTGTAGCTACTCCTACCGGACATGTATTCATGTGACACTTGCGCATCATAACACACCCGAGAACAATCAAAGCTGAAGTTGCAAAGCCAAACTCTTCCGCTCCGAGAAGAGCCATTAAGACAATATCCCTTCCGGTTTTCAATTGTCCGTCGGTTTGTAACCTCACCTGTCCGCGAAGTCCGTTCAATACAAGCGTTTGCTGAGTCTCGCTTAACCCGATCTCAGGGGGCATACCGGCATATCTGATAGAACTGGCAGGACTAGCTCCCGTTCCTCCTTCAGCACCTGAAATAATAATTCGATCGGCTTTGGCTTTAGCAACTCCGGCAGCAATTGTTCCGACACCACTCTCTGAAACTAACTTAACGCTTATCTCAGCTTTGGGATTTACGTTTTTCAGGTCGAATATAAGCTGAGCCAAATCCTCAATCGAATAAATATCATGGTGCGGTGGCGGAGAAATAAGGGAAATACCGGGAATGGAATGACGCGTCCTTGCAATGACTTCGTTCACTTTATAACCAGGCAATTGTCCGCCTTCTCCGGGCTTAGCCCCTTGTGCTACTTTTATTTGTATTTCATCGGCATTCACCAAATATTCTGTCGTAACACCGAAACGTCCGGAAGCGACCTGTTTTATTGCCGAACGCATGGAAAGTCCGTTTTCCAAAGGAACGAAACGAACAGGGTCTTCTCCTCCTTCTCCCGTATTACTACGTCCGCCAATCTTATTCATTGCCAAAGCTATCGTCTCATGAGCTTCTTTACTGATAGACCCGAAACTCATTGCACCTGTAACGAAACGCCTCATAATATGCGAAGCGGGTTCTACATCTTCGATAGGAATAGGATTTTTTTTGAATGTCAGAAAATCGCGTAAAAATACGGGATCTTCCTTTTCATCAACACTATGTGTATATTCCTTAAACTTCTTATAACTACCTAAACGTGTAGCTAATTGCAAAGTAGATATCGTTTCCGGATTCCATGCATGCTTTTCTCCGTCTTTGCGATATGAATAAATCCCTCGATTCGGCAAGAAAGTTTCTACTTCCTCTCCGAAAGCATCCCAATGAAACGCCGCCACGTCAGAAGCTATCTCATCTAAACGAATGCCTCCTATCGGTGTAGCTGTAGAACCGAAATAGCTCTTGCTCAACTCAGCAGATAAACCTACCGCTTCGAATATTTTAGCTCCCCGGTAACTTCGGATCGTAGAAATACCCATCTTGCTCATCACTTTGAAAAGACCTTTACATATAGCTTTTACATAATTCTTTTCTGCCGTTTCATAATTTAACTGTATCTCTTGTTTTCGAACCAATTCATCCAACACGGCAAAAGCCATATAAGGGTTAATGGCACTCGCTCCATATCCCAACAATAAAGCCGCATGCATAACTTCTCTCATTTCTCCGGTCTCGACAATCAATGCCGTCTGAACACGCTTCTGTACAGAAATCAAATGATGATGTACCGCCGAAAGAGCCAATAATGAAGGTATAGGCGCATGTACTCTATCAACATTTTTGTCACTCAATACAATATAATTTACCCCGTCATCGACTGCTTGTTCGGCATTCTTGCACAAATGATCAAGGGCATCACGCATGCCGTCCTTTCCTTTAGCTACCTCATAGAGCATAGGCAACTTTATCGTATTGAACCCTTTGTAACGAATATTACACAGGATATCCAACTGAGTATTGCTCAATATGGGATAATTAAGCTTTACCATTTTACAGTGCGACTCGCTCGGAACAAGAATATTGTTACCGACAGCTCCGATATATTCTGTCAGGCTCATAACCAGCTCTTCCCTTATAGGATCGATCGGAGGATTAGTCACTTGTGCAAATTGTTGACGGAAATAATTATATAATAACTGCGGACGGGAAGACAATATTGCCAAAGGAGTATCATTTCCCATCGAAGATACAGGTTCTGCACCATTCACACTCATCGGTATGATAACACGCTCTATATCCTCTCGCGTATAACCAAATGCTCGTAACATACGATCATAGTCGGTCACACGATGTTCAACTTTACGTCCGGACTTCAACTCATCAAGTTCAACCCGGTTAGCCGCCAACCATGTTCGATAAGGAAACGCCTCTGCCAATTGTTTTTTTAACTCTCCATCATAATATATTTTCCCCTCTTCGGTATCGACCAATAATATTTTACCGGGCTGTAACCGCCCCTTTTCTTTTATTTCGTTCGCCTCAAAATCCATAACACCGACCTCCGAAGCTACCACCATCATATCATTTTTAGTAATAAGATAACGAGCCGGACGCAGCCCATTCCGATCGAGCATTCCACCGGCATAACGTCCGTCCGAGAATAAAAGTGCAGCCGGACCATCCCACGGTTCCATAAGAATGCTATGGTACTCATAAAAAGCCTTAAGATCTTCGGATATAGGATTTTTTTCATTGAAACTTTCCGGTACAAGAATAGCCATTGCATGCGGAAGGCTCAATCCCGACATCACTAAAAATTCCAACACATTGTCCAATGAAGCACTGTCACTCATACCCGGCTGTATGATAGGACGAATGTCTCCTATATTATCCAACACAGGAGATTCCAAAACACTCTCCCGAGCATCCATCCAAGCCCGGTTTCCCCGTATCGTATTGATCTCACCATTATGAGCCAATAATCTGAACGGTTGTGCCAAACTCCATGTCGGAAAAGTATTGGTACTGAAGCGAGAATGTACCAACGCCAAGCCACTCGTGAAATAGTGATTAGTAAGATCGGTATAATAATGCCTTAACTGTAAAGAGGAAAGCATACCTTTATAAATAATACTTCGGGAAGAAAGCGACACGATATAAAAATCCTTTTGTATCGGATCGTCCGACAAACGTATTTTCTTTTCAATCCGCTTACGAATGAGATATAACTTTTTCTCCAACTCTTGCTGATCATTACATCCGGTAATAAACACTTGACGCACATCAGGTTCTGTTGCTAAAGCCTCACGGCCTAATATAGACGAATCTACCGGAACTTTTCTCAAATGCATCAATGTCAATCCCTCCCGCTCTATCTCATCAATCATGATACTCAATATCATGTCTTGCAATTTTATATCTTTAGGAAGAAATATCAACCCCGTACCGTATTTCCCTTTTTCCGGAACTGGAATTCCTTGTAATAAAATAAACTCATGAGGAATCTGAAGCAAAATTCCTGCACCATCCCCTGTCTTATTATCAGCACCTTCAGCTCCTCTATGTCTCATATTCTCTAAAACCTTAAGAGCCGAATCGACCAAATCATGAGATTTGCCACCATGAATATTTACTAACATCCCGACACCGCAAGCATCATGCTCATAAGAAGCATCATACAGACCTCTTTCAATATTAATTTGATCCACTTTTTCCATTATAAAAATCATTTTGTTTTAATATAAGCAATAATATTAGCAAAATGTTTCACAAATGTATAATTTTATTTCTTTATGAAATAATAGAAGTAAAAAATCAATATAAAAAATATTTGTAAGGGAAACGAACGATTATATTTTAAAATATTATAGCACTAATTTGTATGAAACATAAATTAAAATGGGATGTTTTATAATAGATTATCAAAATATGATTTAAGAAGAAAAAAATATTAGCAAGAATCAAGAGTCAGTTTAAAAATTTGAACATATATTTTTCCAATGAAGAATTTAGAATAGTCCTATCATTATTGTAAATTAGACAGTTAAAAACAAAAATTCAAAAAAGTATATATAGAATTTGCAGAAACGAAAATAAAGCGTACCTTTGCAACGCATTTGAAAAAGCAAATGCAAGTGATGATTCGCTAGCTCAGCTGGTAGAGCACAACACTTTTAATGTTGGGGTCCTGGGTTCGAGCCC